>NZ_VFOX01000001.1:1839952-2146611 GCF_006716345.1 Microbacterium saperdae
CACCCGGCGTCAGCGCACCTTCGGTTACACCGAGGAAGAGGTGCGCATCCTGCTGACCCCGATGGGGCAGAACGGTGTCGAGCCGCTCGGCGCCATGGGATCCGACACTCCGATCGCGGTGCTCAGCAAGCGTCCTCGGCTGTTGTTCGACTACTTCACGCAGCAGTTCGCGCAGGTCACGAACCCGCCGCTCGACTCGATCCGTGAAGAGGTCGTCACCAGCCTGAAGCTCGGTCTCGGACCGGAGAGCAACCTGTTGTCCTGGGGCCCCGAGCACACCCGCACGGTGTCGCTCGACTTCCCGGTGATCGACAACGACGAGCTCGCGAAGATCCGCCACATCGACAAGGCGCTCCCCGATCGCTCCAGTGTCACGATCCGTGGTCTGTACCACTTCGACGCGGGTCCCGAGACCCTGCAGGACCGTCTCGCCGAGATGTGCGCCGAGGCCGACGCGGCCATCGAGAGCGGTGCCGAGTTCATCATCCTGTCGGACCGCGACTCGAACAAGGACCTGACGCCGATCCCCTCGCTGCTCATGGTCTCGGCGATCCACCACCACCTGATCCGCCGCGAGAACCGCATGAAGGTCGGTCTGATCGTGGAGGCCGGTGACGTCCGCGAGGTCCACCACGTCGCCACGCTGATCGGCTACGGAGCCTCCGCGATCAACCCGTACCTGGCGATGGAGACCGTGGAGCACCTCGTGCGCACCGGCTACATCAACGGGATCACGCCGGAGAAGGCCGTCCGCAACCTGATCTACGCCCTCGGCAAGGGCGTGCTCAAGATCATGTCGAAGATGGGCATCTCCACCGTCTCGTCCTACGCCGGTGCGCAGGTCTTCGAAGCAGTGGGGCTCAGCCAGGAGTTCATCGACGCCTACTTCACCCGTACCGAGTCCAAGCTCGGCGGCATCGGGATCGAAGAGATCTTCGCGGAGAACCAGGCGCGGCACGACTACGCCTACCCGGAGGACGCGGCGGCGCGGGCGCATGAGCGCCTGTGGACCGGTGGCGAGTACCAGTGGCGGCGTGACGGCTCTCCGCATCTCTTCAGCCCGGAGACGGTGTTCAAGCTGCAGCACTCGACCCGTACCCGGCGCTACGACATCTTCCGCGAGTACACCAAGCTCGTCGACGACCAGGCCGCAGAGCTCAAGACGCTGCGCGGACTCTTCACGCTGCGCACGGGAACTCGCAAGCCGGTGCCGCTCGACGAGGTCGAGTCCGTGTCCGACATCGTGAAGCGCTTCTCGACCGGTGCGATGAGCTACGGCTCGATCTCCCGTGAGGCGCACGAGACGCTGGCGATCGCGATGAACAGCATCGGCGGCAAGTCCAACACGGGTGAAGGCGGCGAGGACCCCGACCGTCTGGTCGACCCCGCGCGCCGCAGCTCGATCAAGCAGGTCGCGTCCGGTCGATTCGGTGTCACCAGCCTCTACCTCACCGAGGCGGATGACATCCAGATCAAGCTCGCGCAGGGTGCCAAGCCCGGCGAGGGCGGGCAGCTGCCGCCGACCAAGGTGTACCCGTGGGTGGCGCGCACGCGCCACGCGACCGCCGGCGTCGGTCTCATCTCGCCGCCGCCGCACCACGACATCTACTCGATCGAAGACCTCAAGCAGCTCATCTTCGACCTGAAGCGTGCGAACCCCGAGGCGCGCATCCACACCAAGCTGGTCAGCCAGTCGGGTATCGGTGCGGTCTCCGCGGGTGTGGCCAAGGCGCTCAGCGACGTCATCCTGGTCTCCGGGCACGACGGCGGCACGGGCGCGAGCCCGCTCAACTCCCTCAAGCACGCGGGAACGCCCTGGGAGCTCGGTCTCGCCGAGACGCAGCAGACGCTCATGCTCAACGGCATGCGCGACCGCGTGGTCGTGCAGGTCGACGGTCAGCTCAAGACCGGTCGTGACGTGATCATCGGCGCTCTGCTGGGCGCGGAGGAGTTCGGCTTCGCCACGGCGCCGCTCGTGGTCAGCGGCTGCATCATGATGCGCGTGTGCCACCTCGACACCTGCCCGGTGGGTGTCGCGACACAGAACCCTGCGCTGCGCGAACGCTTCACCGGCAAGCCCGAGTTCGTCGTGAACTTCATGGAGTTCATCGCGGAAGAAGTGCGTGAACTGCTCGCCGAGCTCGGTTTCCGGTCGATCGACGAGATCGTCGGTCGTGCCGATCTGATCGAGGTCAACGCGGCGGTCGACCACTGGAAGGCGGACGGACTCGACCTGAGCCCGATCCTCGACGGTCCCGCCTTCCCGGCCGGCGAACCGCGCCGTAGCGGCCGCACGCAGGACCACGAGCTCGAGAAGCACTTCGACGTGCAGCTCATCGACATCGCGAAGGGCTCGCTCCTCAACGGAGAGCCGGTCGTCGTCGAGCTGCCGATCGCGAACACCGAGCGCGCCGTCGGCACCATGCTCGGTCACCAGGTGACGTCGCGTCACGGTGCAGACGGGCTGCCGCGCGAGACCATCGACGTGACACTGCACGGCACCGCCGGGCAGTCGCTCGGTGCGTTCCTGCCGCCGGGCATCATCCTGCGACTCGAGGGCGATGCGAACGACTACGTCGGCAAGGGCCTCTCGGGTGGTGACATCACCATCCGTCCGCCGCGCGGCTCGGCGATCACCCCGCAGGAGAACGTGATCGCGGGCAACGTGATCGGTTACGGTGCCACGTCGGGAACCATGTTCATCTCCGGTGTGGTCGGCGAACGCTTCCTGGTGCGCAACTCCGGCGCCACCGCGGTCGTCGAGGGCGTGGGCGACCACGCACTCGAGTACATGACCGGTGGCCTCGCGGTGATCCTGGGCACGACGGGACGCAACTTCGGCGCCGGCATGTCCGGGGGAGTGGCGTACGTGCACGCGCTCGACACCGGCAAGGTCAATTCCCAGTCCCTCGGCAGCGGCGAACTGCTCCTCGAGCAGCTCGACCGTGCCGATCTCGAGGTGCTCCGCAGCCTGTTGGTGGAGCACGTCGAGCGCACCGCGTCTCCGCTGGCATCCGAACTGCTCTCGCGGTTCGAGGTCGCGGCGACCGAGTTCGTGAAGGTGCTCCCGCGTGACTTCGCCGCCGTGCGGAGCATGCGTGAAGAAGCAGTCGCCGAGGGGATCGACCCCGATGGCGACATCGTCTGGAACCGCATCCTGGAGGTGACCGGTGGCTGATCCCAAAGGTTTTCTGAAGGTCACCGAGCGGGAGGTTCCCGCCCGGCGTCCTGTCCCGGTCCGCATCATGGACTGGAAAGAGGTCTACGAGCCCGGAGACCAGGCCGTCCTGCGCCGTCAGGCCGGGCGGTGCATGGACTGCGGCGTGCCGTTCTGTCACTCGGGATGCCCCCTGGGCAACCTGATCCCGGAGTGGAACGACCTGACCTGGCGTGGCGAGGGTCGCGCGGCGATCGATCGCCTGCACGCGACGAACAACTTCCCCGAGTTCACCGGGCGTCTGTGCCCGGCACCGTGCGAGAGCTCCTGCGTGCTCGGCATCAACCAGCCGGCTGTCACGATCAAGCAGATCGAAGTCTCGATCATCGATGAGGCCTTCGCCAAGGGATGGGTCGAGCCGCAGCCGCCGGCCCGCCTGACCGGCAAGACGGTCGCCGTCGTCGGATCGGGCCCCGCCGGACTCGCCGCGGCTCAGCAGCTGACGCGTGCCGGTCACACCGTCGCCGTCTTCGAGCGCGACGACCGCATCGGCGGCCTGCTGCGCTACGGCATCCCTGACTTCAAGATGGAGAAGGGGCAGCTCGAGTCCCGACTGCGTCAGATGCAGGAAGAGGGCACCCGCTTCCGTGCCGGTGTGGAGATCGGCAAGGACATCTCCTGGCCCGACCTGCGCGCCCGCTACGACGCCGTCGTGATCGCGACGGGATCCACGGTGCCGCGTGACCTCTCCATCCCCGGTCGCGACCTCGATGGCGTGCACTTCGCCATGGAGTACCTGGTCGAGTCGAACCACGCCGTCGCCGGCGACAAGGTCACCGACCAGATCAGCGCCGAGGGCAAGCACGTCATCGTGATCGGTGGCGGTGACACCGGTGCGGACTGCATCGGCACCGCGCACCGTCAGGGCGCGCTGAGCGTCACCAACCTCGCGATCGGCACGCAGCCGGGCACCGAGCGCCCCGACCACCAGCCGTGGCCGATGATGCCGACCGTGTTCGAGGTCTCCTCGGCGCACGAAGAGGGCGGCGAGCGGGTCTTCCTGGCCTCCACCGTCGAGTTCCTCTCCAACGAGGTCGGCGAGGTGCGGGCGCTCCGCGTCGCCGAGACCGAGTACATCGACGGACGCCGTGTTCCCAAGAGCGGCACCGAGCGCGAGATCCCCGCGGACCTCGTCCTCATCGCCATGGGCTTCACCGGACCGGAACAGGACGGCTACACCGAGGAGACCCGTCCGCAGACGACGGACCGCGGTGCCTTCGTGCGCGACTCCTCGTACGAGTCGACCGTCCCCGGCGTCTTCGTGGCCGGCGACGCCGGTCGCGGCCAGTCGCTCATCGTCTGGGCGATCGCGGAGGGCCGTGCGGCCGCTGCGAACGTCGATCGCTTCCTCATGGGCAGCACCGTGCTGCCCGAGCCGGTGCGCCCGAGTGATGTCGCGCTCGGCCTTCAGCCCGCGTAGGCTGAGCCGCGGCGCTTGCGCCTGTAGTACCTTCCCCCACCACAACCCTGGAGTATCTGTTGAGACGCGCGAAAATCGTCGCCACCCTGGGCCCTGCCACATCCACCTATGAGACCGTCCGCGCCCTGATCGATGCGGGTGTGGATGTCGCACGCCTGAACCTCAGCCACGGTGACTACTCCGTGCATGAGAACAACTACGCGAACGTCCGTCGCGCTGCCGATGACGCCGGCCGCGCCGTCGCCATCCTGGTCGACCTGCAGGGCCCGAAGATCCGCCTCGGCAAGTTCGAGGCCGGCCCCTACGAGCTCGCCGAAGGCGACATCTTCAAGATCACGACCGAAGACATCATCGGCAACAAGGACATCTGCGGCACGACCTTCAAGGGCCTGCCCCAGGACGTCAAGCCCGGCGACTTCCTGCTGATCGACGACGGCAAGGTCCGTGTCGAGGTCGTCGAGTCCGACGGTGTCACCGTGACCACCAAGGTCATCGTCGCCGGAGCCGTCTCGAACAACAAGGGCATCAACCTGCCCGGTGTCGCCGTCAACGTCCCCGCGCTCAGCGAGAAGGACGAGGACGACCTCCGTTGGGGTCTGCGCATCGGAGCCGACCTCATCGCGCTGTCGTTCGTGCGCAACGCCGAGGACATCACCCGCGTGCACGAGATCATGGCGGAAGAGGGAGTCAAGCTCCCCGTCATCGCCAAGGTCGAGAAGCCGCAGGCCGTCGATGCGCTCGAGGGCATCGTCGACGCGTTCGACGCGATCATGGTCGCCCGTGGTGACCTGGGTGTCGAGCTGCCGCTCGAGGCCGTGCCGATCGTGCAGAAGCGCGCGGTCGAGCTCGCCCGTCGCAACGCCAAGCCCGTCATCGTCGCGACGCAGATGCTCGAGTCGATGATCAGCAGCCCCGTGCCCACGCGCGCCGAGACCTCGGACGTCGCCAACGCGGTGCTCGACGGTGCGGACGCCGTGATGCTCTCTGGTGAGACCAGTGTCGGGGACTACCCGGTCGTCGTCGTCGAGACGATGGCACGCATCATCGAGTCCACCGAGGAGCACGGCCTGGAGCGCATCGCGCCGCTCACCACGAAGCCGCGCACGCAAGGTGGTGCCATCACGCTGGCGGCCCTCGAGGTGGCGGAGTTCGTCGACGCGAAGTTCCTCTGCGTGTTCACACAGTCGGGTGACTCGGCTCGTCGTCTGTCGCGTCTGCGCTCGCGCATCCCGATGATCGCCTTCACCCCGGACCCCCACATCCGTCGCCGCATGGCGCTGACCTGGGGTATCCGCTCGAAGCTGGTCGAGATGGTGCAGCACACCGACCTCATGTACATCCAGGTCGATGAGTACCTGCTCAGCAGCGGTCTGGCCCAGGAAGGCGACAAGGTCGTGGTGATCTCCGGATCCCCTCCCGGGATCGTGGGCTCGACGAACGACATCCGCGTCCACAAGGTCGGGGACGCCGTCAACGGCGCCGCTCCGATCTACAAGGAAGCGACCGTCTGACCTGACGGAACAGCGAAGGGGCGGGGCCATCGGCTCCGCCCCTTCGTCGTGCGTGGCGGCCTTAGCGGCACGTCGTCGACGGCGTCCGTCCGGACGTCACCGTGGACAGCCAGAGCAGCATCTCGGGGAGCGCTGCGTAGGCGGCGAGCCCGTGGTTGACGCCCGGGTACCGGTGGAAGGCGATGTCCGCCCCCTGTGAGCAGAGCAGCGCGACGTAGTCCTCGGTCGCCTTCGGCTCCACCAGCTCGTCGGCCAGCCCCTGTCCCACGAAGACGGGGACGGTGAGGGGCTCCGCTCCGGCGCTGTTCTCCTTCAGCAGCGTCGCCCAGGGTTCTGTGGTGGACGGATCGCTCCTCACATACCCTCCGATGAGCGGATCAGCGATCGCATGGATCTCCTTGTTCTGCGACAGCAGGCACAACGCGGCCATGTCCGGCGTCGCCGCGGTGCCGGCAGGGGTGAGGATCGCCGCGATCTCGCCGTCGGGGTACCTGTCCCCGTACGCGGCCTCATAGGCGGGGATCGCGTACGAGGCGATCGTGACTCCTGAGACGTTCACGATGTCGTCGCTCATCAGCTCGCTGAGGTTCGCCGCCGGCGCGGCCACGGCGACGCCGAGGAGCGTGAGCTCCGGCGCGTACGACGCGGCGCGTTCGGCGGCGAACAGTGCCGCCTGCCCGCCCTGGGAGTGCCCCCACAGCACGAGCCGGTCCCCGGCGCGCGCTCCATCGATGTTGCGCGCGGCCCGCACGGCGTCCAGCACGCTGTTCGCCTCGGGGATGCCCAGCAGATAGGCCGAGGGGCCGGCGACACCCATCCCGGGGTAGTCCGTCGCGACGATCGCGTAACCCTCCGCCAGGAACTCGTGGAGCCCTTCGATCAGCTGAAACGGATCCACGGCGAGCGACGGAGCGCAGTGCGCCGCTGCGCCTGTCGTCGGATGCCCCCATGCCACCACGGTGCGCCCCTCCGCCGGCGCGGGCGTGTCGGGCACGATCACCACCGCGGACACCGGGATGTCCTCACCGTGCAGGTCGCGCGAGTGGTAGATCACGCGCCAGGCCGCCGAGCCGAGGGGTGCGCTGGCGATCTCCTCGACGCGGATGATGTCGCCGGGATCGCCGGCGGCCGGGGGAGTGGCCACGGTGTAGAAGGCCGGGTCCGTCTCCAGGTCTGCCTCGCCCTCGATATGGCGGCGGATGGCATCGGCGCCGAGTGCCCAGACGAGGAGCGCGACGACCACGCCTGCGACGAGGAAACCACGTCGGGCTCCGCGCGTACGGTGCCAGATGTCCGCTGAATCGCGGGGATGCATGAGAGATTTCTACCGCATCACGCGCGTACTGTGTGTGCCGGCGGTGGGACTCGAACCCACACGCCCTTTCGGACAAAGCATTTTGAGTGCTCCGCGTCTGCCATTCCGCCACGCCGGCTCGTGTGTCGCGTCTACGACTTTAGCGCAGCGCAGCGCATGCCGACGGCGCCGGGCGGTGCGTGGCCGCCGCGGGGAGCCACTCGACTAGGATGGGTCTGTGACCGAGGAAGATATGGCAGAACAGCCCACGGCATCCGCCCCGCGACGCGTCGTCGTCGCCGAAGACGAATCGCTGATCCGTCTCGACATCGTCGAGATCCTTCGCGACAACGGATTCGACGTCGTCGGAGAGGCCGGTGACGGTGAGACGGCCGTGGCACTCGCGACGGAGCTGCGCCCCGACCTCGTCATCATGGACGTCAAGATGCCGCAGCTCGACGGCATCAGCGCCGCCGAGAAGCTGCACAAGGGCAACATCGCGCCCGTCGTGCTGCTGACCGCGTTCAGCCAGAAGGAGCTCGTCGAGCGGGCGAGCGAGGCAGGCGCACTGGCCTATGTCGTGAAGCCGTTCACGCCGAACGACCTTCTTCCCGCGATCGAGATCGCGCTGGCCCGCCACGAGCAGATCATCACGCTCGAGGCCGAGGTCGCCGACATGGTCGAGCGCTTCGAGACCCGCAAACTCGTCGATCGGGCCAAGGGCCTGCTCAACGAGAAGATGGGCCTGAGTGAGCCCGAGGCCTTCCGCTGGATCCAGAAGGCGTCGATGGATCGTCGCCTGACGATGCAGGATGTCGCCAAGGCGATCATCGAGCAGCTCGCGCCGAAGAAGTAGTGCACCGTCTCGACGCGGATCACACGCTGCGTCCGGTCGAGACCGGTGACGGCGCTGCGCTCGCGCGCGCGTATCTCCGCAATCGTGCGCACCTGGCTCCGTGGGAGCCGGTGCGCGATGTGGACTTCTTCAGCGAGACCTGGCAGGAGCGAGACGTCATCCAGTACGTCTCGGATGCTCCCGCAGGCCGCAACGTACGTTTCGTCATCGTGTCGTCCGACGGCTCGATCCGGGGTCGCGTGAACCTGAACAACATCGTGCGCGGCGCGTTCCGCAGCGCGGATCTCGGCTACTGGGTCGACGCGGCGCTGCAGGGTCGCGGACTGGCCACACGATCGGTGGAGATCGCTCTCGGACACGCGCGGGAGGAGTTGGGGCTGCACCGGGTGCAGGCGGCCACGCTCGTGCAGAACGCGGCGTCGCAGCGCGTGCTCGGCGCGAACGGCTTCGAACGGATCGGTCTCGCCCCGCGCTATCTGCGGATCGCGGGATCCTGGCAGGACCATGTCCTGTTCCAGCGATTGCTGGAGGAGCCGGTCAGCGCGCTGCCGGCGCATCCTTGATCATGTTGGTGATGCGGATCGTGGAGCAGCGCCTGCCCTGATCGTCGGTGACGACGATCTCGTGCACCGTGATGCTGCGCCCGAGGTGCACGGGTGTGCACACGCCGGTGACGACGCCCGATGTGGCGGAACGGGTGTGGGTCGCATTGATGTCGACGCCGACCGCGAGGCGGCCGGGACCGGCATGCAGATTCGCGGCCATGGACCCGAGCGACTCCCCGAGCACGACGTAGGCGCCGCCGTGCATGAGACCGACGGGCTGCGTGTTGCCCTCCACCGGAAGCGTCGCGACGCAGCGCTCGAGGCTGAACTCGAGGAACTCCATGCCCATCTTCTGGGCGAGAGCGCCCATCCCGCGGGCGGTGGCCCAGTCGAGTCCTTCGCTCGTGGCGACGTCGCTCATGAATCCTCCTCAGCGGGTGTCTGTCGTCCTCGTTAGGCTGACAGGGTGACGGACTCCGCAAAGCCTACCCTCATGGTCGTCGACGGCCATTCGCTCGCCTATCGTGCCTTCTTCGCCCTGCCGGTCGAGAACTTCACCACGAAGGACAACCAGCACACAAACGCCATCTACGGCTTCCTGTCGATGCTGGTGAACCTCATCAAGGCCGAGCAGCCCACCCACCTCGCCATCGCGTTCGACACCTCTCGGCACTCGTTCCGCACCGATGTGTACCCCGAGTACAAGGCGACCCGTTCCGAGACGCCGCAGGAATTCCGCGGACAGATCCCGCTGCTGCAGGACTGCCTCGCCGCGATGTCGATCCAGGTGCTCACGAAGGAGGGCATCGAAGCGGACGACATCCTCGCGACACTCGCCTCCCAGGGAGCGGAGCAGGGCTACGACGTGCTCGTGGTGTCGGGAGACCGCGACACGATCCAGCTCGTGAACGATGACGTCACGCTGCTCTACCCCTCGGTGCAGGGCGTCTCTCAGCTGAAGCGCTACGACCCCGTCACGGTGCAGGAGCGCTATGGAGTGCGTCCCGAGCAGTACCCCGACATCGCCGCCCTCGTCGGCGAGACCAGCGACAACCTCCCCGGCGTGCCGAAGGTCGGTGAGAAGACCGCGGTCAAGTGGCTGACGCAGTTCGGGTCGCTCGACGATCTGCTCGCTCGGGCCGAGGAGATCAAGGGAGTCGTCGGCGGCAACCTGCGCGAGCACATGGACGATGTGCGTCGCAACCGACAGCTCAACCGGCTGCTGACCGACGTGGAGCTTCCTGTCGCGCCCGACGACCTCGCCGTCGCGCCGATCGACGCGCAGGCGGTGCGCGACATCTTCGCCCGGCTCGAGTTCCGCACGTTGCTGCCGCGCGTGTTCGAGGCTGTGGGTGCCGGCGAGGTCGCTGATGACCCGGCATCCGCCGTCGTGCTTCCCGAGCCCGTGCAGGTGACGGCTTCGGAGTTCGTCGCGTGGGCCGACGCACAGGAGCAGGAGCTCGCGCTGCGTCTCGTGACGCAGGGCGGCATTCCGGTGCGCATCGGCGCTTCCTCGGCCGCCGAGCTGCGCGAAGTCGACTGGTCCGCGGAGGGGGCGGAGACGCTGCGCGCGTGGCTGGAGTCCGACAGCGCGAAGGTGCTCCACGACGCGAAGCCCCAGGTGAAGGCGCTCCTGCGTCAGGGTGTCCGCCTGGGCGGTCTCTCGTACGACACGAGCCTCGCGGGCTGGCTGCTGCGTCCGAGCTTCCCCGACAAGTCGCTGGGTGACCTGGTCGAGCGCTACCTGGGCGAGAAGCTGCCCGAAGCCGACCCCTCGCAGCTGGTTCCCGAGACCGAAGGGGCGACCCCGTCGCAGGAGGCGTGGTTCGCTCGCCGTGTGGCGGAGGCGCTCCGCGAGGACATTCCGGAGCCGGTGGCGAAGGTGCTCGTCGACATCGAACTCCCGACCCTCCTGACCCTGGCCGACATGGAGGTCGCCGGCGTGGCTGTCTCGCACGAGGTGCTGTCGACCTTCTCCGGAGAGCTCGCGACGCGGGCCGAGAGCATCGCCCAGGAGGCGTTCACGACGGTCGGTCGTGAGTTCAACCTCGGGTCGCCGAAGCAGCTCCAGGAGGTTCTGTTCGAAGACCTGCAGCTTCCCAAGACCCGCAAGACGAAGACGGGGTACTCGACGGATGCCGCGGTCCTCGCCGACCTGCAGGAGACGAACCCGCACCCGTTCCTGAATCTGCTGCTGCAGCACCGCGAGGCGACCAAGCTCCGCCAGATCATCGAGTCCCTCGACACCGCGATCGGCGACGATCACCGCGTGCACACGACGTACGTGCAGACCGGCAGCCAGACCGGCCGTCTCTCGAGCACCGACCCCAATCTGCAGAACATCCCGGTGCGTACCGAGGAGTCGCGTCGCATCCGCAGCGCGTTCGAAGTGGGGGAGGGCTACGAATCCCTGCTCACCGCCGACTACTCGCAGATCGAGATGCGCATCATGGCGCACCTCTCGGGCGACGAGGGGCTGATCGAGGCGTTCAACAGCGGCGAGGACCTGCACCGCTTCGTCGGTGCCCGGGTGTTCGGCGTGGAGCCGAGCGAGGTGACCTCGGCCATGCGGACCAAGGTCAAGGCGATGTCGTACGGCCTCGTCTACGGGCTGTCGGCGTTCGGTCTGTCGAAGCAGCTGCGCATCGAGCAGTCCGAAGCCAAGCAGCTGATGGTCGAGTACTTCGCGCGGTTCGGCGCGGTGCGCGACTACCTGCGCGCCTCGGTCATGAAGGCCAAAGAGGTCGGCTACACCGAGACCATCTTCGGTCGCCGGCGCCCCTTCCCCGATCTTGCGAGCCCCAACCGTGTGCTGCGCGAGAACGCTGAGCGCGCGGCCCTCAACGCGCCTATCCAGGGTAGTGCTGCCGACATCATGAAGATCGCCCTGCTCCACATCCACGAGGACCTCCGCTCCGAGGGACTCGCATCGCGCGCTCTGCTGCAGATCCATGACGAACTCGTGGTCGAGGTCGCGCCCGGGGAGTGGGACGCCGCAGAGCGCATCGTGCGCGCGCGGATGGGTGATGCGGCGGAGCTCACGGTCCCGCTCGACGTGCAGGTCGGGCGTGGTCGCGACTGGAACGAAGCCGCGCACTGAGGTCTGCGGTCGCCGGAGTGACGGGGATAGGCTGGAAGGTATGACTTCAGCCCCCCGCACTCCCTCCGCCATCGACAAGGTCGCCGATGAATGGGTCGACACCATCGCGGTGCTCGCACCGACCCTCGGCACCTACATCGGACGCAGCGAGGCGAACGACCGCTTCGGCGATCTGAGCCCGGCAGGGCATGACGAGATCGCGGCGGCGACGCGCAGGACGCTCCAGCAGCTCGACGCTCTCGAGCCCTCCGATGCGATCGACGAGGTGACGAAGACCGACCTGAGCTCGGAGTTGCGGCTCGACCTCGAGTTCCACGATGCCCAGTGGCACCTGCGCGACCTGAACGTGATCGCCTCGGCCGCGCAGGACGTGCGTGCGGCCTTCGACCTGATGCCGACCGCGTCTGCGGACGACTGGGCTGTCATCGCGACTCGTCTCGCCGCCGTGCCCGAGGCGCTGCGCGGCTACACCGAGACGCTGCGTGCCGGCATCGCGGCGGGAGTGACCCCTGCGCGTCGGCAGGTGACAGAGGTCGCCACCCAGATCGACCGTTACACGGCTGATGACGGCTTCTTCGCCGCATTCGTCGCGGATGCGGCGCCGGAGCAGGGCCAGCTTCCTGCGTCCCTCGCGCGCACGCTCGCCGACAACTCGGCAGCGGCACGCGTGGCCTATGACGGGCTGCGTCGCTTCCTCGCCGAAGAACTGGCGCCGGCCGCGAACGAGGTCGACGCCGTCGGGCGAGAGCTCTACGCGCTGAACTCGCGCCGCTTCCTTGGCGCCACGATCGACCTCGACGAGACCTACGAATGGGGCAGGGAAGAGCTCGCCCGCATGGTGGCAGAGCAGACCGCGATCGCGAACGAGATCCTCCCCGGTTCATCGGTCGAGGAGGCCGTCGCGCACCTCGAGTCCGACCCGGCACGCAAGCTGGTGGGAACGGAGGCGCTGCAGCGCTGGATGCAGGAGACGAGTGACCGCGCGGTCGAGGAGCTCGGCGCCTCGCACTTCGACATCCCTGAAGCGATCCGCACGTTGGAGTGCATGATCGCTCCGACGCAGGAGGGCGGGATCTACTACACGGGCCCCACCGATGACTTCTCGCGTCCGGGGCGCATGTGGTGGTCCGTGCCGGAAGGCGTGACGGAGTTCGACACCTGGCGCGAACTCACGACCGTGTACCACGAGGGCGTACCCGGTCATCATCTGCAGATCGCGCAGGCGGTACACAACCGTGCCGAGCTCAACTCCTGGCGACGACTGCTTGCCGGCACCTCCGGCCATGCCGAAGGCTGGGCCCTGTACGCGGAGCGTCTGATGCAGCAGCTCGGGTATCTCGATGACCCCGCCGATCGGCTCGGCATGCTCGACGGCCAGCGCATGCGCGCCGCTCGTGTCGTGCTCGACATCGGCGTGCATCTGGGCAAGCCGCGCCTGGACGGTACCGGCGTCTGGGATGCGGAGTACGCACTCGACTTCATGCGCAAGAACGTCAACATGTCGGACCAGTTCGTGCAGTTCGAGGTCAATCGCTACCTCGGCTGGCCCGGACAGGCGCCGTCCTACAAGGTCGGCCAGCGCATCTGGGAGCAGGTACGCGACGCGGTGCAGGAGTCGCAGGGCGACGAGTTCTCGTTCAAGGACTTCCACAAGCGCGCCCTGGACCTCGGAGGCGTCGGTCTCGACACGCTGCGCACGGCACTGCTCCCGCGCTGACGGGAATGCCGGTCGGTCCGCCATTGTTTATTCACCTGAATAGGAAGGGCTGACATGGCTATCGAATTCGGGCTGGACACTTTCGGCGACATCACCCGCGACGCGGACGGAGAGCTCCTGACCGGAGCGCAGACGATCCGCAACATCGTGGCGCAGGCGGAGCTGGCGGATTCCGTGGGCGTGGACTTCTTCGGCGTGGGGGAGCATCACCGCCCCGAGTTCGCCGTCTCGGCACCGGAGATGGTCCTCGCGGCGATCGCTGCACGTACGGAGCACATCCGTCTGGGAACAGCCGTGACGGTGCTGTCCTCCGATGATCCGGTGCGGGTGTTCGAACGCTTCTCGACGCTGGACGCCGTCTCGAACGGGCGCGCGGAGGTCGTTCTCGGCCGGGGCTCCTTCATCGAGTCCTTCCCTCTGTTCGGCTACGATCTGCGGGACTACGACGCCCTCTTCGAGCAGAAACTCGAACTGTTCGTGGAGCTCCTGAAGGAGGAGCCCGTCACGTGGTCCGGGACGATGCGGGCTTCACTTGACAACGCGAACGTGTTCCCGAAGACCGAGAAGGGGCTGCGGACCTGGGTCGGCGTCGGCGGAAGCCCGGAGTCGGTCGTTCGAGTCGCCCGCCACGGCCTGGGCCTGATGCTGGCGATCATCGGCGGATCGGCGGCGCGTTTCCGTCCCTTCGTCGATCTGTACCATCGTTCCGTCGCCTCCTTCGGCACTGCCTCTCACCCGATCTCGGTGCATTCCCCGGGACACATCGCCGACACGGACGCTGAGGCCTGGGACGCGGCGTACTCCGGATTCGAGGCGATGAACAACACCATCGGCCGGGAACGCGGGTGGCCCGTCTACAGCCGTGCTCGGTTCCAGAACGACATCGGTCCCGAGGGGGCGATCTACGCAGGATCTCCCGATCGCGTCGCGGCGAAGATCGCCGAGACCGTCACCACGCTGGGTCTCGGACGGTTCGACCTGAAGTATGCGACCGGAACCCTCTCGCACGAGTCGATGATGCGCAGTATCGAGCTGTACGGCACGGAAGTGATCCCGCGCGTGCGGTCGCTGCTCGCCAAGAAGGCCTGAGCGCTCGAGGCACGGGCGTCGCTCTACGATGAGGAGCATGGCCACCCACGATCTGCCGAGCAGCGCGTCGCTCGCAGCCCGTCTTGACGACCTTCCGTTCACTCGGCGACACCTTCGGCTTCTCAGCGGATCGGGTGTCGGCTGGGCGTTGGACGCGATGGATGTCGGCCTCATCTCCTTCATCCTCGCGGCGCTCACGCAGCAGTGGGATCTGACGAAGGGCGAGGCCGGATGGATCGCCTCGGTGGGTTTCATCGGGATGGCGCTGGGTGCGACGCTCGGGGGCCTGCTCGCCGACCGCTTCGGGCGACGCCAGGTGTTCGCGCTCACCCTGCTCATCTACGGCGTCGCGACGGGTGCGAGCGCACTCGTCGGGGGTATCGTGGCGCTCCTCGTCCTGCGGTTCCTCGTCGGCCTCGGCCTCGGCGCGGAACTGCCCGTCGCGTCGACGTACGTGAGCGAGTTCGCGCCCGCGCGGATCCGAGGCCGACTGATCGTGATCCTGGAGGCGTTCTGGGCGGTCGGTTGGACTGCTGCGGCGCTGATCGGATTCTTCGTGATCCCGGCGTCCGATGACGGATGGCGGTGGGCGTTCGCACTCGGAGCGATCCCGGCGATCTATGCGTTGATCGTGCGGTGGGGGCTTCCCGAGTCGCCGCGGTGGCTCGCCTCTCGCGGGCGTATCGCCGAAGCGGAGCGCATCGTCTCCGCCTTCGAAGCCGATGCCGGTGTCGTGCGGGAGCCTGCGATCCGCAAGGAACCGGCGTCTCGCGCGATGGCGGCAACCGTCCGGGCACGCCTGGCCACTCTGTGGAATGCGGAGTTCCGCGTGCGGACGCTCTGCCTGTGGGCCGTGTGGCTCTGCGTGAACTTCGCCTACTACGGCGCTTTCATCTGGATTCCCAGCATTCTGGTCGATGCCGGATTCGATCTCGTGCGCTCCTTCGGCTTCACGCTGATCATCACCCTCGCCCAGCTTCCCGGGTACGCGGTCGCCGCCTGGCTGATCGAAGTGTGGGGGAGGCGCACGACACTGTCGGTCTTCCTCGTCGGCGCAGCGGTGGCCGCCGTGTTCTTCGGGACGGCCACGACGGAGCCGGCGATCATCGGGGCCGGCATGGCCCTGTCCTTCTTCACTCTCGGCGCCTGGGGCGCGCTGTACGCCGTCACTCCGGAGATCTACCCGACCTCGTTGCGCGGAACCGGCGCCGGCTGGGCGGCCGGCGTGGGACGCCTCGCCTCGATCATCGCTCCTCCCGCGGTGCCTGTTCTCCTGGTGGCGGGTGGGGCTCCGCTCCTGTTCGTCATCTTCGGCGCGTGCTTCCTCCTCGCGGCGGCCGCGGCCTGGGGGCTGACGGATCGCAGCGGCCTCGCGCTCGACGACCGCTGACGCCGTCGAGCCGCCAGCAGGAATAGGCTGGTCGCGTGACTGACGTGCGTTTCGTGGCCATCGGCGACTCCTTCACGGAAGGCGTGGGCGATGTCCTCCCGGACGGCCGAGAGCGTGGCTGGGCTGACCTCGCCGCACAGGGCTGGGCCGACGCGGCGGGGCACCCGATTCAGTACGCGAACCTCGCCATTCGCGGCAAGCTCGCCTGGCCGATCGTCGAGCAGCAGCTGGAGCCCGCCTTGGCGCTCCGTCCGACGCACCTCTCCTTCAACGGCGGCGGCAACGACATGCTCCGTCCGCGCACAGACCTCGAACACATCGCGGACGCGTTCAGCCGGGTGCTCCGGCGCTGCGATCAGGAAGGGGTCACGCTGATCCTGCTCTCCGGCGCGAATCCCAGTGGGCAGCTGCCGATGGGCTCTCTGGTGCAGAAGCGGGGCGACCTGCTCTCCGAAGCCGTCCTGCGCCGCGTGCAGGATCGCCCTGATGTGGTGCGCGCACTGAACTGGCCGGATCAGGAGCTGTCTCGTTCGCAGTACTGGTCCGAAGACCGCCTGCACATGAACAGCGCCGGACACCATCGCGTGGCTGCCCGAGTCCTGCACGGTCTCGGCTACGAGCCACCGGAGACGTGGTGGTCGCCGACCGCGGCGGGCGCGGCAGGTCCGTCCGGTCTCGCGTACTACCGGGAGTTCGTCGGACCGTGGGTGAAGCGGCGCGTGACGCGCACCTCCTCGGGAGACGGCCGCGCGGCGAAGTACCCGACGTGGGTGGAGAGGACACCGGCGTGACCCGATTCGCCGGGCGGCGAATGCCCCGAAGGATCGGGCAGCTTCTCGTCGGACTCTTCCTGTACGGGATCGGGATCGCCTTCATCGTGCGCGGCGCGATCGGTGCCGCCCCGTGGGACGTGCTGACCCAGGGGATCGCTCGGCACGTGCCGCTGACGTTCGGGATGATCACGATCCTCGTCAGTGTGGTCGTGCTGCTGCTGTGGATCCCGCTGCGCCAGCGCCCGGGGGCCGGCACCGTGCTGAACGCCCTGCTCGTCGGACCGGCAGCCGATGTGGGCTTCCTCCTCATCCCCGAGACCGATTCGCTCTGGATCCGCATCCTGTTCTTCGTGATCGGACTGCTCCTGCTGTCGGCGGCCACCGGTTTGTACATCGGAGCGGCCTTCGGACCGGGTCCGCGGGACGGTCTCATGACCGGTCTGCACCGTCGCAGCGGCTGGCCGATCTGGATCGTGCGCACAGGGCTGGAGGTGACCGTGGTCGCTGTCGGCTGGGCGCTCGGCGGCAATGTGGGCATCGGAACGGTCGCTTTCGCCCTGCTCGTGGGTCCGCTGTGCCAGTTCTTCATGCGCATGTTCCGCGTCCAGCTCGATCGCGCGCCGACAGACGGCGTATCGGAGGCGGCCGCGACAGCACAGATCCACACCCCCGACGGAGCGACGCCGTGACCGACATCGAGATGGCACGCATCCCCGGTGGCGAGGTCGTCCTGCACGATGCGCGCGAGAAGACTCGACGGAGCGTGGAGCTCCGGCCCTTCGAGATCGGCGTCTTTCCGGTGACGGAGGAACAGATGGCCGAGGTGCTCGGCGTCCCCTCGCGGCACCCGCGACGCCCTGCAGCCGACGTGAGCTGGTTGCGCGCGGTGCACTTCTGCAACGCGGCATCGGAATGGGAGGGGTTCGACCCCGTCTACCTGTTCGACGGTGAAGTGGTCACCTGGGACGTGACGGCAGACGGCTACCGGCTCCCCACCGAGGCGGAGTGGGAGTTCGCGTGTCGTGCCGGCTCCACCGGCCCGCACTACGCCCCGCTGGCCGATGCCGCGTGGACGGGCGCAGATGGTACCGCGACTCCCCAGGACGTCGGAGGCAAGCTGCCGAACCTGAACGGGCTGTTCGACATGCTCGGCAACGTGTGGGAGTGGTGCTGGGATCTGCTCGATCCCGCTCGCTACGACGAGTACCGGGTGTTCCGCGGTGGTGGTTTCGCGGATGATGCGTGGAGCGTGCGCGCCTCGGTGCGACGCGGGGGCGCCCCACGCATGCATCACGAGGACGTCGGACTACGCCTGGCGCGCGGGGGCTTCGACACTGCGGATGAGGCGCAGGGATGGTCGGCACTGGCCGATCGGGAACGTGCGGCGGCGGGCGAGGGGCCCACCCCGTCCGGATGGACGCCGCGCGGGCGCTGACGCCGCTCCTTTTGCCTCGGGATGCGCCGGGATGACAGGCTGGATCACATGACCTCCCCGTTCTCTCTCATCGTCTCCCAGGGCCGCGTGGCCGATCGCACGGATGGTGCACTCATCGGCGCACGACGCACGGCCGAGGCGCTCGGGACGCTCTTGGACATCACGCCGACAGTCATCGGCTCACCGTCTGCGGCGATCACCGACGACTGGTCTACCGCGCTGCCTGCCGCGGAAGCGACGCTCACGGGGCTGCGCGACGCCGTCCGCCACGCGATCGACGCGGGGAGCATCCCGCTGTTGGCCACCAACACGTGTGCGGCGAGCCTGGGCACACTGCCGACGGTGGCCGAGCGCCACCCCGACGCCGTCGTGCTCTGGATCGATGCGCACGGCGACTTCAACACCCCGGCATCCACCGACTCCGGCTACCTCGGAGGCATGGTCCTCGCGGCCGCGTGCGGTCTGTGGGACAGCGGGCACGGCGCCGGCCTGAACCCCGAGCAGGTGATCGTCGTGGGCGGACGGGACATCGACCCGATCGAGGGCGAGCTGTTGTCGCGAGCAGGGGTCACCGTGGTGCCTCCCACGGAGAGCACCCCGGAGCGCATCACAGAGCTCGTCGCCGGACGTCCGGTCTGGATCCACGTGGACTGGGATGTGCTCGAGCCCGGATACATCCCCGCTGCCTATCGTGTGGGGGCAGGCCTTCTGCCGCACCAGATCGCCGCGATCTTCGCGGCTCTGCCCGTCGCGGCGGTGCGGGGGGTCGAACTGGCCGAGTTCGAAGCCGGTGACGTGGAGGTGCCGGAGCGTGTCAGCATCGAACTCATCCTCGAGACGTTCCAGCACCTGCTGCGCTGACGCGGCCTCATCGACACGGTGCGGATGCTAGCGGCGACGCTCGGGGTCGAGTCCCACGCGGATGCGTGTGCGTTTCCGCTCGATCAGAATGAAGATCACGCCGATGATCCAGAGCGGAACCGGCATCAGGAAGGCCAGCCGGAAGGCGTCGAGTGAATAGGTGTCCGGTGTGCCGGCGCCTTGCAGGTCGAGCGCCAGACCGATCAGGAAGATGGCGATCAGCGCGGCGATGAAGCCACCGGCATTGGTCACACCGGTCGCCGTGCTGAGCCGGTGCGACGGGTTGTGCGTGCGGGCGTGATCGAACGCGATCATCGATGCCGGCCCACCGGTTGCGAGTGCCACCCCGAGGACGTACAGCAGCCAGAGCGGCGCCGGTTCGGGGAGCGCGATCACGACGAGCCACGCCACCATCTGCACGCCGACGGCGGGGAGCACGAGCGCGAGCGAGCGATGGTTGGGCAATCGTCGGGAGAGATCGCCGATCACCGGGCCGAGCGCCATGCCCGCGACGACATAGACCGAGATGATCCCTGCGGCGTGGGCGGTGTCGAGTCCTTGTGCAGCTGTCAGGAAGGGCATTCCCCACAGCAGCACGAACGCCGTGCCGGCGAACGGAGTCGTGAAGTGCGACCAGAAGGCGAGACGCGTGCCGGGATGCGCCCATGCGGCACGGATGCCGACGCCGGTGTCGATCGCCGAGGTGACGACCCGGATGACTCCGGTATCGGTGTTCACGGTGACGTCTGCGCCACGCTCGGGCGGGTGGTTGCGGATGACCACGGCGACCAGGATCGTGAAGAGCACGCCGAGCCCGGCGATGCTGCCGAACGTGATGCTCCAGCTGGTGGCGTGCAGCAGCGCGGCGAGCGGCACCAGAGCGATGAGCTGGCCGGTCTGTCCGAGGATTCCGGTGAACTGCACCATGAGCGGTCCTCCTTGCGCGGGGAACCAGGTCGCCACGAGCCGGAGCACGGCCGGGAAGATGGCGGCGTCGCCCGCACCGAGCAGCACGCGCGCGAACACGGCGATGCCGATGCTCGGCGACAGTGCCATGGTGAGCTGTCCGGCGGCCATCAACAGCATCCCGATGGTCATGATCGGCCGAGATCCGAAGCGGTCCAGGAGCACGCCGATCGGGATCTGCATGCCCCCGTACACGGCGAGCTGCACGACGGCGAACAGGGCCAGCGTGGATGCATCGGCCTGGAAGCGGTCGGCGGCCTCGACTCCGACGGCTCCGAGCGAGGTGCGGTTGGTGATGGCGAGGATGTAGGCGGCGACGCCGACCGACCAGATCACCCATGCGCGCCACCCCGGCGTCGAGACGGGGGAGAGAGGGACGCGCTGCACCCTCCCACGCTACTCCTGGAGATCGCGGCCCCGTGCCACCGGAGAGCGTCGACGCTGGATGGGCCTGCCGAAACGAGAAGAGGTGCTCCGCGACGGGGTCGCGGAGCACCTCTTGGGGTGTGAGGAGAGTCAGCCCGCGCAGAGCGTGCTGAGGGCCGTGGACGACTCCTGCACGTCAGCCATGATCGTCGTCATCTCAGACGCCGCAGCGGTGTCCTGGTCGACGAGGACCTTCGAGAGCACATCGCGGAGGGCGCCGAAGTCGTCGTAGACGTCGCCGACGGCTGCCTTGACCTCGGGGTTTCCGACGGACTCCGCAGCGGCGCCGATCGCGTCGACCGTCTTGCTGAATGCGTCGACGGTGCCCTGCGGGTCGGCGGCAGCGGCGGACACGTCGAGCGAGGACAGTTCCTGGGAAGCGGCCTGCACCTTCGTGCCGGCTTCGGTGCACGCGTCGGCGACGCTCTGGTCGGTGTTCTGCTCGGGCGCAGAGCTCTCGCTCTTGGTCGACGAGTCATCCGTGGCGCTCGGCGAACCGGAGCAGGCGGTGAGTCCGAGGACGGCGACGGCGGCGATGGTCCATGCGGCAATACGACGGTTCATGAAAATTCCCCCTTCATGGGCGCTGCCAGTCGACAGCGCCGGTGTGCAAACGGGAGCCAGTTAACCACATCCGGGTGACGTCACGGGGGATGCCACGCGATGGCAGTGCCGGCCTGGCGGTGCGCGTCCACGCCGGGGGAGTCGACGAACTACCGTGGAGAGGTCGTCGATCCGGCGACCATCAGTGCATTCGAGCCCAGAGGAGGTCGTCGATGTCAGAAGGGGTCTTCATCCGTGAGGCGGACATGACCGGTCCCGACGCAGCGATCGTGGGCGACCTCGTGGGCACGTACCTTCGTCAGACGGAGGAGGAGAAGGCGCAGCGCGGATACGGCACGAGCGCCGCGGACCCGCTGCCTGATCGGTACCGGCGCGAGGTGGAGGAACCTGCGTCCGCCTACCGCGGTCACCGGGTTTATCTCGCCGAGGTCGATGGACGAGCGGCAGGAGTCGTGATCGTGCACGAGGTCGACGGCAAGACGGAGATCAAACGGCTGTGGACTGATCCGGGGGCACGCGGCCGAGGTGTGGGTGGCGCACTGCTAGACGCCGCGATCGCATCGGCGGACAGGCCCGTGCGGCTTTCCGTCTGGGAATGGCGTGCTCCCGCGGTCGGCCTGTACGAGTCGAGAGGTTTCGTCCGCGTCGACTCGTGGGACGAGCGCCCCGGCCTCGTCTGCATGGTGAGGAGCGACGGCGCACTCGGCTGAACCCGAGCGCGGTGCCCGCCGATCAGTGCACCCCGTGCGAGCTTTTCTCCACGACCGGCGCAGGGCGACGCACCACCAGCGACAGCAGTGCGGCGATCGCGCAGAGCGCGGCCCCGCCCCACCAGGCGTAGGTGTAAGTGCCGAAGGTATCGCGGATGACACCGGCACCCAGTGCCGCAGCGGCTGCGCCGATCTGGTGGGCCGCGAACACCCAGCCGAAGACGATCGTGCCCCGATCGCCGAAGATCTCGCGGCACAGCACCGCTGTGGGCGGCACCGTCGCGACCCAGTCCAGACCGTAGATCACGACGAACAGGACCATGCTCGGGTGCACGACGTCGGACAGGAGCCAGGGGAGGAGCACCAACCCCACGCCACGGAAGGCGTAGTAGGTCACCAGCAGGATCCGAGGGTCGAACTTGTCGGTCAGCCATCCGGAGGCGATGGTTCCGGCGATGTCGAAGATGCCGACCACCGCAAGGAGGCCGGCTGCCGTGGTGGTGGCCATCCCGTGGTCGTGCGCGGAGGGGATGAAATGGATGCCGATGAGCCCGTTCGTGGTCGCTCCGCAGATCGCGAAGGCGAACACCAGTGCCCAGAACGACGGCTTTTTCGAGGCGAAGACGAGGCCGTCGAGTGCCCGCTTCGCGGCGTTCCCCGTGGTGCGGGGAGGGGGAGTGTAGGTGAGCGGGTCGGCGCCGAGCGGAAGTACTCCACGGTCCGCCGGGTGATCGCGCAGCACCAACCAGACGACAGGGACGGCGGCGATCGCGACACCGGCGACCAGCAGGGAGGCGATGCGCCAGCCGGAGCTCTCCGCGAGCGCGGCGACGGGAGGCAGGAAGATCAGTTGTCCTGTGGCCGAACCCGCGGTGAGGATTCCCATGACGAGCCCCCGCCGCCGCACGAACCAGCGGTTGGCGATCGTCGCGGCGAAGACGAGCGCCATGGAACCGGTGCCCAGGCCGATCAGCACACCCCAGAAGAGCAGGAGCTGCCACGACGCCGTCATCAGGACGCTTCCCCCCGCCCCGAGGGCGACGAGCGTCAGCGCGGCCGCGACGACCTGACGGATGCCGAAGCGGTCCATCAGCGCTGCGGCGAAGGGTGCGGTGAGACCGTACAGGAGCAGATTGATGCTCACGGCCAGCGACATGATCGTGGTCGACCAGCCGAACTCCTCATGCAGCGGCACCATGAGCGCACCAGGGGCGGCGCGGAACCCCGCGGCGGCGAGGAGCGCCAGGAAAGCGACGCCGGCGACCCACCAGGCGGGGTGGATCCGACGCCGAGAGGCGATCCCGTCGGGGGTGCGCGCAGCATCGGCGGGATCGCGGGGAGTCGTCATCGTCGGGGCCTCATCGTCAGCGGTATCTAACTTTCGTGAAGAAAGCTACACTAGTTTCGATACCCACCGCCACCGAAGGGGAGTGCGATGCCGTTGCGGTCTGATTGGTCTGCCGAGTTCTGTCCGGTCCGTCGCTCGCTCGACGTGCTGGGAGATCCGTGGGTGCTGTTGATCATCCGCGATGTGCTGCACGGCCATGGCAGATTCGACGCATTGCGCGACAACCTGCAGATCTCCGAGCCCGTGCTCAGCCGTCGACTCGCCGCGATGGTCGAGGCTGGGCTGCTCATGCGTGTCGACTATCTGGACGGCGCTCGGACGCGGCAGGGCTATGCGGCCACCGAAGCCGCCGCCGACCTCCTGCCGATCCTCCAGCAGCTCGCGGTCTGGGGAGAGCGACATACTCCGATGCCCGAGGGGGGAGCGCATATGGCGATGGTCCACGAGACCTGCGGGCAGGAGACCACCGACGGCGGGGTCTGCAGCTCCTGCGGAGAGCGACTCACGCCCGAGCAGATGACCTGGGTGAAGCCGTGGAAGAACATCCGCGACCGGCTCCAGCCGGCCGGCACGCTTCGCTGATCAACCGCCGGGGCAGTCGCAGTCGCTCCCGCTGTAGCACTGACAGGGGAGCGGCCGGTAGTCCGAACTGTCGACGCTCCTTCGCAGGTCGAGCTCATTCAGGCCGACGTCGATCGATGCGCTGTCGCCCTGGAGGTCGTCGCCGAGCGCCTGGCCCACGTCGCCGCAGTCAGCAGGCAGAGTGTCGATCCGTGACCCATCGGGAGACACCAGCAGATCGAAGCACACACGGCCCTCGTCGCTCATCGTGAAGAATCCGCCGCCCCGCGAGACATCGGTCTTCGTCGTCAGCGTGAGAGCCGTTCCTTCGTCGGTCTTCGCCAGGTCGATGAGCGTCCATACACCGAAAGGGACCTCGAGCGTCGGGTCTGACAGTGCCGCCCGCGCGTCGGCGATGCCCCCTACCTCGGATATCACGGCCTCAGGATCTGCGGCGAGTTCTTCTCGGAACTGCCAGGTGGCATCCTGAGCGCCTTCGACCATGTCTGCGAGCTCGGATCTCAGTTGCCGTTCCATCTGCGACTCCGGGCTGATCCAGGCACATCCGTAGATCACACCGGCGGTGACCAGCACGATAGCGGCGACACCGGCGAGTCGAGCCATCGTTGCCTTCTTCACGAGGACAGCGTGGCATAGCACGCATTCCGATACCGGAATATCGGATGCGTCGTCCTTCTCAGCGTTCCCGAGCGTCGCGGCTGTGAGGGGAGCGGAGCGCATCGTCGAGCACGCGATCGATCCAGTCGTGTCGCGGTAGTGCGCTGATCTGCTCGCGCGTGAACCACCCGAGTTCGCGGATCTCATCCCGGTCGGGAGTGGCGGCGCCGACGAGGGCACACTCATATGCCGTGGTGACGTACCCCACGCGGTCGCCGTTGGGGTAGGTCGCCATCAGCGAGTCACCCCCGTACGCACCGACGATCCTCACGATGCGGATCTGTCCGCCCGACTCCTCGTGAACCTCCCGAACCACAGCCTCCGCTGGGTCTTCTCCGGGCTCGACGCCGCCGCCGATGAGGCTCCACAGACCCGAGTGCGCATGGCGAGCGAGCAAGAAGTGCTCACCCTCGCGGATCACCGCTGTCACACCGGGAAGAAGGAGGAGATCGTGACCGATCCGCTCCCGAATGCCCGCGACATAGTCAGATATCGGCATGGGGTCAATCCTGCCGTCGGCCGCGTTCGGCGTCACGTGCAGCGCTTTCCGTGTCGGAGCTGTCGATCGAGGGGAGTGGTGCACCTGCGCCGGCATCGTCGAACCAGTGGTGCCACCGTTCGTCGGGTGCCGCAGCGGGCGCGGTGCGCATCCCGAGCACGATCGCCAGGACACCCAGAAAGGCGACTCCTACCGCCGGCCCGCAGAGGCTGAAGATGGCGCCGAAGCTCGCCACCGCGGTGCCGAGCGGTGCCGCGGAGAAGAACGCCAGTCCGATCGCGTACGTCACCGGCGTCCAGACCATGACCCACAGGGGCGCCCAGCGCCATGGAGAGGGGATGACCCTCGCGCGGGCGATCTCGACGACAGAGATGACGGCCAGCACGAGCAGGATTCCGAAGTACGCGGTCGCGACCAGCACCCACGCGTCTTCGGCCGCGTTCGGATCGCCCGTGTTGTCTGGAAGGAGCGTGAACCAGTACGACTGCGTCATCGGAGCGATCGCCAGAAGGATCGTCGCGAGGGTACCCACGACACGCCGCGCGGTGATGCTCCCCCCGCGGCCTATGCCGATCACGAGGAGAACGACCGCCGCAGTGAAGAGCCAATCCTTGCCGGGGGAGAGGCCCGCCAGCGGTCCGCGTGCGGCAAGTCCGACCGCCACCGACAGGAGCAGCAGCACCCCGCCGGCCACCCAGGTGAGTCGCTGCGCCCGCAGTGTTCTCAGATCCATACTCGCGTCGTCACCCACACGATCACGATAGCCGGACGCGCTCTGAGGACAGCACCCGTGTTCATCGCGCCCGCCACCCGCGCCGCGTGTTGAATGGACGGATGCAGGAACCCCAGACGCCCGACTCTGCCGAAAGGCTCTCGGCTCCCACCCGTCGGGGCTTCCTCATCGCTGCGGGCGCGGGCGTGACCGCGACCGCTGCGGGCATCTGGCTCGCTGCAGGCCCACTGGCGTCAGACGGTGCGGCGACCGCCATGGATCCGAACAATCCGAGAGCGCTACCCGAGTACGCGCCTGTCTACCAGCGCGCGGTGAAAGGACTCGAAGCGCCCCTGGGGTTCGAGGACTGTGCGCATCCCACGGCACGTGCGGGCCGCGACACGGCGGGAAGCGATCGTCACGCCGTGACGCCCGTCATCGACCGGTTCATCATCCACCACACCGGCACGACGAAGGACCAGTTGGAGTTCCTCTCTCGGTGCAACAAGCGGTCCTCCGCACCGACCTTCTATCTGCGGCACGACGGTTCCGTCATCGAGCTGATACGGCCGGGCGCGAAACCTTCTTCCTCCGGCGCGGACTGGAACTGGCGTTCCTTGGCAGTCGAGACACTGGACCAGACGGGAGCGCCGGAATACACCGTGACGGCGGCGCAACTGGAGGAACTCGCGCAGATGGTCGCGTGGCTCGCGACGTACGACGGCAAGAGTCTGGACGGCGTTCCGGTGTCGTTCACGATCGACAGGGAGCACGTCATCAGCCACCGAGAGACCTGGTCAGGCACGGAGTGCCCCGGCCCGTATCTACAGGCTCGCCTCGACGACATCGTGTCGCGCGCACAGCAGATCTTCACCGCGAAGCCCTCCACGTAGCCCACCCGCGTGCGCACGGCGTCATATGATCACGGTGTGATCCCGCGCCCACTTCAACCGGACCTCAAGACCGCCGAAGCGCGGTATGACGCTGTGCTGGACGAGCTGCACGCGTACGCGCGATTCGTCGATGAGCACGGCGACGAGAAGGGAACCGAGTACGAGTCGATGTCGTCCCGGATCCAACAGATGACGGGAAAAGACACCAGCCCGTTCAACCTCGCGGAATGGTGGGAAGCCGAAGGCGCCGAGGTGCTGGCCTTCCGGCTCTCGCTCCCAGATCCCCCGGCCGTCACACTCAGAAGCGACGATGTCCGCGCCATCGTGCGCTGGCTCAAGACGACCCGGCTGCCGCGTTCAGGTTCGTTCGCCGAAGAGTTCGAGCTCTATCTCGACGACTACTACTACGAACTTCTCCGCAAGAACTGCAGCCGCTATGACCATCGGGTGGTGTTCGGCTCCCGGCGGAGCCCGGACGGCACGCGAACGGAGATGTCGGTCGAGGAAGCGGTCGAATGGTTGCTGCCATCCCGCCATCCGTGAACGTTCAGGGAAGGTGTATGGATAGCGGGGAAGCGTTGCCTGCTTCTTCGTGATTGTGAGAACTGCGGTCAGTTCGATTCAAACTGACATAATGTGCATTATCGGCTACGATTCGAGCGGGGTGAGGGGAACCCAGCGCGTTCAGCGGTCAGCTGCGCCGGGGTCCGTCTCTCACGCGTTCACATCCTCGGCGAACCGCTCATGCACCGACGTACGCCGCGAGATGCTCACCTGTCAGCGTCGACTTGTCGGCCACCAGTTCAGCCGGCGTGCCTTCGAAGACGACACGTCCGCCGTCGTGTCCTGCGCCCGGACCGATGTCGATGATCCAGTCGGCATGAGCCATCACAGCCTGATGGTGCTCGATCACGATGACCGTCTTGCCGGATTCCACGAGACGATCGAGCAGCCCGAGGATCTTGTCGACATCGGCGAGGTGAAGGCCGGTGGTCGGCTCGTCCAGCACATAGATGTCGCCCTTCTCGCCCATCTGGATCGCCAGCTTCACACGCTGACGCTCGCCGCCCGACAACGTGGACAACGGCTGGCCGAGTGACAGGTAACCCAGCCCGACGTCATCCAGCCGGCCGAGGATCGCTGTCGCGGCAGGGATCTTCGCCTCGCCTTCGGAGAAGAACACGCGAGCCTCCGACACCGGAAGGTCGAGGACTTCTGTGATGTCCTTGCCCGCCAGCTTGTACTCCAGCACGCTCGCCTGGAAACGCTTACCCCCGCAGTCCTCGCACGGCGTCTCGATCGAGTCCATGAATCCGAGTTCAGTGATGATCACGCCCGCGCCCTTGCAGGTCGGACACGCGCCCTCGGAGTTGGCGCTGAAGAGCGCCGGCTTCACGCCGTTCACCTTCGCGAAGGCCTTGCGGATCGGCTCCAGGAGGCCCGTGTAGGTCGCCGGATTGCTGCGGCGAGAGCCCTTGATGGCTCCCTGGTCGATCGCGACGACGCCCTCTCGGCGCGTCACCGATCCGTGGATGAGCGAGCTCTTCCCCGATCCGGCGACGCCGGTGATCACCGTGAGAACACCGGTGGGAATGTCGACGTCGACGTCCTGGAGGTTGTTCTCGGTCGCGCCGCGCACCTCGATCGCTCCAGCGCCGCTGCGTACGGATTCCTTGAGCGTGGCGCGATCCTCGAGGTGCTCCCCGGTGAGCGTGCCGCTGGCCTTGAGGCCGTCGACCGAGCCTTCGAAGCAGATCTCGCCGCCCGCACTTCCGGCGCCGGGTCCGAGGTCGACCACATGGTCTGCGATCACGATCGTCTCGGGCTTGTGCTCCACGACGAGCACGGTGTTGCCCTTGTCCCGCAGCTTCACCAGCAAGCCGTTCATGCGCTGGATGTCGTGCGGATGAAGGCCGATCGTCGGCTCATCGAACACGTAGGTGATGTCCGTGAGCGAGGAGCCGAGATGACGCAGCATCTTGATCCGCTGCGCCTCTCCCCCGGACAGCGTCCCTGACGGACGTTCCAGGCTGAGGTACCCGAGCCCGAGGCTCACGAACGCGTCGAGGTTGGCGCTCAGCGCTTCCAGCAGCGGGCCCGCGCCCGGCAGATCGAGCCCGCGGACCCAGGTGGCGAGATCCGTCACCTGCATGCGGCAGGCGTCGGCGATGCTGACGCCGTCGATCTTCGAGGAGCGCGCCCCCTCGGTGAGCCGAGTCCCATCGCATTCCGGGCACACCGCGAATGTCGCGACGCGCTCGACGAAGGCACGGATGTGCGGCTGCAGCGCGTCGAGATCCTTCGAGAGCATCGACTTCGTGATCTTCGGGATCAACCCCTCGTACGTCATGTTGATACCGGAGATCTTGACCTTGGTCACCTCGCCGTAGAGGAAGAGGTGGCGCTGCTTCTCGCTGAACTCCGAGATCGGCTTGTCACCCGGGTAGAACCCCGCCTGCGAGAACCCCTTCACCATCCACCCGTCGGCGGTGTAGCCGGGCACCATGATCGCGCCATCGTCGAGCGACTTCGACTCGTCGACGATCTGGGTGAGGTCGAGGTCAGACACCGCTCCCCTGCCCTCGCAGCGCGGGCACATGCCGCCGAGATAGATCGCGTCCTTGACGATCTTCTTCTCGCCGCCCGGTCCCGTCATGACACCGCTTGCGCGCTGCGTGGGAATGTTGAAGGAGAACGCCGTCGGTCCCCCGATATAGGGGGTGCCGAGCTTGCTGAACAGGATGCGCAGCATCGCGTTCGCGTCGGTGACGGTTCCGACGGTGGAACGCGGGTTGGCGCCGAGCCGCTCCTGATTGACGATGATCGCGGTGGTCAGGCCCTCCAGTACGTCGACATCCGGACGTGGCACCGACGGCATGAACCCCTGCACGAAGGCGCTGTAGGTCTCGTCGATCATGCGGCGGGATTCCGCCGCGATGGTGTCAAAGACGAGCGAGCTCTTCCCCGAGCCGGAGACGCCGGTGAACACCGTCAGACGGCGCTTCGGTATGTCGACGCTGATCTCTTTGAGGTTGTTCTCGCGTGCGCCTTGAACTCGGATCAGGTCGTGGCTGTCTGCGGCATGTGACGGAGAGGACATCGCCATCCTTCGGGGTGAGGGCTGAGGTTCAGCCGGCCTGGTTGATGCGGAGCAGGTTGCCCGCCGGGTCGCGGAACGCGCAGTCGCGCACACCGTACGGCTGATCCATCGGCTCTTGGACGACATCGGCCCCTTGAGCCACGAGCTGCTCGAAGAGCTGGTCGAGGTCGTCGCTCGCGAGGGTCAGCGCGCCATAGCTGCCCTTGGCGATGAGCTCGAGGATCGTGCGGCGCTCGTCTTCGGTGATCCCGGGGTCCGTTGCCGGCGGGTGCAGCACGATCGAGGTCTCCGGCTGTCCGGCCGGCCCCACCGTCAACCAGCGGAGACCGTCGTAGCCCACGTCGTTGCGCACCTCGAATCCGAGGGCGTCTCTGTAGAACCCGAGTGCCGCATCGGCGTCGGTGTGCGGGAGGAAGGCGTAGTGGATGTTGATCTTCATGGTGCTCACGTTAGATGCGCGTCGGTGCGCGGTGCTTCTTGATTCCTGATCGGCCTCGTGACGTGCTTCGCCTGGAACACGGGGATCCCCTCCACATTCGCGGCTCGTTCACGGTACACGCTGGGTGGGACACCGACCAGTTCCGTGAATCGGGTGCTGAAGGTGCCCAGCGACGAGCATCCGACTTCGAAACAGACCTCCGTCACGCTCAGATCGCCTCGTCGCAGGAGCGCCATCGCCCGCTCGATGCGCCTGGTCATCAGGTAGGAGTACGGAGATTCTCCATAGGCGTCGCGAAATCGGCGACTCAGATGCCCGGCCGACATGTGCACGCCCTTCGCGAGAGCCTCCACATCGAGAGGGTGCGCGTACTCCCTGTCGATGCGATCCCGCACTCTCCTCATCACTGCGAGCTCGCGCAGGTGAGCGTCTTCGTCCGGAGTCACGAGATGATCCTGCCATGACGGCGCGTCTCGCTCCATGACCTTCGGCGACGCGCTGCGCCACTCCTCCCCCATAGCCCTCGGCCCGAGCGCTACTCTGAGGGCATCCCTCACAGGATCTTCTCAGAAAGGGGTCCCCATGTCCCAAGCAGTCAATGAAGCGAAGTCGCTGTTCAAGTCGATCCGCATCACGCTCGCGGTCTCCGGTGTCATCGCACTGATCGCCGGAATCGTCCTCCTCGTATGGCCGGTCAAGTCCGCAGTCATCGTGACCGCGATCTTCGCGTCGTACCTCGTCGTCGCCGGTGTCGTCTACATCGGTCTCGGCATCTTCTCGAAGGTCAAGGGCGGTTGGGCGCGCGTCGGACACATCGTGCTCGGTCTGCTCTACATCGTCGCCGGTGTGATCGCCTTCGCGAACCTCGGCGTCGCCGCAGCCACGCTGGCCCTCGTCGTCGTGATCTTCATCGGCATCAGCTGGATCGTCGATGGAGTCGTCGCGCTGACGCTCCTCGGACAGGACGGTTCCCGCGTCTGGACGCTGCTGTACGCGCTCCTGAGCATCATCGCCGGAATCATCGTGCTGTTCTCGCCCCTGATCGCCGGTCTGGCCTTCTGGCTGTTCCTGGGCATCTCGCTCATCGCGCTCGGCATCGTGCAGATCGTCCGCGCGATCACGATCGGCAAGGAAGCGAAGGGCTACGTCGCCTCCGTCCAGGAGGGCGTCGCCGGCTGACGCTCCCCGTGCAATGAATCGGCCTCGTCCTGCAGCTGCAGGACGAGGCCGATTCGTGTGTGGGGGCGGCTACTCGGCAGCGAAGGCGCTGACGTCTCCGACGAGGCGTGTGTTGTCGGCAGGCACGGGATCAACGGCGGCCATGGCGACCTCTGCGGCGAACTCCGACACGTTGTAGAGCTTGCCGGCGGATTCGCGACGCTCGGCGATCGCGCCGGGGTTGGCACGCTCGAGAAGGGTCGCGGTGATCGTGCCTTCGATCATGTCGCCGGACACGACGGTGAAGCCGATGCCCTTCTCCGCCAGAGCCGGGATCAGCTCGCGGAGCGCGTCCTCCCCGGCACGCTTGGACAGTGCGACCGGCTCGTACTCCGGCATGGTCGGGGTGGTGCGGATGAAGTGCGCCTGGTGGCTGGTGACGAACACGACGCGTGCACCATCCGCGAGCAGGGGCGTCGCGGCGTTGAGGACGTTGAGCTGCGCGTCGCGGTTCAGCGTGAGGGCGTAGTCCTCCGCCATGCCGGACTCCATGCCGCCGGAGGCGTTCAGGACGAGCACGTCGAGCCGTCCGTACTCCGCACGGATCGCCTCGAACATCTGAGCCACGGAGGCGGGATCCGTCAGGTCTGCGCCGACCACCAGCGCGCGACGGCCGAGCTCGCGAAGCTCGTTGGCGAGCTTCTCCGCACGCGGTGCCTTGTTGCGGAAGTTGATGACCACATCTGCGCCGGCCTCGGCGAGATAGCGCACCGTGTCGGCACCGATCCCCCGCGACGAACCGGTGACAAGCGCGACCTTGCCGTCGAGAGAACCTGCGGGAAGAACGTCGGTCACGGTGACTCCTCTTGATGCGTGAAACGCCGCGATCACACGGCCTTCCCAGACTACCAAGACCCGCGTTCGTGCCCCCGGTCGAGGCGCACCACCGTGATAGGTTGACCGCAAAGGAGGCCGCATGGACAACTTCGCGACATTCGTACAGTTCATCGACCAATGGGCATGGATCGGGTGGTTGATCCTGATCGCCGTCTTCCTCGTGATCGAGATGCTGACGCTGGATTTCACCTTCCTGATGCTGAGCTTCGGAAGTGCTCTCGGCCTGGTGACCGACCTGGTGGGCATTCCTGTCTGGGCACAGGTGATCATCGCCGCCGCTGCGGCCGCCATCTTCATCCTGTTCCTGCGTCCGCCGCTGCTCAAGCGGCTCCGACGCGGCGAGGATCCGACGAAATCCAATGTCGACGCGCTGATCGACCTGCGCGGCATCGCCCTCCACGACATCACCCAGATCTCCGGCCAGGTGAAGCTGAGCAACGGCGACACCTGGACCGCCCGCACCGCCACCGCCGTGCCGATCCCGCAGGGATCGCCGATCGCCATCACCGCGATCAACGGCGCGACCGCCATCGTCCGACCCGTCAACGACTAGGAGAACTCCGTGAACGACTCTTCGTTCATCCCCACCGCCATCGGCTGGATCCTCGCGATCGCGGTGCTCATCTTCGTGGTGGTCACCCTGGCGCGTGCCATCCGCATCATCCCGCAGGCCACCGCCGGTGTGGTGGAGCGCCTCGGCCGCTATCACAAGACCCTCATGCCAGGACTGAACATCCTGGTGCCGTTCATCGACCGCCTCCGGCCGCTGATCGACATGCGCGAGCAGGTCGTGTCCTTCCCGCCGCAGCCCGTGATCACCGAGGACAACCTCGTCGTCTCGATCGACACCGTCGTCTACTTCCAGGTGACCGACGCGCGCGCCGCCACCTACGAGATCGCCAACTATCTGGGCGCCGTCGAGCAGCTCACCACCACCACCCTCCGCAACGTCGTGGGTGGCCTGAACCTCGAAGAAGCGCTGACGAGCCGCGACAACATCAACGGTCAGCTCCGCGTCGTGCTCGATGAGGCGACCGGCAAGTGGGGAATCCGCGTCGGTCGTGTCGAGCTGAAGGCGATCGACCCGCCCATCTCCATCCAGGACTCCATGGAGAAGCAGATGCGCGCCGAGCGTGACCGTCGTGCGGCCATCCTGACCGCCGAAGGAACGAAGCAGTCCGCCATCCTCGAAGCCGAGGGTTCGCGACAGGCCGAGATCCTGCGGGCCGAGGGTGACAAGCAGGCGGCTGTGCTGCGTGCACAGGGTGAGGCGGAGGCGATCCAGAACGTCTTCAGCGCGATCCACCAGGGTGCCCCTGACGACAAGCTCCTCGCGTACCAGTACCTGCAGATGCTCCCGAAGATCAGCGAGGGGCAGTCGAACAAGCTCTGGATCATCCCGAGCGAGCTCACCGAGGCCCTGAAGGGAATCGGGAGCGCATTCACCCCGAAGCCCGGACAGGGTCCGACGAACACCCCTCCCGGCGTGTGACCCACCCGTACTTCGAGAAGGCACGGTACCCCCGAGTCCTCGCTCACCGCGGCCTTGTGACCGCGGCGGGCGGGGACTCCGGCGTGTGGGAGAACTCCGCCGCCGCCTTCGCCGCCGCGCACGCCGCCGGAACGGACTTCATCGAGACCGACTGCCAGGTCAGCGCTGACGGTGACGTGGTGCTGTTCCACGACGCGACGTTGGAACGGCTCACCGGTGATCCTCGCGCGGTGCGGGAGGTGCGCACACGGGAGCTCGAGCACCTGTTCGCCGAGCACGGTGGTCTGCTGACGGTCGCCGAGGCGTTGCACCTGTTCCCCGAGGCGCGCTTCAACATCGACGTGAAGACCGACGCCGCCGTCGAACCGCTCGGTTCGGTGCTCGTCGACCACACTCATCGCGTCCTGGTCACCAGCTTCTCCGATGCCCGACGCCGGGCGACCGTGTCGTCGGTGCTGCGCGCAGGCGCCTCGCTGCGTCCTGCGACTTCAGCCGGCAGCCGGACGATCGCCGCGGTACGGGCACTCTCCGCAGCGCACCTCTCCCCCGCGCGGGTACTGCGCGACGTCGATGCGCTGCAGATCCCGGAGAGACACGGCGCGCTGCGCGTCCTGACGTCGTCGTTCCTGCGGTCCGCGCACCGACACGGCGTCGAGGTGCATGTCTGGACGGTCAACGATGAGGCGACCATGCAGCGTCTGGTCGCGGCCGGTGTCGACGGCATCGTCTCCGACCGCTCCGACATCGCGATCAACACGCTCTCACGTCAGGACCCGCCACGCCGCTCATAACCCGCCGCGCTGGGATTCCGCTGTGAATCCCGCCGGGATTCCGCCGACGTGGATGAAGCGCACAGGCTGGAGCGTTATACCTGACAGCGACGAGAGGACCACAAAATGGCAGATCGCAGCCTGCGCGGCATCCGACTCGGCGCCCAGAGCCTACAGAGCGAAGAGGGCGTCGTTTTCATGGAGCGCCGCGAGACCACTTACACCTGTGACACATGCGGTCACGTGACCAACCTGATGTTCTCGGCAGACGCGGAGCCGCCCCAGACCTGGGAATGCCGGTCGTGCGGAGCCGATGCCCGTCTGAACATCGATGGCCAGGCCGTGACCCTCGAGGTCACGGATGAGAAGGCCGCACGTACGCACTGGGACATGCTCCTGGAGCGTCGTACCCGTGCCGAGCTCGAAGAGCTCCTGGAAGAGCGCCTCGCGTTCATCCGCGCCCGCCGCGGTGCCGGCGAGGACCCGACCAGGGAGAAGATCGGCGCCTAACGCGTCCGGGCGCGCCACCATCCGATGAGGAGAGCGCCCAGCCCGCCCCAGAGCAGCAGCAGCTGAAGCCAGGGGCCCAGCACGACACCAGCTGTGAGGCCGGAGCGGAGCTCGACATCCTCGAGCATCGCCCCGGCCTCTCCTGCATCCAGGCTCGTGACGGTGGTGCCGTCCGGACGGATGATCTGGCTCGTGCCGACCGTCGAGATGTTGACGACGCTGCGCCCGGTCTCGATCGCCCGCATGCGCGCGAAGGCGAGTTGCTGCAGGTTCTCGTCGGTGCCACGGAAATCGGCGTTGTTCGTCTGGAACACGAGCACCTGGGCGCCCGCGTTCATGCTCTCCGTGATCACGTCGTCGTAGATCACGTCGAAGCAGATCGCCAGACCGACCCCGACTCCGTCGACGTCGATGACCGGCGGATTCTCACCCGGCGTGTACTCGCGCTGGATGAGACCGATCAGATCGGGCGCGAGCGCGTTGAAGAACGGCCGGTCCGGCACGTACTCGCCGAAGGGCACAGGGTGGCGCTTGTCATGCAGCTGCGTGGCTCCCCCGGCATCCGTCCACAACATCGAGGTGTTGTAGTAGCGGCCGCCGCGTCCCGTGGCTGCGTTCGCGAGCAGGGGGGCGCCCATCCGCGTGGCGATCAGCGTCATCCGTCTGGCCAGGGTCTCGTTCTGGAACGGATCGGTGTCGAGTGATCCTTCCGGCCACACCAGCAGATCGACATCCTCCCCGTACAACGGAGCGGTCGCGTCGGTCTGGGCATCGATCACCGAGAACGCCGGCCGCTCGTCGAAGTACCCGGTGGGCCCGTTGCCCTGTACCGCCGCGATCCGCATCGACCCTGCGCCCGCTGTGGGGAACACGGGAGTGAGCATGAGGACGACGACGAGAGCAGCGGGGACGACGAGCGGAAGCGGACGCCTCCACAGTCGCAGACGGACGGCCTCTACGAGGATCGCCACCAACAACACCATCAGGAACCCGAGGCCGCTGACGCCGAGCCAGGATGTCGCGGGCGCCAACGGGCTCTCGGCCTGACTCATCCCGATCCGTGCCCAGGGGAAGCCTCCGTAGGGCCAGGAGCCGACGAACAGCTCCCTCCCGACCCAGAGGGCCGCCACCACGCTCGGCAGCAGGAGAAGGCGTCCTGCGGTTCCGGGGAACGCACGAGGCAGCCAGCGATAGGCCAAGGCGATCGGCACGAGGGCGAAGGCCGTGAGGGCTCCTTCCAGAACGCTCAGCGCCGCCCAGGGCACCGGGCCGAGATAGCGCGACGTCCACGACACCAGAAGCGCGAAGAAGAGGATGCCGTACACGAGTCCGACCAGCAGCGCTCCGCCGAAACGTCGGCCGATGAGGGAGACCAGCAGCAAGGCGGTCGCGGGGAAGGCGAGGATCCACACCGCCGCCCCCGGGTACGCGAGGTACATCAGCAGGCCGGCGAACGCAGCGGCGATCACGGCTGCCCACAGCGGCAGGAGGGGGCGCTGGCGCGCGCGGGACTCAGACATCCCCCCTATTCTCACATCGAGGAATAGGCGACGATGCCACGGCGGACACCGTCGAGCGCCGTCCGCGCCGTGCGGGCGAGGGCGCCATCCTCCGCCACGATCGACAACTGATCCAGCAGATCGATCGTCTGCTTCGCCCACCGCACGAAATCGCCCGCCGACATATCGGCATCGACCAGCACCTGGTCGAGCATCCCTCCGCGCGCCCAGGCGTGCATGGGACCTGCCAGACCTGCCGCCAGCGGCTCGGTGCCCGGCAGATGGTGGTCCTTCTCCAGGTCGTCCAGCTGGGCCCACAAGGTGGTCGTCTTCTCGTAGGCCGCCCGGAAGGAGCCGCGGGGCAGGCCCCGCTCCCCCGAGTTCGCCTCGTCACGACGCGGCTCGTAGACCAGGCAGCACGCCATCGCCGCGAGCGAGGGCGCGTCGAGGCCCTTCCACAGGTTCTGTCGCAGAGACTCCGCCACGAGAAGGTCGCGGTCACCGTAGATCCGGCGCATCGTGCGGCCGTCTTCCGTGAGGACCGTCTCGCCATCCTTCTCACCGAGGTAGTCGAGGGTCTCGAGCACCTCCACGACACGGTCGAAGACGCGCGCGACCGTACCGGTGCGGGTCTCGATCTGTCGGCGGATGCGGTCGGTCTGCCGTTTGAGCTTCCAATAGCGCTCGGCCCACCGCGCGTGCGACTCGCGATCCGGGCAACGGTGGCACGGATGGCGCTGCATGCTCGTGCGCAGCGACTGGATCCGCTTCATGCGCTTCTCCCGCGACGCCCGCGGCCCCTGCGCATCCTGACGGTTCTTCTTCTCGAGATCGCTGAGTTCTCGTCGGATCGCCGCGTACTCGGGGTAGTCGCCGTGCTCGCACGCCATCGACTTCTCGTAGCCGGCCAGCGAACCTTCCGCCTCGCGCACCTGCTTCGCCAGACCCACGACGGAACGGTCCGCCTGGAACTGTGCGAAGGACGATTCGAGAATCTGTCGAGCGCGCGGCTTGCCGAACAGGTCGATCAGGTTGACGGCCATGTTGTACGTCGGGCGGAAGCTCGAGTTCAGCGGATAGGTCCGTCGGGAGGCGAGGGCGGCGACCGCCTGCGGATCCATGCCCTCGGTCCACTGCACGACCGCATGGCCTTCGACGTCGATCCCCCGGCGCCCCGCGCGGCCCGTCAGTTGGGTGTACTCGCCCGAGGTGATCGCGACGCGCGCCTCGCCGTTGAACTTCTCCATCTTCTCGAGCACGACGGTCCGTGCCGGCATGTTGATTCCGAGCGCGAGCGTCTCGGTCGCGAAGACCGCCTTGACGAGCTTGCGTCGGAACAGCTCCTCGACGACCTCCTTGAACGCGGGAAGCAGACCCGCGTGGTGTGCGGCGACACCGCGCTCGAGGTTGTCGAGCCAATCCCAGTAGCCGAGGACGCCGAGATCCTCTTCCTGCAGCGTGCGCGTGCGCTCCTCCACGAGTGCGCGGATCTCCGCGCGCTCTTCCGTGGTGGTGAGCCGGATGCCGGAGCGGCGCACCTGCTGCACAGCGGCGTCGCACCCGACGCGGCTGAAGATGAAGAAGATCGCCGGCAGCAGGTTGGCGCGCTCGAGGAGGCGCACGACGTCCGGACGATCCATGCGCTCGATCCGTCGCACGTTCGCCGAACGAACGGGCCGCCGGCCGCCGCGCTCCGGTCGCTTCGCCTGCCGTCCGGCGTGACGATCGCTGATATACGACTGCGCCCGTCGGTTGTTCTCGTAGTGCGAGCCCGTGAACGACCTGATGCGCATCAGCTCCTGGTTCACCTGGGCGGTTGCGATGCCTGCGCGGTCATCGAAGAGCGGGAGCAGGTCGTCCCGCACGAGCACGTGCTGTTCGAGAGGAACCGGGCGGATCTCGGAGACGATCACCTCTGTGTCGCCGCGCACCGTGTCGAGCCAGTCTCCGAACTCCTCGGCGTTCGACACCGTGGCACTCAGCGAGACCAGCCGCACGTGTTGCGGCAGGTGGATGATGACCTCTTCCCACACCGCGCCGCGGAAACGATCGGCGAGGTAGTGCACTTCGTCCATCACGACGTAGCGGAGGTCGCGGAGCGCGGCGGAGTCGGCGTAGATCATGTTGCGCAACACCTCGGTGGTCATCACCACGATGCGTGCGTTGCCGTTGATATTGGTGTCGCCCGTGAGCAACCCGACGTTCTCAGCGCCGTACACCTCGACGAGCTCGCGGAACTTCTGGTTCGACAGCGCCTTCATGGGCGTCGTGTAGAACGCCTTCTGATTCGGTGTCTGCATCGCGAGGTGGATCGCGAACTCGCCCACGATCGTCTTGCCCGCCCCCGTGGGCGCAGCGACCAGGACGCTGTGTCCGCGTTCCAGTGCATGGCAACCCGCCACCTGGAAGGGGTCGAGCTCGAACTTCTGACGCGCCGCGAACGCCACCGTCTCAGGATTGTCCGCCGCTGCGCGCGCTGCGGCGTACCGCTCCGAGGGTGAGCTCATACGGGATCCGGCAGAAGCCCGCTGGCGGCATCCCGCTTGCGTTTGCGCCGGTCGAAGATGAGCGAGAGCCCGGCCGCCGCGAAGAAGAGCACGATCAGGATCCCGGCGAGCATCAGCATGCTGACGACATCCGCTGCGGGCGTCGCGAGTGCCGCGAACACCGTCGCGATGACGATGGCGACGCGCCATCCCTTGAGGATCGCCCGTCCGGACATGATGCCGGCCAGGTTGAGCGCGACGAGGAACACGGGCAGGACGAAGGAGATGCCGATCACGATCATCAGCTTGAAGATGAAGTCGTAGTACTCCTGCGCCTGGTAGAAGTTCGTCCCGCCGTCAGGCGTGAAGCTCCACATCAGTTCGATGACGTGCGGCATGATCATGATGCCGAGGTAGCACCCGGCGAAGAACAGCGGCACAGCGGCGGCGACGAAACCGATCGTGTACCGGATCTCCTTGCGGGTGAGCCCCGGCATGATGAAGGCCCAGACCTGCCAGAGCCACACGGGCGCCGAGAGGAAGAGACCGATCGAGAACGCGATGCGCATCCGCATGTCGAACGCGGAGGTGATCGTGCCGAAGTTCAGGGCGCTGAACTGATCACCGCGCTTGTCGGCGATGATGCGGATCGGTTCCGTGATCAGGTGGATGACCGGATCGGCGATGATGAACGCGACGACCATCCCGACCAGCAGCGCCAATGCAGCGAACATCAGTCGCTTGCGAAGTTCGACGAGATGCGCACCCAGCGACATCCGCCGATCCCGACCCGCCTTCGTCTCCCGGGTCGGCTCGATGGCTACCACGGGCGGTCAGGCGCGGGGCGGGGTCTCAGGGGTGGTTCCCGAGTCCTTCACCGTGGTCGGCTCGACGACGACGCTCTCCGCGCGGTCAGCGTCCTCGTCCTTCATGGCCTTCATCTCACCTTTGAAGACGCGAGCCGACTGGCCCATGCTCTTCGCGAGCGCCGGGAGCTTCGCTGCCCCGAACAGGAGAAGGATGACAGCGAGCACGATCAGCAGGTGCCAGCCTTGCATTCCAGCGAACATGTGAATAATCCCGTCGTCGGTGGGCGATTCGTATCAGTCTACAGATCAATCGTCCGTATCGGGCTGGCGATAGAGCGCGAGTCCGGATGCCGCCCACTCACGGGCGGCGGTACGTGCAACCGCAGGCTCGAGGACTTCCATGCGACCGCCGAACCGTGCAGCGAGACGTTTGATGCCGCGGGGATCCGCGAGATGCAGGTGCGCGGTCACGGCGCCGCCCTCCGTCTCGTGGTTCGCTGCGCTGAGGAAGTCTCCGAGCAGCGGTGCGAGTCGCTCGGGCAGGCGAACGGTGACCTCACGCTCGTCATCGAGGCTCGCGAATGCCTCGGGCACCTGATCCCCGGCATGGGTGATCGGGATGTCCGTCAGCTGCGGGTCGCTCACCCTGTCGAGATGGAACGTGCGCATCGCCTGACGCAGATGGCACCAGCCCTGTAGATACCACTGCGCGTTGGTGATGAGGATCTGGACGGGATCGACGGTCCGGGTGGTGGGCTCGGCGTCCGGAGCCTGGTACGTGAAGGAGACCGCTCGCCCCTCGTGCACGCCGCGCGCAACGACTTCGCGGACCGCGTCCACCGCGCCGGGCGCGACCACCACATCGGCCGGAGCATCCGCGGCGCCGCGGGAGAGCTTGGAGATCAAGCCGGCGACCAGACCCGAATCCGACACGGCTGGAACAGCGGCGACCATCTGCAGACCGGCCAGCAGTGCGGCGGCTTCGCGAGCGGTGAACCGAGGCACGCGGCGCAGCGCGACGTCGTTGGTGATCTCGATGATGTCTTCCTGGTCCAGCAGGTCCCAGTTGATGTCGAACATCTCCTGCGGTTGCTGCCAGAAACCGGACTCTCCCGGCAGGCCGATGACGGTGAGCTTCTCGACCATCGCCCGCATCTCACGCGGTGACACTCCGAACTCGTCCGCTGCTTCGGACAGCGAGACCTGACCATGCTCGAGCAGGTACGGAACGAGCGTGAGATACAGGCGGACTCGATCGGCCGCGAGCAGAGGCTTCGGCTGCGCCATCATCGCGAGCCCCCTTCGTCATGCGCATCGACCACGGCCTGCAGACGGGCGATGACCTCATCCCGCAGGGAGGCCGGCTCGACGACGCGGACTTCGGGGCCGTAGGAAGCGAGTTCGTCGGCCAGGATGTGCAGATCGACGAAAGGCACGCGGATTCCCTGGGGCGCCGGTTCTGCGCGCCGTCCGAGTCGCAGCGCGGCCTCTGTCCCCGGGGTGATCTCGAGAAGCGCCGAATTCTCGGCGGCCACCCGGGCGAGTCCGGTGAGAGCCCGTTCCCCTGCACCGTCGCGGAGAGCCGCATCGAAGGTCGTCGATGCCGTCGTGACATCACCGACGATCCTCCCGAGCAGGAAGGTGCGGTCCTCATCGACGGCGACGTCGATGCCGAAGACATGCCAGCGGGCTTCGTAGTCGACCAGCGCAAGAGGCCGGATCGTGCGACGCCGCGGCGCCTCCTCCCCCGGCTTCAGGTAGTCGAACGACACCACGCGACTCTTCTCGATCGCGGCCTGCAGGGGCGCGAAAGCAGGGTCCTGAGCGGTGATGCGCGGCGCGAATCCGATGATCGGCTCATCGCCGTCGATGCCCAGCGCGCGGATCTTGCGCACGCCCGACTGCGCGTCACCGGATGCCGACTCGGCGCTCCAGACGCTGCCGGCCAGGCGGAGCACCGCGAGCTCACCCGGGGTGAACTCGATGTCGCTGGGAAGGTCGTACTCGGCCTGGGGAATGCGGTAGCGCGCCTCACGGAGATCGTTCGGGTCCGCCGCGTCGCCGATCGTCTCGATCGGGACACCGAGAGAACGCAGCTCTTCCTTGTCTCGTTCGAACATCTTCTCCAACGCGTCCGACCGGGTGCCGGCGTTCGCGCGTTGCCGGTACCCGGAGACGTTGTCGAGGATCTGCTGCTTGGTGAGCCCGATCTCCGTGGCCATCAGCGCCACGACGAGATTCGTCAGGCGCTCCTCCGCGGGTATCCGGGCAGCCATCACTGGGTGGCGGCCGGAGCGACGCCGAGGAGGTCGACGACGTAGACGATGGCGGATGCCTGGTCGACTCCGGGTACGACGACCAGCAGTTGAGAGCCGACCGTCGCGCCGACGAGTGCCTTGCCGACCTCGGGCACCGCGGTGCCGAGGTCGAGGCGCGGAGTCGTGCCCCAGGTGGTGGTGACGATCGACTTGTCGTCCCAGTTCACCGCGGTCACGTTCACGACCGGGGTCTGGTCTGCGGTGAGGGCGGGCCCGTCGCCCTTGATCAGCGTCTGCACGGCGGTCTCCGCCGGCGCAGCAGCAGTGTCCGGGATGATGACACCGGGAGTGCCGTCGGGAGCACGCACGACCGTCGGCATCCCCGCGGCGTCGTTGAACTGCAGCGTTCCCTCGGCCTTCGACGGGAACACGTCGACCACGTCGATCACGAACACGACGTTGTCGTCGTCCTCCAGCCCGATCCCGCTGAGCGACTTGGCGCCGAACGCGTCGGGGGTCAGACCTGCGACGATCCGAGAGCCGGCCGTCGCGCACTGGAGGACCTCACCGAGCCCCGGCGACTGCTCCGACCAGGAATCCGTCGTCGACAGACCTCTCTGGCTCTCGTCGTACGAGGTGGCGAAGACCTTCTTGCCGGTGTTCCCGCTGTACAGGGACAACTCGAGTGAGACGACCTGGCTGCCGTTCTCGATGGCACGGCCGTCTCCGACCGTCAGATCGGCGTAGGCCGGTTCCTTGATCGAGAGCGGTGAGAAGACGGTGACCTTGGGAGCCTCGCCGAAGTCGCCGGTGACGGTCACCGCATCCTGGATGCCGTCGCCGCCGGCGGCACGATCGCAGCCGGCACCGTCGAACGACGGCGCTGCGGTGCACCCGGTCAGGGCGAGGACGGCGAGGCTGAGAGTGGCCAGAACGGCGGACGTTTTACGCACGCGCTCCAGTCTATTCCGTCGGCTGGTCCGATTCGCGCGAAGTCGCCGCCAGGCGCGCCCCTTCGGCCGCACGGGCCGCCTCCCTCGCGCGCTTGCGCAGGTTCTTGTCGTTGATCTCCCGGTCGCCGACGGCACCGGGAGTCCACTGCTCGACATCGTCGTCGCCGTAGCTGCTCTTCGACGCCCGCCGCTTCACGGAGGGGGCGATCGCCCCGGGAGCGAGGCGACGAGCGGTGATGAGGAACCCCGTGTGCGCGACCATGCGGTGATCGGGACGCACGGCGAGTCCCTCGACGTGCCACCCGCGCACCATCGTCTCCGAGGCGTCCGGCTCGGTGAACAGACCCGTGGCGCGGATGTACTCGGCGACGCGGGACAGCTGTGTCGCCGTCGCGACGTAGCAGAGCACGACTCCGCCGGGCGTGAGAGCGTCGGCCACGACATCGATGCACTCCCATGGCGCGAGCATGTCGAGCACCACGCGGTCGACACTGCCGGGCTCCGTCTCATTCGGAAGCGCCTCGAGCAGGTCGCCGACGACTACGCGCCAGGTGTCGGGAGTCCCGCCGAAGAAGGTCTCGACATTGCCGCGGGCGACATCGGCGAAGTCTTCGCGGCGCTCGAACGACACCAGCTTCCCGTCCGAGCCGATCGCGCGAAGCAGTGACAGCGAGAGCGCGCCGGAGCCGACACCCGCCTCGATGACGGTCGCTCCGGGGAAGATGTCCGCCTGCATCACGATCTGCGCCGCGTCCTTGGGGTAGATGATCGCTGCGCCGCGCGGCATCGACATCGCGAAGTCGCGCAGCAGAGGCCGCAGGGCGAGGTACTCGTGCCCCGAGCTGTTCGCCAGTACGGAACCGTCGGGGAGTCCGATCAGGTCGCGATGCCGGAGCACACCCTGGTGTGTGTGCAGTTCGCCATCCTCACGGAGCGTCACGGTGTGCAGTCGTCCCTTCGGGCCGGTGAGCTGCACTCGGTCACCCGTCCGGAACGGTCCGCTCGGTCGCTGCGCGCGGTTGTCGGTCATCGGGTGGCTCCCGTCGGGGCGTTCTGGCGGTCGAAGAGGTCGATGAGGTCGGCTGCGCTGCGTCCCTCCAGCGTGGGCCAGAGCTCGTGCGCACCCACCTCCTCGAGCGAGACGATGTGGGGGACGCCGAGCGTGACGGCCCCGGAGGCGATCCCGGCGCGCAGACCCGTCGGCGAGTCCTCGATGACGATGGCCTCGGTGATGTCGATGTCGAGCAGAGCCGCGGCCTGGAGATACGGCTCGGGATGCGGTTTCGGGTTCTCGACGTCATCGCCGGCGACCACGAGCTCGAACGCGTCGAAATCGATCAGCTCGACCACACCGAGAGCCATGCGACGCAGCGACATCGTCACCAGCGCGGTGGGGATGCCTGCCGCCTTGAGGTCGGAGAGGAGCTCCCTCGCGCCAGGACGGAACGGCACGCCCTGCGTGCGCAGCGCCTCCTGGACGGAGTCGGTCAGGAGCGAGATGATCGCGTCCGCCTCCATGTCGACACCGGCGTTCTGCAGGATGATCGCACTGTCGATCAGGCCGTTGCCGACCAGCTGGAGAGCGTCTTCATGACTCCAGGTGCCGCCGAAGGACTCGACCAGAGCGGTCTCCGCCGCCATCCAGTACGGTTCGGTGTCGACGAGTGTTCCATCCATGTCCCAAAGGACCGCGCGGGGCTGTCTGCTCACTGAACCCATGGTAGCCCGGGCCGCCGCCCACTTCGGGCTCACGCGGACTAGCCTGGAGGGATACGTCCCCGACCTCGGAGGGAGCCCGGGATGGATGTTCTCGGTTCGCGCATCGTCATCGTCGCCTTCGACGGCTGGAACGATGCGGGGGAAGGCGCCAGCGGCGCTGTCGAGGCTCTGCGCGCGACGAGCGACTACGACCTCGTGCACTCGGTCGACCCCGAGCTCTACTTCGACTACCAGTACACGCGTCCGTCGAGCCAGATGGATGCGGAGGGACGCCGTCGGCTCAAGTGGCCGGAGGCGGGTCTCTGGCGTCCGCGCAACCCGGCCCCGGGGCCGGAGTTCTGGGTGCTCACCGGAGTCGAGCCCGCCCGGACCTGGCAAGCCTTCGCGGCGGAGTTCATCGACGTCGCCCTGCGCGACGACATCACCGGGGTCGTGACGCTCGGTGCCATGCTCTCCGATGTGCCGCACACGCGCCCGATCTCGATCTTCGCGTCGAGCCAGAACGAGCAGGTCCGCGACGCGCACGGCCTCGAGCGCTCGCTCTATGAGGGCCCCGTCGGCATTCTCAGCGTGTTCGAGCATTTCGCCGAGAACGCGGGGATCCCGACCGCCAGCCTGTGGGCCAGCGTTCCGCACTACGTCGCCACGGCCACCCCGTCTCCGAAGGTCACCCTCGCTCTCCTCGACCGACTCGAGGAGCTGACGGGCGTCGATGTCCCCCGAGACGGACTGCGGACAGAGGCGGCCGCCTGGGAGGCCTCGATCGACGCCGCAGCGGCCGACGACGAGGACATGGCCGAGTACATCCGGCAACTCGAGCGCACACGCGACACGTGGGACTCGCCCGAGGCATCCGGCGATGCGATCGCCCAGGCGTTCGAGCGCTACCTCCGCCGTCGCGACGACGGCCCCGGCGACCGCAAGCGCTGAGAGCGCGCTGCGCGCTTGCCGTCAGGCGGCGATGACACCGGTCCCGAGCAGGATCAGCAGCGTCGTGCCGAGCAGGATCCGATAGATCACGAACGGCAGGAAGCTGCGCTTCGAGATCCAGTTCATGAAGAACGCGATGACGCCCAACGCGACCACGAAGGCGATACCCGTCGCCGCCAGCGTGTCGCCGAACGAGAAGAACGACGGCTCTCCCCAGCTCTTGTAGACCTGGTAGAAGCCACTGCCGAACACGGCCGGGATCGCGAGCAGGAAGGCGTATCGCGCCGCCGCCGCCCTCTCATAGCCGAGGAAGAGTCCCATGGTGATCGTGCCGCCCGAGCGCGAGACGCCGGGGATCAGGGCCAGCGCCTGGGCGAAGCCGTATGCGATGCCATCCGGGTACGTGAGGTCCTTCAGGCTGCGGCGCTTCGCACCCACGTGGTCGGCGATTCCGAGCAGGATGCCGAACACGATGAGCATGACCGCAACGATCCACAGCGACCGCAGCACGCTCTCGATCTGATCCTGGAACAGCAGTCCGAGCAGGACGATCGGGATGCTGCCGATGATGATGAGCCAGCCCATACGGGCATCCGGGTCGTCGCGGGGCACGCGGCCGACGAGCGAGCGGAACCACTGGCCGATGATGCGCACGATGTCGCGCCAGAAGAACACGACGACGGCGGCCTCCGTGCCGATCTGCGTGATGGCCGTGAACGCGGCCCCCGGATCCTCGCCGGACGGCAGGAAGGTGCCGAGGATGCGCAGGTGGGCGCTGGAGGAGATCGGAAGGAACTCGGTGAGCCCCTGGACGATGCCGAGGATGAGCGCTTCAAACAGGTGCATGGAGGTGGTGCCTTCTGAGTCGAGGTCGGCGCGGGAGCGGTCTTACGTCGCTCAGAACGAGCGCAGCAGATCGGTCAGCACCCGCTGGCCGAAGACAAGCGATTCTACGGGTACACGCTCGTCGACACCGTGGAACATGCCCGTGAAGTCCAGGTCGGCGGGAAGCTTCAGCGGGGCGAAACCGTATCCGGTGATGCCGAGAGCCGCGAGAGCCTTGTTGTCGGTGCCCGCGCCCAGCAGGTACGGGATCACCGGAACTCCGGGGTCATGACGCCCGATGCTCGCGACCATCGCGTCGACGAGATCGCCCTCGAACGGGGTCTCCATGCCGATGTCGCGAACGACCGTCTCGATGACGATGTCGTCACCGACGATGCGCTGCAGCTCCGCGAGCACGTCATCCTCGGTGCCGGGGATCACGCGCACATCGATCAATGCCTCGGCGCGCTCGGGGATCACGTTGTGCTTGTACCCCGCGGTCAGGGCCGTCGGGTTGGCCGTCGTGCGGAACGAGGAGCGCAGGAAAGCCTCAGCAGGGCCCGCCGCGGCGGCGAGGGCATCCGGATCGTCCACGCTGCGTCCGGTGAGGGCGCTGAGCCCGTCGAGGAGGGCCGTGGTCGTCGGCGTGAGGCGGATCGGCCATCGCGTGCGCCCGATCGCCGTCACGGCCTCGGCCAGTCGTGTCACCGCGTTCTCCTCGTGCAGGCGGCTGCCGTGCCCCGCTCGTCCCTTGGCGACCAGGCGGATCCAGATCAAGGCCTTCTCGCCGACCTGCAGCAGGTATGCGCGTCGGTCGTCCACGGTGATCGAGTAGCCGCCCACCTCGCTGATCGCCGCGGCAGCGCCTTCGAACCACTCCGGGCGATCCTTGACCACGAGCGCCGAGCCCTCGACCCCGCCGTTCTCCTCATCCGCGAAGAAGGCGAGGATCAGATCGCGCTCAGGCTGATCGCCTGCGCGAAGGATCTCGGCGACCGCGGTGAGGATCATGGCGTTCATGTTCTTCATGTCGACGGCCCCACGCCCCCAGAGCATGCCGTCTCGCACGAGACCGGCGAAAGGGTCGACGCTCCAGTCCTCCGCCATCGCAGGGACGACGTCGAGATGGCCGTGCACCACCAGCGCCGGCTTCGAGCGGTCGCGACCTGCGACCCGCGCCATGACGTTCGTCCGACGCGGGATCGGTTCGTAGTACTCGACCTCGAGACCCAGCTCCTCCAGGTAGGCCCCGACATACTGTGCGGCCTCGCGCTCACCCTTGGCGTTGCCTCCGCCGAAGTTGGAAGTGTCGAAGCGGATCAGGTCGCTCGCGATGCGGACGACCTCCGGAAGAGACGGATCGGTCATGGCTCCAGGCTATCGAAAGCCCGCGCCACGCCCGGGCGTATGGCTCGGTTCGAGAGGCCGCTGTGGACGTGGTAATGTCATTCTTCGGTCGGCAACGATCATCCAACACCTGCGCGGGTGGCGGAATGGTAGACGCGCTACGTTGAGGTCGTAGTGCCCGTAAGGGCGTGGGGGTTCAAGTCCCCCTCCGCGCACAGAGGAAGAAGGCTCCCGAGAGGGGGCCTTCTTCTGGTTAACGCCCGACACGGTCAGCGCTCCGGGCGACGAACACGTATCCGCGCTGCACCAGGAATCCGCAGGCATACACGGCGGTGTCGGCGAGCAGCTTGGCCCACAGCACGGGCACGCCCCACGCGATGAAGAGCGCCATCGACGCGTAGCCGCCCGCCAGCAGCGCGAGCGCCAGAGCAGCGTAGCGCCACACCTGCCGTCGGATGTCCCCTTGCGGTCCACCACGGAACACGAACGAGCGATTGAGCGTGAAGTTCACCGTGGCACTCAGCAGACGCGCACCGATTGCGGAGAGCAGCAGGTTTCCGATGAGGGCGTACAGCAGCTGGACGGCCGCGATATCGAGCACGAACGACCCGAACGACACCAGGACGTAGCGCAGCATCGGCCGGAGCACGTCGAGGGAGTCGCGCAGCGGCCGGAAGTGCGAAGAGGCGTTGTCGTCGAGATAGACGGTCGCGATCGGCACCTCTCGGATCGGGATCCCTCTTCGGGTGAACTCGAGCAGCACCTTCATCTCCCAGGCGAAGCGCTCCCCCGCGACCGCGACGACATCGGCGATGAGAACCGAGGGAATGCCGCGGAGCCCTGTCTGCGTGTCGTGCACGTCGCCCCCGCTCAACCGGAACAGCCCCCTCGACACCGCGTTCCCGAACCGGCTGCGCACCGGCACCGTTCCGCGGAACGATCGTCCCCCGAGCACGAGGGCCTCGCCGCCGACGGTGGCTGCGGCGACCGCGAGGATGTCGGACGGCCGATGCTGCCCGTCACTGTCGGCCGTCACCACGTCTTCGCCGGGCCAACGTTCTGCGATGAAGGTGAGGCCTCGCCGGAGTGCTCGCGCCTTACCCTGGTTCCGCGGCTGATGCAGCACGGTGGCGCCCCTGCGCGCGGCGTCGTCGAAGTGCGGCGAATACGCGGCTCCGCTGCCGTCGTCCACGACCACGGTCTGGACGCCCTCCGCGTCGAGCGCATCGAGCAACTCGCACATCCGCTCGTCCGGCTCGTAGGCCGGGATCAGGACGATCACTGACCACTCCCCGCGATGTACAGGATGTCGCTGGTGGCGCGCTCCTGGTCCTTTCCGAGAGGGCTGTTGACGAGTTCACCGTCGAAGTACATCGTCGACGATCCGCCGCCGTCGAGGTTGTACGCGGTCTCCGCTCCGAGCGAGATCATGATGTCGGCGAGCTCGGTCATCGTGACGCCACGGCTGTAGCCGGCGCTTCGCCCATCGACGACGACGAAGACGAGGTGGTTCTCGTCGATCACTCCGACAGCCGTCCGCGGTTGCTCGCCCTGGATCGAGTGGTTGCCGAAGTTGGTGTCGACTTCGATCTCCTCGATCCCGTCGACCACGATGCTGTCCTCGACGAGCGCGGGACCGAAGGACAGCGTGTTCCACACGCCGTCTGCCACGAGCGAGGCTGCCGTCGTGGCGGTCTCGTCATACAGCTCGACGTGCCCGTCCTGGTAGAACGCCAGCCCCTCGCGCGCACCTGCGTCCCGGTAGGCCACACCGTTGCGGATGACGATGCCCGTGTCGCGGAAGCCGTAGTAGTCGCCATTGATCGCGAACACCGCGTCGTTCGCGGCCGCGATCGCACTCGTCGTCTCGGTGATGTTGGTGCCGAACGCATCGCCGGCGAAGGCGGACCGCAGGGCTGTGGCATCGGTCAGGGTGACATCGGCGACGTAGTACGTGACGGTGTCATCGCCGGATCCGGTCGAGACCGTGGAGATGCTGATGTCGGCCTGATCGGAGTCGTACGAGGTATCCGTCACCGTCGCATGCGTCGTCTCGGTGACCGCATCGTCGGTGTTCGAGTTCGCGGCCTCGTACGCCGAGACGTCGGTGATGCTCACATGCTCGATGAGGAAGCGATCTGCAGCCCATGCGGCTCCCCCGCCGGCGGTGAGGGCGAGCACGAGCCCGCCCGCGAGCAGGATTCGGCGGCGCCGTCGTGTCGGTCTGGGGGTCTGCTGTCGAGTGTCCATCCCCCACAGGTACGGTCGCCGGCTATTCGAGTGCTATCCGTTCGCCGTGGGTCATCAAGGTGCCTGTTCGGGGATTCCTATGGGGGACGACATTCCTCAATACGGCATAGACAGCACATAGGAAGCGCATAGGCCTGTGCGTCCAAATGGGAGAACCTCCACCCCGACCGAAGGATTCTCCCGTGTACACGCTCGTCATGATCGCCGCCGACCTCGTCGCCATCACGATCCTCGCCCTTGGCATCTACTACCTGCGTCACCGACGCCGGGACCTCGTCGTCGCATTCGTCGGGGTGAACGTCGGCGTGCTCGCTGTCGCCGTCGTGCTTGCGGGCACCTCGGTCGCCCTCGGGCTCGGTCTCGGACTGTTCGGAGTGCTGTCGATCATCCGGCTGCGCTCATCGGAGATCTCGCAACGGGAGGTCGCGTACTACTTCGCCTCACTCGCGCTCGGACTCATCGCAGGTCTGAGCAGCACCCTCTCCCCCGTCTCACTCGGACTGATGGCCCTGATCATCGTCGCGATGTTCATCGCGGACCATCCGCGTCTCCTGTCCCGTTCCCGCCAGTTGACGATGACCTTGGACCGAGCCATCGGAGACGAATCCGAACTCGTCGCGCAGCTCGAGCGGGTACTCGGCGGCACGGTCACGCAGGTGTCGATCCTTCAGCTCGACTTCGTGAACGACACGACGCAGGTCGACGTGCGCTACCGCATCGGAGCGCCGGCCGAAGTCAGCTCCGCACTGGCAGGAGCACGACGATGATGGCCGGACTCGACCCCGTCGGCCTCGAGGAGCTCGTGGCCGAGGCAGCCCTACAGACCCGTGTCGACCGCAAGTACGCGATGACCGTCGATGAGGCGGCCACCGTCCTCGCCGCGCTGCCCGCGCGGACCCGAGTTCTCACGATGGAGGGTCGCCGCTCCTTCGCCTACGAGTCGTACTACTTCGACACCGCCGATCTCCTCAGCTTCCGCATGGCGGCGCTCGGACGGCGCCGCAGGTTCAAGCTCCGTACCCGCAGTTACGTCGACACCGAGGACGCCTTCCTCGAGCTCAAGACGCGTGGGGCCCGCAGCGCGACGGTGAAGGAGCGGATCGGCTACCAGTTCGCCGCACGGGACGAACTGACCGAGGAAGGCAGGGAGTACGCGGCGCTCGGCCTCGACGCCCTCGGCATCCACGACCTCGACACCGCCGAGCTCCTGCCCACCCTCGCCACGCGCTACCACCGTACGACTCTGCTCGCCCCGACCGGCGGAGGTCGCGCGACGATCGACGCGTCGCTCTCATGGGAACTCGCCGACGGCCGGCAGCTCCGGGTTCCCGGGCTGGTGATCATCGAGACCAAGTCCGGTCTGCGCACCGGGGACATGGACCGACTGCTCTGGCGTCACGGCATCCGCCCTTCGACCATCAGCAAGTACGGCACGGGGCTCGCCGCCCTGCGCCCCGACCTTCCCTCGAACAAGTGGGCGCGCGTGCTGCGCCGACGCTTCCACCCCACGGCGACCGCCGCCTGATCGAAAGAGAGACTCTCATGCGCACCAAGAACCGCATCCTCCTCGCCGCCGCACCGTTCGTGCTGACCGGTGTCGTCCTGGCCGGCTGCACCGCCGTCACGGCAGATGCCGACAGCCCGGCCGCCACGACCGAGACGGCATCCGTGCAGAACGTCGACGCCTCTCTCACGGCCGAAGAGGTCCTGGCAGACAACGCCGACGCCACCACTGTCTCCGCGGATGAAGCGGCCACGACCGCGGAGACGACGATCACCCTGACCGGCGACAGTGCCGAGGTCGAGGGCGAGGGCGCATCTGTCGAGGGGAGCACCGTGACGATCTCCGCCGGTGGAACGTATCGCCTCACCGGCTCCCTCACCGGCTCCGTGATCGTCGCGGCGCCGGACGACGCGGTGGTCGCGATCATCCTCGATGACGCCGAGATCGCGAACCCCGACGGCGCCGCGATCGCCATCACCGGCGCCGACGATGCGGCCCTGGTGCTCGCCGACGGGAGCGACAACACGCTGTCCGATGCCGGGAGCTATGCAGACGACGCCGAGGTCAACGCGACCCTGTACAGCGATGCGGACCTCACCATCAGTGGCACCGGTTCGCTCACCGTCGAGGGGAACGGAAACGACGGCATCACGAGCAAGGACGACCTCAAGATCCTCAGCGGCACGGTGACTGTCGTAGCGGCCGACGACGGCCTCCGGGGCAAGGACTCCCTGACGATCGAGGGTGGCACGGTGAGCGTGACCGCGGGTGGAGACGGACTGTCCAGCGATCAGGACGCGGACGAGAGCCAGGGCTACGTGTGGATCTCCGGAGGGGAGCTTCACGTGACCAGCGCCGGCGATGCCGTCTCCGCGGCGACGGACGTCGTGATCACTGCGGGCGATCTGACCCTCGACAGCGGGGGCGGGGCCTCAGCGGTGCTCGCGGACGACGTGTCGGCCAAGGCCGTCAAGGGCGGCGTCTACGTGGTCGTCGAAGGCGGAACCATCGACGCCGACGCCGCCGACGACGCCATCCACTCGAACGGTGCCGTGCACCTGAACGACGGCACGCTCACCCTGGCTTCGGGCGACGACGGCATCCATGCGGACACGGCACTGGCGATCGACGGAGGCGACACGACCATCAACGCGAGCTATGAGGGCCTCGAGAGCACCGACATCAGCATCGCGGGAGGGAAACTCGCCGTCACGGCATCCGACGACGGCCTCAACGCCTCCTCCGGGAGCGGTGAGAGCATGCAGGACAGCGGTGAGATGATCACCATCTCCGGCGGTGACACCACGATCGACGCAGGCGGGGACGGCTTCGACTCGAACGGCTCCGCGACGATGTCCGGCGGCACCCTGACGATCTGGGGACCGACGAACGATGGAAACGGCGCCATCGACGTCAACGGCACTTTCGACGTCTCGGGGGGGACGCTGCTCGCCGCGGGAAGCGCAGGCATGGCCATGGCGCCGTCCACCGATTCCGCGCAGGGATGGGTGTTCGCGACGGCATCGGGAACGGAGGGATCGACAGTCGAGATCGTCGCGGACGGGACGGTCGTCGCGGAATACACCGCGGACACCTCGTTCTCGACCGTCGTCTACTCCGGCGCTGAGATCATGTCCGGAACGACGTATGACGTGGTCGTGGATGGATCGTCGACCACGGTGACCGCCGGCGAAGGCGGCACCAGCGGGATGGGCCCTGGGCAGGGTGGACAGCAGGGAGGCGGGATGCCGGGCGGAACCCGCCCTGGCGGCACCGACGATGACCAGCCCTGAGCGGACGACCGCTCAGACGGCGCCGACTCCGAACAGCAGTCCCAGCAGATAGGTGACCGCCGCCGCGCCGAAGCCGATCGCGAGCTGACGCAGCGCTCGGCGCAGTGGCGGTCCCCCGGAGAGGATGCCGACCATCGCACCCGTGGTCAGCAGGGCGATGCCGACCAGGATCAGGGCAAGGACCACGGCCGCTGTCCCCTGCAGTCCGAAGATCCACGGGAGCACCGGAATGATCGCCCCGGAGGCGAACAGCAGGAAGCTGGAGATCGCGGCCGTCCAGTCGCTGCCGACGATGTCGTGGTCCTCTCCCCCGTGCGTGCGCACGGGGCCGGTGGCCGCGCGACGCACGCCCGCCTGTGCGGCAGCGACGATGAGGCGTGCACGCTCCAACGCCTCCTCCTGCTCCATGCCGCGGGCACGGTAGACGAGCGCCAGCTCGTTCTCATCGATGTCGAGGTCACCGACGGCGGCGACTGCGTCGTCGTTCGCCTCCGTGGCGGCCAGCAGCTCGCGCTGCGAGCGGACCGAGACGAACTCCCCCGCCCCCATCGACAGGGCTCCGGCGAGGAGGCCGGCGATACCGCTGAACAGCACGAACCCGGAGCTCGCCCCCGTCGCCCCGATGCCGAGCACCAATGCGAGGTTGCTCACGAGGCCGTCGTTCGCGCCGAAGACGGCTGCGCGGAAGGATCCGGACAGACGCCGACGCCCGCGCGCGGCCAGACCGCGCACCACCTCGTAGTGCACCTTCTCGTCCGCCCGCATCGCGGGGGTCGCGTACTGCTCAGCGTCGTAGGGCGAACGCGCCTCCGCACTCTGCGCCAGCGCGAGCACGAAGATCGACCCGAACCGGCCCGCCATCCACCCCAGCAGGCGCGATCGCACACCCGCTCGGGGAAGCCGCTTCGGCTCACCCCCGAGAAGATCGAGCCAGTGCTGCTCGTGCCGACGTTCCGCCTCTGCGAGGCTCAGCAGGATGTTCCGTTCTTCGCCTTCCCTGCGCGCAGCGAGCTTCTGGTAGACAGCACCCTCGGCGCGTTCTTCGACGAGATAGCGTGCCCACCGACGGCGATCGGCGGCAGTGGGCTCAGCGGCAGCGGGGGCTGTCATGGGTCCTCCAGATGTGACGGCGCCCGGTGCGCGGGCAACCGTTCAACGCTAGCCGGGAAGCCTCGCGCACACCCCGCTCAGACGCGGATTGACAGCATTTCGGGGATCCGAAGCGACGCGCCGAGCGGCGCGGAGGTAGCGCGAGCGGTGCCGTCAGGCGCGCACGCGCTTGCGAAGAACCTCGATACGCGACTGCAGCTGTGTCACCGTCGCCTGCGCGACCGCCGGTCCGCCGCAGATACGGCGAAGCTCAGCATGCACGGCGCCGTGAGGCTCACCTCTCTGGCGGGCGTAGAGTCCGACCAGGCTGTTCAGAAGCTGGCGCTGCTCCTTCAGGGTGCGGTGCAGCGGTGCCGGCAGTGTCGTCGTCTCGTCCGGCCCGGCCGCGGTCTCACGCGCCTCTCGAAGGCGGGACTGACGGGACTGCCGCTGGATGAGCAGCTCATGCACGTGCTCCGGCTCGAGAAGTCCAGGGAAGCCGATGAACTCCTCTTCTTCGGGCGTGCCGGGCTCAGCCAGTTGACCGAACTCCTGCCCCTCGAACACCACCCTGTCGAAGTGCGCGACCGACGAGAGCGCCTGATAACTGAACTCCTGGGTCAGAGCATCCGACGTCTCCTCCTCGCGGTTCGCGCTCTCGAGCAGCGAGTCCTCCAGGCCGTCGTCTTCCTTCGATTGCCGGTCGAGGGCGTGGTCGCGTTGCTTGTCCATCTCGTTCGCGAGCCCCATGAGCACGGGAACCTGCGGGAGGAAGACGCTGGCGGCCTCGCCACGGCGGCGGGCGCGCACGAACCGGCCGATGGCCTGCGCGAAGAACAACGGGGTCGACGACGATGTGGCGTACACGCCGACGGCGAGACGCGGGACGTCGACGCCCTCCGACACCATGCGCACGGCGACCATCCATCGGGCATCGTTCGCGCTGAACTTCTCGATCCGCTCCGACGCGGTCGCATCGTCCGAGAGCACGATCGTCGGCTGCTGTCCCGTGATGCTGTGCAGGATCTTGGCGTAGGCCCGAGCGACCGTCTGATCGGTCGCGAGCACGAGCCCTCCGGCATCGGGGACGTGGTGGCGGATCTCGGTGAGACGGCGGTCGGCGGCGGACAGCACCGCCGGCATCCAGTCCCCCTCGGGATCGAGCGCCGTGCGCCAGGCCTGCGACGTCACATCCTTCGTGTTGTCCTGGCCCAGGTGCGTCTCGAGCTCGTCTCCCGTCGTGGTGCGCCAGCGCATCTTGCCCGCGTACATGTGGAACAGCACAGGGCGGACGACGCCGTCGGCCAGGGCTCGACCGTAGCCGTAGTTGTAGTCGGTGCGGGAGATGCGTGCGCCGGACTCGTCGGGGTGGTACTCGACGAACGGGATCGGTGCCGTGTCGCTGCGGAAAGGTGTACCGGAGAGGAGCAGGCGCCGCTTCGCCGGGCCGTAGGCGTCGCGGATGGCGTCGCCCCAGCTGAGTGCGTCACCGCCGTGGTGGACCTCGTCGAGGATCACGAGAGTCTTGGCGTCTTCGGTCAGATGCCGATGCACCGAGGACTTCGCGGCCACCTGGGCATACGTCACGACCGCCCCGTGATAATGCCGCGCGGGTGCCCAGTCGCTGTTGCGGAAGCGGGGGTCGAGGCGGATGTGCACGCGCGCCGCCGCGTCGGCCCACTGCGTCTTGAGATGCTCGGTCGGGGCCACCACGATGATGCGATTGACCTCACCGATTCGCATGAGCTCGACAGCGAGGGTGAGAGCGAAGGTGGTCTTCCCTGCCCCGGGTGTGGCGGCGACGAGGAAGTCGCGCTGATCCGCCGCGAAGTACTGTTCGAGGGCCTCCTGCTGCCAGGCGCGCAGCTTGTTCGCGGTTCCCCAAGGGGCGCGCTGAGGAAAGGACGGTGAGAGCATCGACTCCACGATAATCGCTGCCGGGGACACTGGATCACTCGCCGCGGATCCCGCGCGTGCCCCTCCCCCGGACGTGCGCCTGCGGGTAGGCTCTGACACTGCGTCGCGGTCACCACCGCGCCGCAGAACGTTCGCGAAGGAGAGCTGGATGACCGACCAGGATTCGACTCGGACCCCGTACGTGGACAACGAGGCCCCGCACCCCTGGCGCCGTTTCGTCGCCATCGGGGACTCTTTCACCGAGGGGATCGGCGACCCCGATCCGCGCGCCCCCGGCGGCCACCGCGGCTGGGCCGACCGCGTCGCCGAAGTTCTCGGGCAGCAGGTGGAGGACTTCGCCTACGCGAATCTGGCGGTGCGCGGAAAGCTCATCGCCCAGATCGTCGCCGACCAGATCGAGCCGGCCGTGGCGCTGCACCCTGATCTCGTGTCGATCTGCGCAGGTGGCAACGACGTCATCCGCCCCGGAACGGATCCCGACGCGATCGCCGCGCAGCTCGAGGACGCGGTCACCCGTCTGTCATCCACGGGCGCCGCGATCCTGCTCTTCACCGGGATCGACACGGCCTTCACCCCGGTCTTCCGCGCATTCCGCGGAAAGGTCGCGATCTACAACGAGAACGTACGGGCCATCGCCGAGCGTCATGATTGCATCGTGGCCGACCAGTGGGCCCTCAAGGTCGTGCAGGATCCCCGCTTCTTCGACGACGATCGCCTGCACTACAACGCACTCGGGCACCATGAGGTCGCCCGTATGGCGCTGCGCGCGCTGAACGTCCCGAACGACCTCGAGGCGATGCAGCCCGAGCCCATTCCGCTGCGCACCTGGCGCGAAGCGCGCTCCGAGGACCTGGGCTGGGCACGCGAGCACCTGGTGCCCTGGGTGCTGCGCCGGCTGCGGCACCAGTCATCGGGCGACAATCTCGCCGCGAAGCGACCGGAGCCTTCTCCCATGGTGTTCCTGACCGACCAGGACTGAACGGCTCAGCGCTTCATCGACCACAGCGCGACGGCGGCCGCCGACGCGACGTTGAGCGAGTCGACGCCACCGGACATCGGGATCGTGACGATGGTGTCCGCGCCCTGCATCGCCTCCCGGGAGAGGCCGTCACCTTCCGAGCCCATGACGAGGGCCACGCGCGCGGGGCGGTCGGCGGCATAGGCATCGAGCGTCACGGCGTCATCACGCAATGCCAGTGCTGCGATGTCGAAATCGGCGGCATGAAGATCGGCGATCGCGGTGTCCCAGTCCGTGATGCGCGTCCACGGTACCTGGAACACGGTCCCCATGCTCACGCGCACGCTGCGCCGGTAGAGCGGGTCCGCGCCGCCGGGTGACACGAGCACGGCGTCCGCACCCAGGCCTGCGGCTGCGCGGAAGGCCGCACCGACGTTCGTGTGATCGCCGATGTTCTCGAGGATCAGAACGAGAGATGCGCCTTCGAGCACGTCGCGGACCGACGGGAGTGCGGGACGGTGCATCGACGCGATGGTCCCCCGGTGCACCGCGAAACCGGTCACCGCCTCGGCGACCTCGTCGGGGACGACGTAGACCGGTACGTCGAGAGCGCCGACGATCGCCCGGATGTCGTCCACCCGACGCTCCTGCACCAGGACGGAGCGTGGGCGGTGTCCAGCCGCGACCGCGCGCGCGATCACCTTGGTCGATTCCGCGATGTACAGTCCGCCCGATGGGTCCGACAGGGCGCGAAGGGCCGTGTCGGTGAGCCCGCGATAGTCATCGAGGCGTCGGTCGTCAGGATCGGTCACAGGCTGCAGTTGCACGGTGTCCACTCTGCCACCGCCTGCGTGCCGCACCGCACCGCACCCTGCGCCGACCGCGCGGACGGCGTGTGAGCCTGCCCTTGTCTCCGCACCGTAGACTCGCTCGAGGAGGTCCTGTGAGCGTGTCGAACCCTGCCGAGCTGTCGGCCACCATCGCCCACGCGGCAGATCTGCTGCGGGGGAAGCGCATCGCCCTTCTCACCGGCGCAGGCATCTCGACCGACTCCGGCATCCCCGCCTATCGCGGAGAGGGTGCGCGCAACCGCAGCGACCCCATGACGATTCAGACGTACCTCGGCGACGCAGCGGCACGACGGCGCTACTGGATCGGCGGGCATCTCGGGTGGAAGGCGTTCGCGCAGGCAGGACCGAATCCCGGCCACACGGCCCTCGCCGAGATGGAGGCATCGGGACTCGTCTCCGGCGTCATCACTCAGAATGTCGACGGCCTCCATCTGCGCGCCGGCAGCTCCCACGTCATCGAGGTGCACGGGACCATGCGTCGCGTGCTGTGCCTGCACTGCGGACAGGTGTTCGACCGTCGCGATGTCGCCGTGCAGATCGAGCAGCTCAATCCCTGGATCACGGTGCCCGAGAACGTCGCGCTGGCACCGGACGGCGACGTGCTTCCCGAGTCCACCGAGGGCTTCGTCGTCCCGGTGTGCACCGTCTGCGACGGCATGCTGAAACCCGACGTGGTCTTCTTCGGCGAATACGTCCCTCAGGACCGTTTCCGCGCGGCGGAGTCCCTGCTGCGTGCCAGTTCGGCACTGATCGTGGCAGGTTCCTCGCTGGTCGTGAACTCCGGCGTGCGGCTGGTGGAGCGAGCACGCCGTCGCAGCATCCCTCTGATCATCGTCAATCATGAGCCGACCCGCGCGGATGTCTGGGCCGATGTGACCATCGCCGCAGGCACCAGCGAGGTGCTCCCCGCCCTTCAGGAACTTCTTCGATGACTCTGCTCACACTCGTCCGGCACGGTCAGACCGACTGGAATCTCGCCAAGCGCATCCAGGGGTCGACCGACATCCCGCTCAACGACACCGGGCGGGCTGACGCTCTCGCCGCCGCGGGACGTCTGGCCGCCGGCACGCACCACGCGGTCTATGCGAGCCCCCTGGTGCGCGCCCGCGAGACGGCGGAGATCATCGCCGGCGAACTGGGGCTGGCGATCGAGGGTCTCGTCCCCGATCTGCGCGAGCGCGAGTTCGGCGAGGGCGAGGGCATGTCCGTTCCCGACTACATCAAGACCTTCGGCGACTGGCACGCCGAAGTCCCCGGTGCCGAGTCCCTCGACGAGGTCGGCGTGCGCGCGATCGCCGCGCTGCATCGGATCGCCGCCGACGCGCGTCGCCGCTCGGCACCGACGGCGGAGTCTCTCATCGTCGTGACCCATGGCGGTGTGATCCGCGCCGTGATCGATCATGTCTCCGGCGGCACGCTCCCCCAGGTCGGCGACGTCCTCGCCAACGGCTCCGCGCACCGGTTCGAAGCATCGCCGGACTCGCTTCGCCTGCTGGAGCCCGTCTTCGTGCGCTGACCGCGAACCCCGGATCAGGCTCCGCGTGCCACCACGGACCGCGCGTGCCGCAGGACCGGTTCGTCGACCATACGTCCCTGGAACCGGAACACTCCGCGCTCCTGCTCGGCGGCGACGAGCACCGCACGCGCCCAGGTCAGTGTGTCGTCATCAGGGCGGTAGGCCGCTCGGATCACCGATACCTGGCTCGGGTGGATGCAGGCCGTCGCCGCAAACCCCGACGCGGCGGCATCCGTCGCCTCGTCCGTGAGACCGTCCACGTCGTCGATGTCGATGTGCACGGCGTCGATCGCGCTCTTGCCGTGTGCGGCGGCCTCGACCAGGACGCGGGAGCGCGCATAGCGGGCGACATCCCGATACGCCCCATCCGGCCGGCGACTCGACGTACCGCCGATCGAGGCGACGAGATCCTCTGCCCCCCACATCATGGCGACGATCTGCGGGTGCGCGGCGATACCATCCGCCGCGTGCACACCGCGGGCCGTCTCGCAGAGCGCGATCAGCGAGAACCGCGAGTCGAACGAGGCCAGACTCGCCGGGTCCTCGGTCTTCGCGACCATCACGGTGCGGAAGTCGGTCTGGCTCAAGGTCGCGAGGTCCGACGCGAACGCCTCGGTTCCCGGCGCGTTGACCCGCACGATCACGCGATCGGGATCGATATCCGCATCGATCAGATTTCCGCGCGCCGTGGCCTTCGCTGCCGGCAGCACGGCGTCCTCGAGATCGAGGATCACCGCGTCCGCGCGCTCGAGGGCGGTGCGGAATCGCTCAGGGCGGTCGGCGGGGCAGAACAGGATCGCGGGTCCGAGCGCGAACGTCATTGTGCAGGAGTCCCTTCGGGAAGAGTGCGGACGAGGACGGATCGGGTCGCCGTCGCGACCACCGTATCGTCCTGGTTGCGACCGGTGTGCGCGATGCGCACGATCCCCTGTCCTGGTCGGGAGGAGGAGAGCCGCTTCTCGAGCACGATGCTCTCGGTGTAGAGGGTGTCGCCGGCGAACAGGGGTTTCGGGAAGGTGATGTCCCCGAGACCGAGCTGCGCGACGAGCGTGCCCTGCGTGAGCTGCGCGACCGATGCGCCCACCATCGTGGAGAGGGTCCACATCGAGTTCATCAGCCGCGCATGGAACGGCTCCTGCGCATCGGCGAAGGCCGCGTCGAGGTGGAGTGCCTGCGTGTTCATCGTCAACGTCGTGAACAGCACGTTGTCCGCCTCCGTGGCGGTGCGTCCCGGTCGGTGGAGGTAGCGGGCATCGACCACGAACTCCTCGTAGTACAGCCCGCGCTGGATGATGTCCTGCGTCACTTCGACTCCCTCCGGTCGCTCCGTGCGGCGCCTGCTGCCACGCTACCCGGCGAGCCCGAGACCACGCGCGATGATCAGTAGCTGGACCTCGGTGGTTCCCTCGCCGATCTCGAGGATCTTCGAGTCGCGGTAATGACGCGCCACCGGGAACTCGTTCATGAAGCCGTTGCCGCCGAAGATCTGGGTGGCGTCCCGGGCGTTGTCCATCGCGGCCTCCCCGGCGACCAGCTTGGCGATCGCCGCCTGCTCGGCGAACGGCTTCCCTGCGTCGCGAAGACGTGCGGCATGGTGCCAGGCGAGTCGTGCCGTGTGCACTCTGGCCCGCATCCGGGCGAGCGTGAACTGCGCGTTCTGGCGGGTGCTCAGCGCACTGCCGAAGATCGTCCGGCTCTTCGCATACTCGACGGAGGCCTCCAGGCATCCCTCTGCGGCACCGGTCGACAATGCGGCGATCGCGATGCGCCCCTCGTCGAGGATGCTGAGGAAGTTGCGGAAACCGGTCCCCCGCACGCCCAGGAGGTTCCCCGCCGGCACGCGTGCGGATTCGAACGTCAGCGGGTGCGTGTCCGAGGCGTTCCAGCCGACCTTGTCGTAGGGCGCCTCGACCGTGAACCCCGGAGTGCCGTTGGGGACGATGATCGTGGAGATCTCCTTGCGACCGTCCACGCTGCCCGTCACGGCCGTCACCGTCACGAAACGGGTGATCGGGGTGCCGGAGTTCGTGATGAACTGCTTCGAGCCGTCGATCACCCATTCGTCGCCCTCGAGCCGCGCCGTCGTGCGGGTGGCTCCGGCATCGCTTCCCGCTTCCGGCTCGGTCAGGCCGAATCCGGCGAGAGCGCGACCGGCGAGCAGGTCAGGAAGCAACGTCTGCTTCTGCTCCTCGGTGCCGAACCGGTACACCGGCATGGCCCCCAGGCTCACGCCCGCCTCGAGCGTGATCGCGATGGACTGGTCGACGCGCCCGAGCGCCTCGATCGCGATGCCGAGCGCCATGTAGTCGCCGCCCTGCCCGCCGTACTCCTCGGGGAACGGCAGACCGAACAGCCCGAGATCCCCCATCTGACCCACGACGTCCATCGAGAGCGTGTGGGTGCGATCGGCCTCGTAGGACTGCGGCGCGACCACCGTCTCCGCGAACTCGCGCACCATCCCGGCGAGCTCGCGCTCCTCCTCGGTCAGCTCTTCCATCATCGACTCTCCTCCGTCGTCACACGGGCGACCGCTTGATCGCGCCGAACCTGTTCTCCCACCGACACCAGAAGGTGCACGGTGCCGTCCTGCGGCGCGAGCACCTGGTGCTCCATCTTCATCGCCTCGATCGACACGAGCGGAGTGCCCGCCGCGACCGTCGACCCATCCTCGACATGCACGGCCACGACACTCCCCGGCATCGGCGCGCGTCCATCCGGCCCCTGAGATCCGCTGTCGGTCTGAGAGCCCGCGAGGCGACGTCGCATCATCGCGCGTCGATCGAGCGGACGCAGTCGCATGGTGATCCCGTCCTGAGCCACCCAGACGGCGCCCTCCTCGTCGACCGCCGCCCGCGCCGCTCCCCCGGAGTGATCGTCGCCGGGCGCGACGGTGAGGAGTTCCTCATCGTCCGTGACGAAACTCGGCTGCGCGCGCTCCGCGGACGGCGCTCCCGACCGCCATCCGGGCAGTTCACGCCAGAGAGCGCTCGTACGGAGCGGTTCCGAAGCCCATTGCACCGCGCGGGCCGCCGCGTCGAGCATCGCTGCCGTGGGCGGCGTCGCGCCGAGAGGGAGCATCGTCTCGATCAGCCCTGTGTCCAGAGCGCCGGCGATGACCCGTTCGTTGCGGCAGAGTCGACGCAGGAAGGCGATGTTGGTGTCGACGCCGAGCACGACGGTGCGGGACAGGGCGGAATCGAGGAGGGCCAGCGCCGTCGTCCGGTCGTCGGCAGTCGCGATGACCTTCGCGATCATCGGATCGTAGAACCCGGTGACCTCGCTTCCGGTCTCGATCGCGGCATCCACCCGCACACCGGCGGGAGGATCGAAGCGCAGCACGATCCCTGTCGAAGGCAGGAAGCCGCGCTCCGGGGACTCGGCGTAGATCCGCGCCTCGACGGCATGCCCGTGCACGGACGGCACGATGTCGAGCGGCAATCCGGCCGCCACACGGATCTGCAGGGCGACGAGGTCGAGGCCGGTGACCTGCTCCGTCACAGGATGCTCGACCTGCAGGCGAGTGTTCATCTCGATGAAGAACACCTCATCGGGGGCGTCCGCGTCGACGAGGAACTCCACCGTGCCGGCCCCGACGTAGGACACGCTCTCTGCGGCGAGCACGGCCGTCGCGAGCAGGCGCTCCCTCGTCCCCTCCGCCAGACCGGCGGAGGGGGCCTCCTCGATGACCTTCTGGTGGCGGCGCTGGAGTGTGCACTCGCGCTCGCCGAGGGCGAGGACGGTGCCCTGCCGATCGCCGAACACCTGTACCTCGATGTGGCGGGGGCGTCGGATGAGACGTTCGAGGATCAGCGAGTCATCCCCGAACGAGGCCGCAGCGACGCGACGGGCGGATGCGAGAGCTGTCGTGAGCCCGTCCGAGGACGTGACGACCTCCATGCCCTTGCCACCGCCGCCCGCGCTGGGCTTGACCAGCAAGGGGTAGCCGACGCGATCGGCCTCTCCGGCGATCTCGGCATCGGACAGTCCGGAGGCGTCGAAGCCGGGGACGACCGGCACACCGTGCCGCACGACGTGCTCGCGCGCCCTGGCCTTGTCCCCCATCACCTCGAGGGCCGTGATGTCGGGGCCGATGAACACGATGTCGGCCGCGGCGCAGGCCTGTGCCAACCCGACGCTCTCCGACAGGAAGCCGTATCCGGGGTGGATGGCCTGGGCGCCGGTGCTCTTCGCCGCCGCGATGACGGCGGCGATGTCGAGGTAGGACTCGGAGGCCGGCGCCGGACCGATACGGATGGCGACATCGGCTTCGCGGACATGCGGTGCCGTGGCATCCGCGTCACTGTAGACCGCGACGCTGCGGATTCCGAGGTCGCGCAACGTGCGGATCACGCGCCGGGCGATCTCGCCGCGATTCGCGACGAGCACGGTGTGGAACAGATCAGTCATCTCACTCACATCCGGAAGACGCCGAAGCGCGGTTCGGGCAGCGGGGTGCGGGCGACGACGTCGAGTGCGAGCCCGAGCAGATCGCGCGTCTGCGCGGGATCGACGATCCCGTCATCCCAGAGTCGGGCGGTGGCGTAGTAGGGCTCCCCCTGTGCTTCGTACTGTTCGCGGATCGGTGTCTCGAAGTCGCTGCGTTCCTGCGCAGACCACTCCTCACCCCGCGCGGTGAGCTGATCCTCCTTGACCGTGGCGAGCACGGAGGCTGCCTGCGGGCCGCCCATGACGGAGATGCGACTCGCGGGCCACGTCCACAGGAACCGCGGCGAATAGGCGCGACCGCACATCGAGTAGTTCCCGGCGCCGAAGGATCCGCCGATGATCACCGTCAGCTTGGGCACCCGGGTGCTGGCGACGGCGGTGACCATCTTGGCCCCATCCTTCGCGATCCCGCCGGCCTCGGCCTCCGATCCGACCATGAATCCGGTGATGTTCTGCAAGAACAGCAAGGGGATGCCGCGCTGGTCGCTCAGCTCGATGAAGTGCGCCCCCTTCTGCGCCGACTCACTGAACAGCACGCCGTTGTTGGCGATGATGCCGATGGGATGCCCGTGCAGTCGGGCGAAGCCGGTGATGAGGGTCGTGCCGTACTCGGCCTTGAACTCGCGGAAACTGTCGGCGTCGACCAGTCGGCTGATGACCTCATGCACGTCGTAGGCCGCGTTCACGTCGACGGGGACCACGTCGTACAGCGACGACCGCTCCTCCGGCTCCCGGCTGGGAAGGATCTCCCACGCCGGCTCTGCGGGCGGAGGCAGCGTGGCGACGATGTCACGGAGGATCTCGAGCGCGTGCTCATCGTCCTCTGCCAGGTGGTCCACCACACCGCTGCGACGTGCATGCAGTTCACCGCCGCCGAGTTCTTCGGCCGTCACGATCTCCCCGATCGCCGCCTTCACCAACGGAGGGCCGCCGAGGAAGATCGTGCCCTGCCCCCGCACGATGACGGTCTCGTCGCTCATCGCCGGCACATACGCCCCTCCGGCCGTGCAGGACCCGAGCACGGCAGCGAGCTGCGGGATCCCTACTGCCGACATGTTGGCCTGGTTGAAGAAGATGCGCCCGAAATGCTCGCGGTCGGGGAACACCTCGTCCTGCCGGGGCAGGAAGGCACCGCCCGAATCAACCAGATAGAGGCACGGGAGGCGGTTCTCGAGCGCGATCTCCTGCGCGCGCAGGTGCTTCTTGACGGTCATCGGGTAGTACGTGCCGCCCTTGACCGTGGCGTCGTTGCACACCACCATGACGTGGCGGCCGTGCACCAGGCCGATCCCGGCGATCACCCCCGCTCCCGGCGCTTCTCCCCCGTACAGACCGTCCGCCGCGAGCGGGGCGACCTCGAGGAAGGGACTGCCCTCGTCGAGCAGCCGCGCCACCCGATCGCGTGGGAGCAGCTTGCCGCGCGCGACATGACGCTCTCGCGAGGGTTCCGGCCCTCCGCGTGCTGCGGTCGCGAGGCGATCGCGCAGTGCTGCCGCGAGTGACTCCTGGGTAGCGGGCATCGTGAAGTCCTCCTCGACCCACGTCATGCAGCGACCCACGGTGGCGCTGCATGTGCTGATTCGGTTAGTGTTCACTAACCCGTACATTCAGGTTAGCGAGGATTAACTGGAATGACAACCCCGACGACTGCCCGAGACCGCGCGAAAGCCGAGCGATCCGACGCGATCCTCCACGAGGCCGCGCGGCTCTTCGCCGCGCGCGGATACAACGGCGTCAGCCTCGAGGACATCGGTGCCGCCGTCGGCGTCTCCGGCCCCGCGGTCTACCGCCACTTCGCAGGCAAGCAGGCCCTTCTCGGTGCCGTACTGGTCAAGGTGAGCAATGATCTCGTCGCGGGTGGCGCGCGCGTCGCCGGAGCGTCTGCACAGCCCGAGGAGCGCATGCGGGCGCTGATCCGCTTCCACGTGGACTTCGCACTCGGCAACGCCGAGGTCATCCAGGTGCAGGATCGAGATGTCGCCCATCTCTCCGACGAGGATCGCGCAGAGGTGCGTCGTCTGCAGCGCACCTACATCGAGGTGTGGATCGCCGCGCTCACGCCGCTCGTGACGGCCAGCGCGGAAGAGCTGCGACTGCGGGTCCAGGCCTGTTTCGGCCTCATCAACTCCACCCCGCACAGCACGCGTGCGACCACCAGACAGCAGACCGCCACCGCGACCGTGCTGGCCGCGATGGCGGATGCCGCGTTGCGTGCTGCTATCTGAGCAGCATCGCCCGGCCCGGCTGCTCGAGCACATCGGCCACATCCTTGAGGAAGCGCGCGCCCTCGCCCCCGTCCACGAGGCGGTGGTCGAACGAAAGGCTCAACGTCATCACCTGACGCAGCGCAATCTCTCCGCGGTACTCCCACGGCTGTCGACGCACCGCACCGACGGCGAGGATGCCCGACTGTCCCGGCGGCAGGATCGGCGTTCCCGCATCGATGCCGAACACACCGATGTTCGAGATCGAGAACGTGCCGCCGACGAGTTCCGCCGGGGACGTCTTACCCGCACGAGCAGTCTCGGCGAGAGCCTTGAGCGCCTCGCTCAGCTCCACGAGCGAGAGACGTTCCGCGTCGCGGATGTTCGGCACGATGAGGCCGCGCTCGGTCGCGGCGGCGATGCCGAGATCGACGTAGTGGAACTGCACGATCTCTCCCGCGGCCTCGTCCCAGCGCGCGTTGAGACCGGGCGTGCGTCCGAGCGCGAGGCAGACGACCTTCGCGATCACCGCGAGGGGGCCGATCCGGTGGGCGGAGAGAGACCGATCCTCGCGGAGCCCGGCGAGGAGATCCATCGTCTCGGTGACGTCGACCGTGTGGAAGACGGTCACGTGCGGCGCGGTGAAGGCGCTGGCCACCATCGCCGCGGCCGTATGCTTGCGCACGCCGCGGATCGGGATCCGGGTCTCGCGCTCACCCGGCGTCAGGGCGGCGGCGGTCGTCGGGACGCCGAGGTCCGCGCTCACCGGCACGGACACGTCGCCCTGGCCGGAGCCCGTGCGCTCGGCATAGGCATCCACATCGTTGCGGGTGATCAGACGATCCCCGACGGCTGCCGCGACCAGGACCAGGTCGATGCCGAGACGCTTGGCGTGGGCACGTACGGGAGGAGTCGACCTCGGCCGCTCGATCACGCGCTCGACGCTGACGGAGGGCGCCGCGTCGTGCGGCGCCGCTTCCAGCACTGCGGTGTCCGCGGCAGCGCCCGCTGTCGAGGTGCGGCGGGCCCGGCGTGCCGGCCGGCCGGTCGCGGTCGGTGCGGCGCCGTATCCGACGAGGTTGGGTTGCGCCTTCTCTTCGGTGTCCGGCGACGGCGCGTCACCCTCCTCCTCCCCCGCCACGTCGAACGCGATGAGAGGCGCTCCGACCGCGACGGTAGCCCCCGCGTCCGCATGCAGCGTCGACACGGTGCCTGCATACGGCGACGGCAGCTCGACGACGGCCTTGGCCGTCTCGACCTCGGCCAGCGTCTGATTCAGGGTCACGGTGTCGCCCGGGGCGACGAGCCACTGCACCACCTCGGCCTCCGTGAGACCTTCCCCGAGATCGGGCAGTCGGAACTCGGCGATCATGCGTCCACCTCCGTGAGACTGTTCGGCCGGTCGAGTACGCGATCCACCGCATCGAGCAGGCGGTCGAGATCGGGCAGGTGGAACTTCTCGAGCTTCGCGGGCGGGTACGGAATGTCGTGACCCGTGACGCGCAGCGGTGCGGATTCGAGGTATTCGAAACAGCGTTCCGTGATGCTGGCGATCACCTCGGCGGCCACACCGGCCTCCCGCGACGCCTCATGGGCGACCACGACACGACCGGTCTTGCGCACGGAGGCTGCGACCGAGTCGTAGTCGACGGGCGACAGGGAGCGCAGATCGATCACCTCGATCGAGATGTCCTCGTCCTCCGCGGCCTCGGCGGCCTGCAGGGCCGTGCCCACCATCGCGCCGTACGTGATGAGCGTGACGTCACGCCCGGGCCGGACCACACTGGCCAGCCCCATCGGCGGAGCATCCGCCAACGACGCATCCAGGTCGACCTCGCCCTTGTGGTGGTAGAGGCGTTTCGGCTCGAAGAAGATCACCGGATCGTCGGAGGCGATCGCCTGCCGAAGACTCCGATATGCGTCGGCGGGGTTCGACACCGCGACGACCCGGAGGCCGGCGGTGTGGACGAAGTAGGCCTCAGGCGATTCGGAGTGATGCTCGGCCGCGCCGATCCCCCCGGCCCACGGGATGCGGATCGTGATCGGCATCTTCACCCTGCCCTGGGTGCGGTAGTGGAGCTTGGCGACCTGAGCGACGATCTGATCGAACGCCGGGTACACGAAGCCGTCGAACTGGATCTCGACGACCGGACGGTAGCCGCGGAAAGCCAATCCCACCGCGGTGCCGACGATTCCGGATTCCGCGAGCGGCGTGTCGATCACGCGCTGGGCACCGAATTCGTCGAGCAGGCCGTCGGTGATGCGGAACACGCCGCCGAGCTTGCCGATGTCCTCGCCGAGCAGAACGACCTTGTCGTCGTCCTGCATCGCCCGACGCAGCCCGGCGCCGAGCGCCTTGCCGAGAGTCATCTCCCCCACGGTCACGCCTCGCCCTCGAAGGTCGAGAGGTAAGCGGCGTACTCGTCGCGCTGACGGGCCAGTCCGGCATGCGGCTCGGCGTAGACACCGTCGAACACCGCAAGAGGCGCACGGGTGACCATGCCCAGGCATGCCGCGCGCATGTCCTTCGCGACGACGTCGGCGGCCGACTGGATCTCCGCGAGATGCTCCTCATCGAGCTCACCGATGCTGCGGAGGTGCGCATCGAGTCGCGCGATCGGATCACGACGGCGCCACTCCTCGAGCTCCGATTCGTCGCGGTAGCGCGTGGGATCGTCGGCCGTGGTGTGAGGTCCCATGCGGTATGTGACGGCCTCGATGTAGGCCGGCCCCTTGCCCGCCCTGGCATGAGCGAGCGCCCATCGCATCGCCGCCATGCAGGCGAGGGCATCGTTGCCGTCCACGCGGAGACTCGGGATCCCGAAGCCGGGCGCGCGCCCCGCGATCGGGTACTGGGACTGCAGCGCGACCGGCTCGGAGATCGCCCAGTGGTTGTTCTGGCAGACGAAGACGACCGGCGCCTGATAGGACGCGGCGAAGATCATGGCTTCATTCACGTCGCCCTGGCTGGTCGCGCCGTCGCCGAAGTAGGTCACCGCGACCTCATCGGCACCATCGTGACGGATGCCGAGTGCGTAACCGACGGCGTGCAGCGTCTGCGCGCCGATGATGATCTGCAGCGGAGCGACGCGCAGAGCGGCCGGGTCGTGCCCCGCACCTTCCTCGCCGCGCCACATCCGCACGAAGTCTCCCGGCTGCGCGCCCCGGGCGTAGATGACGCCGGTCTCGCGGTAGCTCGGGAACACGTAGTCCTGGGGCGCAAGAGCGCGGGCCGTGCCGATCTGCGTCGCCTCCTGGCCCTGGCAGGGCGCCCAGAGCCCGAGCTGTCCCTGCCGTTGCAGTGCCACTCCCTCGGCATCGATGCGGCGGAGGATCACCATGTCGCGCAGGAGAGCTCGCAGCTGCGCCGCGTCGACGTCGGCGACGAAGGGGTCGAGATCGGGGTGCGCGATGCGCGTTCCGTCCGGAGCCAGGAGGCGCTCTGTGAGCTCCAGATCCTGGGTCGAATCGGCGATGGGCGTGATCTGCGGTGACATCATCGTCCTCCAAGTCTCAGCGGCCTCGAAAGGCTGTGCGCGCTGCACCCGGCGTCATCACCGGTGTGGTCTGAGCGTACGTCCGCTGAACACCTCGCTCAAGCAATGGAAGTGGGCTTGAGCATGTTGCTCAATATCGATGGGTCGAGCCCTGCTAGGGTTTGGCACTATGCCTGGACTGGACCGTATCGATCTCGAGCTTCTCGCCGCGCTGGCCGACGATCCCCGCATCACGATCGTGGCTCTCGCGGAGAATCTCGGCCTCTCTCGCAACACGATCCAGGCGCGGATGGCGCGGCTGGAGCAGACCGGGATCTTCCTCTCCTACGAGCGATCCTTCGCACCGGAAGTGCTCGGCTTCCCCCTGCAGGCCTTCGTCAGCATCGGGGTCCGCCAGACCGAGCTCCCGCGCATCATCAACGAGCTCGCCCGCATCCCCGAAGTCGTGCAGGCGCACGGTCTGAGCGGATCGATCGACCTGCTCGCCCGCGTCGCCTGCCGCGATGCGCGTCATCTGTTCGACACGGACGCACGGATCCTCTCGATCGAGGGCGTCGAGCGCACGGAGACCTCACTCGCGATGGGTGAGGTCATCCCGTTCCGGGTCGCCGGACTCATCGGCCTCGCGCGACGGGAATCCTGAGGAATCGACGGATCGCCCCTGCGGCTTCCGCAGGGGTCTCGTAGTGGATCAGATGACCCACGTGGGCGATCTCGACGAGTGACGCATCGGGGAACCGTGCGGCGAGCGTGCGCTCCGCCTCGATCGGGGTGATGTCGTCGCGTTCGGCGGCGACGAGCAGTGTCGGAACCTCGATCTGCGTGGCGAACTCGCGCACGTCGTGCGACACGCTCGCGACGAAAGCGTCCCTGAGCACGTCACGATCCGAGAACCGCGAGAAGTACGTGTCGTGCTGGTCGTGGATGAAGCGGCGCAGCTCGGGATCCTTGGTCTTCGCCATGGTGATGCTCATGACGCGCACGATCACGCGGTTGCGCAGCAGTGCGGTGCCGAGGCGTTCAGGAAGCCGCGCACCGAGCGCGTAGTAGAGCACGGCGAGCCGGGTCATCAGCCCCTTCGGGCCTTCCAGCGCCGGGGCGCCGATCGGGTTCAACAGGATGAGGCGCGGCGTCTCCAGACGTCCGGCGACGGCTGCGGCCGTGACGATCGAGCCGAAGGAGTGTCCGAGGATGACCGCCCCTGGCGCGACCTTCGCAGCGAATTCCGTGAGCCACCCGGCGTACGCGTCGAGATCGTGCGCGGTGCCGGGAAGCGGATCCGTCTCACCGAAACCGGGCAGGTCGGGCGCGATCACTCGTGCCTCGGGAAGGAACGCCAGCACCGGTTCGAGTCCGTGGTGCTCGCCGCGGAAGCCGTGCACCGCGATCACGGTCGTCTCGGCGTCCTTCGGACCATAGACCCAGTACGCCGTCACACCGCCTGAGACCTCGACCTCATGCCGCTCGACGGGCAGACGGCTCAGACGGTCGGCGTAGGGGGAAGGCACGGTCATGCCTCGAGTCTACGGAGTCACCGTGTGCCTCCCGATGGATGTCGGCCGCTCGTCCTACCGTGAGGGCATGTCGACTGCACCCGACCTCCCCGCCTGGCTCACTCGCGTCGGAGTCTTCGACCTCGAGACCACAGGAGTCGACGTCACGACGGATCGGGTGGTCACCGCGCACGTCGGAGTGCTCGATGCGAACGGACGGCAGGTCGCTGCGCGCTCCTGGCTGGCCGACCCCGGCATCCCGATCCCGGAGGGAGCGACAGCTGTGCACGGAGTGACCACGACTCACGCCCGTGCGCACGGCCGGCCGGCCGCGGAGGTGGTCGGCGAGATCACCGCCGCGCTCCGATCCCTCCTGGCGCAGGGAGTGCCCGTCGTCGCCTACAACGCGTCGTACGACTTCTCCCTTCTCGCGCACGAGGCAACGCGCCACGGGATCCAGCCTCTCGCCGATCCCTCGCCGATCATCGATCCGCTCGTGATCGACAAGGCCTACGACCGTTATCGGCGCGGCAAGCGCACACTCGAGGTCGTCGCCGCCCACTACGCCGTGCCCCTCGAAGGTGCCCACGAGGCCTCGGCGGATGCGATCGCCGCCGGACGCGTCGCGCAGGCCCTCGCCCGGCAGTTCGTCCTGCCGCAGTCGCTCACCGAGCTGCATACGCGGCAGGTGGGCTGGGCCCGTTCTCAGGCCGAGAGTCTCACCGAGTACTTCATCAGCATCGGACGCCTCGAGCCGGAAGAGGCGCTGGACGGCACGTGGCCCGTGCGTCCGCACGCGTCGGTGCTCTGAGCAGGAAGTACGTCAGCGTGCACCGTCGTCGGATCGATGTCGGAGCTCCCTGGCCTCCGCGATCTCGTCGATGGTGCGCTGATTCTTCTCCTCGACCTGCGTCGAGTCGCGCAGAGGAAGCTGTACCCGGAACTCGGCCGGCTCCCCGGCCCTGAGCTCGCGGGCTCTCTCGACCGCGGCATCGAACTCGACCCCCAGCATGAGGGCCAGGTTCGCGATCCACATCCACAGCAGGAAGATGATCGCACCGGCGAGCGGCCCGTACACGCGGTCGTAGTCGACGATGTTCGAGACGTAGAGGCTGAACAGTGCGCTGGCGACGATCAGCACGAGGATGGCGATCCCCGCGCCGAGACTCACCCAACGGAACTTCACGTGCTTCACATTCGGCGCTCGGTCGTAGAGGAAGGCCACGGCGGCGATCACGACCGCCGCCAGGAGGGGCCAGCGTAGGATCTGCCAGGCGATGAGCACGGAATCTCCGAGCGAGAGCGCATCGCCGATGGCCCGTGCGACCGGTTCCGACAGCGTGAGCAGCGCCGCCACCGCCAGCACCGCGGCGAACAGCACCACGCTCACCGCGAGCTGCATCAGTTTCAACGCCCAGCCCCGTCGGCCCTCGTCGACGCCGTAGACCCGGTTCGTCCCTCGCCCGAGCACCGCGATGTAACGCGCTCCCGCCCAGATCGTGAGAGCGAGACCGGTGACGAGAGCCAGCCCCGCGATCGACGACTCCGCGAGCACGTCGACAACGGACGCCAGCGCCTTCGCGACCTCCGGAGACGCGACGGTTCGAGCGACTTCGAGGACGAGCGACACCGTCTCCGATTCCTTGCCCAGCAGGCTGATGATCGAGACGATCACCATGATCGCGGGGATGAGCGCGAGAACGGCATGGAAGGTCAGCCCGGCGGCGATATCGCCCGCGCCGTCTGCCCCGAACTTGCGGACGACGCTGCGGGCCACGAACTTCCACGATCGGGCGTCGAGGTCGTTCGGCGACGGTTCCTCTGCTGTGGTGTCGCTCATGTCGGTCGACCTGCCTTCGCGGCTCTTCTCATTCGCTGACACAGAGCCGGATGACATGCTGTGACCGCTCACGAGTGCGGGAGACGTCGTTCGGGCACGCTCATGCCGAATCGCGGCGCGCGCCCTCTCGTGAAACCGGTGTGCACGCCGACCTCCTCCGAAGACGTGGTGGGGCGGGTGGGACTTGAACCCACGATCGTCGGTTTATGGACATCAGCCCTGGAGCACCGTTGTTCCCTTGACTCTAGCGGAATCGGCCGTTGACCTACGGGTTGGTACGGAGCAGAAACAGGACCCAAACCGCCATTAGTGGACACAAAGTGGACCTGATTCTCGACATGCGTTGCGTCAGAATACCGCGGCTGCGTGCCGAGGACCAGGTGGTCATCGTGCGCCTGGACAACCCCACATCCTCCCCTGCGGAGCGGAGAGGGCCAACGTCTCCTTGCCCTCCATAGAGCCGCAACGAGGCACCCCCTAAGATCCTCGCCGCAGGGGTGGTGTGGTGAAGGAGACGACATGACTCTGCCTACGATGGACGGCCACGGCAACCTGCATCGAACCAGCGGGCCCGGCGGCGGACAGTTCGCAGCCCGCCTCACAGCGCCACCAGCCGCGCCACTCACCAGCGCTTCCGAGCATCTCCGAGCGCGTGTCCGGGTCGATTGGCGCCAGCTCCTCAGCGGGGAGGACACACGGGTCGACACTTCCAGCGAATCTCGTCGCAAACGCGAGGGCCTCAGCTGGTTCCGTCGAGCTGGTGATGTCGCGAAGACCGCGAAGGCCCAGGCCGCCGCTGCCCAATCGTTCATCACGAACGTCACCGTCCCTGCTTACACATCAGAGCAGGCTCCGGTCTCCATCGTCGTCGACGGCACGGCTTCAGCGTCCGGCGACGAAGTCGCACGCGAGTACCGCATCGTCAACGGGCAGCTTGTCCGGCAGGTCTGGGGCATCGAGGACCCCGACACAGGACGGTCACTCCCATCGTCCCGGCCGCGGCCGCGTGGGCACCCAGCGAACCCGGGCGAGAGTATGAGTTGCGACCAGTCCCCGCTGACGAAGAGTGGCTCCGTCAGCAAGCCGAGCAGGCGCCGGCGGTCGCGGCTACGTCTGAGTCGCATGCCGTGCAGATCATTCAGGACAGCCTCGACCGATTCGCCGCGATCGACGGTGACGTGTGGCAGGTGACGGAAGCCCCCGTGTACCTGGCGCCTGTCGTCGATGACGCCCCGTTCACGGCGCCGCTGACAGTCGCAGTCGCGTCAGCGCCGGACACATCAGATGCCGCTGCAGAACATGGGTACTTCGCTGCCGACAGCTACGGGGAAGCGCTGCGCACAATGCAGGAGACCGCGGATCACCACATGCGCGGCGGCTCCTTCGACATGATCTCGCGTTCAAACCTGTGCACGACACGGTCAGCGAGAGTAGTCGCACGGTGTCCCTGATCGAATCCCCCATATTTGGAGACTCTCGCAGGGAGCTCCGCGACGATCGCGTTCCGGGCGAGGTCCGCTCCCCGCTCCAGTGCGAAGGCGTTCGATTCGTCGAGGAGCCGCACGGTGATCCATCGGCTCGTGCGATCGAACACCGTCTTCGGGTTCTTCTGGATGCCTGGTGCGGTTACACCATGATGTCGTCACGCTCCTAGGCGAATCCACACGATAGCCGACAGCAGTCCCCCGGGAAGCGCCATAGGCTTGAGAGCTGTACTGCGCCGAACGCAGAACGGTGGCCGCGCCGATCCGGGTGGGACAGGCGCGGCCACCGAAGTGGACCACTGTGGTCATTGCTCTTGAACTGGTCAGGCCGTACAGGCTCCGAGATCCAGACCAGCAGCGGCTGTGAACGACAAGAACACGGTGCCGGGCACGCCGTTCCAAGAAGTCGCGGACGACCCGCTGTTTCCGGCGAGAGTGATGGCCGTGTTGGAGATCACGACCGCTCCCACGGAAGCAGCGACGTAGTTGCCACCGGCACCGCCACCGCCTGCGGCGATGACAAGTTCCCGATTGGCGAGGTAGACATGCTGGATACTTCCGCCACCGCCGCCACCATAGCCGCCGCCACCGCCGCCACCGCTCCCGAGGAGTGTGTAGTTGTTCACGACTACTCCGCTGGCGATCTTCAGGCCGCCGTTTCCTCCGTTGCCTCCCGTAGCTCCTGAGGCAAGTGTTCCTGCGCTTCCCATCACAGTCGACGTCTGCGTGAAGGAGCCCGTGTACGATGTCGCGCCAGCCGCTCCGGCGGTGGAGCTACTGCCACCGCTGCCCGGCGCTGACGTCGCCGAGCGCACGTTTCCCAGATCGCTGCGAGAGAAGTACGCCGAAGGGCCTGATGTTCCTGCGCCGGTCGCGGTGAGCGGAGCATTTCCACCGTAGGAGATGGAGGTGGGGCTGCCGCCCACGAAGCTGTTCGCGGTTCCTCCGAAGCCTCCGCCGCCGCCGGCGACGACCGCCGGCACGCCATTCACCAACAGTGCACTGCCACCACCGCCACCGCCACCGACCGCTGAAGGGAAAGTGTCAAACGGAGGGTCTGTCAGTGGCGCGGTCGGATCCCAAGGCCCCGATCCGCCCCGACCGAAGCCATCGCCGCCGAGACCGACGCGGAGCGGCAGAGGATTGCTCGGCGGGTTGCGGGGGACCAACGATGAGAGGCCACCACCTGCGGCAACGAAGTTCACCAGGGTGTCTGCGCTCGGGGAGTTCATCACCCCGACCATTGCGGCTCCGGACCCGCTGAACAGTCCGCCGCCGCCACCACCCACGACCCTGTAGCTGATGTCGGTCGCACCTGCAGGAATCACGACGGAGCACAGGCCCGACTGCGTCCCGTTGCCGCTCACCGTGAATGTGTACGTCTCCCGTGCCGCGCTCGCCGCGGCCAGCGGTGTCGCGATCGCAAGAGCGACGACCGGAACAGACCACGCCGCGCCCTTTACCAGCGTGCGACGGGCAACGCCGTCCCGTCGCGTCTGCGAACCCGCATCACCTTCGATGTGCTCAGTCCCATCATGTTCCGTGCTCATATGCGTTGCTCACCTTGCCTGTCGAATGTGGAGTGACGCGGTGTCATCGACACACGCGACGCATGCGCAGAACAGAGCTCTCGCATACGCGGCAACTGGACTATTGAGAAGCCCAGCGCGCACTCCTCAAGTTTCCAACGCGTCTCCCGAGCGCGACTATCCCCCTAACTGATGGTTCGTCAGCACGTTCCCCCCGCCTCGCCGGGACGAACGAAGGCGCGCGGACGCATCGCCATACCGCGATCACTCGCCCTGATCAACCCGCTCCCCTGCGTCCCGCGACTGACCCATCTTGAGTTCACCTGACGAGCAGCCCCGGCGAAAGGAAGACCACAGCGGTCCGATACGAACGCGAACGTCCCGGCGAGCTGGTGCACATGGACGTGAGAAAGCTCGGCCGCATCCCGGACGGCGGCGGATGGCGAGCACGCGGCCGAGACTCAACACAGACCGAGAAGAACAAGCGCGCGGGCGCCGGTTACGACTACGTCCATTCCGTCGTCGATGACCACTCCCGCCTCGCCTACAGTGAGGTTCTCCCCGATGAGAAGGGGCCGACATGCGCCGCGTTCTTCGAACGCGCGATCGGCTACTTCGCCGCGCACGGCATCCGCAGGATCGAGCGGTTGATCACCGACAACGCCTGGGCATACCGGTACTCGCTACGCGATCTCTGCGCCACGCACGACATCCGGCAGAAGTTCATCAAACCGCACTGCCCCTGGCAGAACGGGAAAGTGGAGAGGTTCAACAGGACCCTGCAGACCGAGTGGGCCTACCGGCAACCATTCACCTCGAACGACGATCGCACCGCAGCCCTTGACCCCTGGCTCGAGCACTACAACACTGGACGACGCCACTCAGCCCTCGGAGGCCCCCCGATCAGCCGACTGCAACCAACGTCCTGACCGGGTACACCTAGGTCTGCTGACAAAGCGACAGATCGAGGGCCTGGGTGCGTATCGGCGCATCCGGGCCCTTCCTGATGTCGTACTCGCCACTGACCTGCGGTGACCCGTTCCGTTCAGCGCGCGCTGAGCCATTCCACGGCGGAACCGCGCGCGGAGAGCTTGTGCCCGAAGTGGTCGAGCGTCTCCATGTAAATCTGCCGAGTCGGCTCTGGGTACGTGATCGGACCCGGGCGTCCAGCCGGTGCTTTCAGAAGACGCGGGTCGAGGCACGCGACCATGCCACGGTCGGAGGTGTGCCTGATGAGGCGCCCGGCGGCTTGCGACAGAAGCAACGCGGCGTCGACGGCGTACACGTACCTGTCTGCTGCCCAACGGTCCCCGGTTCGCGCTTCGAGCTCCTCCACACGGGCGTCGTCGATCGGGTTGGATGGAGACCGCGGGATCCGGTCAACGATCACCAGCGAGCAGGTCTCCCCCGGCGCGTCGACACCAGTCATCAACGACTTCGTGCCGACGAGCACCGACCCGATATCTTGACGCCATTCGGTGGTGATCCTCGAAGGGGTGCCGCCATCCCATTGGGAGTGCACGGTGATGTCGGGCAATGCTCGGCGCAGGCGTTCCGCGTACAGCTTGCCGTCGACAGCCTTCGCCGACAGCACCAGCGCGCGTCCACCGTTGGCGCGGACGAGATCAACGATCAGCTCCGCGGCCCAGGCAGGGTGCGCTGACGAGTCGAACGACCGCTTGCCCCGATACCCCTCACGGGTGAGGGTCGCCAGCTCCTCCTGCGATTCCAGCTGCGGGATGAAGAGTGAGCTCCCGGCGTATGCCTCGGTGAACGGGGTCGGGTAGGTGCGACGCTCAGCAACCAGCCCTGCCCGCTGGGCGTAGTTCACAGGCAGAGTCGCGGAGATCGCGGTGACGGACAGCTGGTACGGCTCGCCATCCTCGTCGTTCGCGGTCCACAGGTGGTTGTTGAGCATCCACCCGACGCTGATCGGAGAGATGTTCGCCGCGATCCATGCGCGCCCGTTTCACCCTCGAGGCTCCTCTCGTTCGATCCAGCGGGCCCACCCGGAGCGATGCTTCGCCAGCGAACGCATCGTCGCCTTCAGCTTGTCGATCCTGTCGAGCACGGCCGTGGCCTTTATGCGCTTGGACACGTCGCGATCGTCGGCGAGGTGCCCGAGCTCTTTCGATCCGATGTCAGCCCAGCTGCGGATCATGTCCTCGATCTCGGCGACAGGGTTGTCGTTCTCACCGAGACGGCGGACGCTGTCCCGTTGCGTGCCAGCCGTGCCGCTACTGCCGGCGCTGAGCTTCTCTTCGACGTATGCCGCGACGGTGTCCGCCTCGTCATTCCATTTCTGCATGCGGCCGCTGGGCTTTCCTGCAGCCCGGTACGCCTGTCGAGCGATCGAGAGGATGGTGCCGCGGGAGAGCGTCGTCGCTCCCTGTGAGCGGACATGGCCGGGCAGCGTGTGCGCCTCGTCCACGATGATGTGGTCGATCCGCCCGAATCGGTTGGACCCGACGATGATGGGCAGACCGAGCGCTGCCTGAACGGCCAGGATCGAGTGGTTCGTGACGATGATGTCGGCGCCGGTGGCGTGGTCTTTCGCGAGCTGCGCTTTCGGGGGCACCCCGTATCGAGAGCCGTCATCTGCCTCAGAGGATGACGATGACACGGACTGCCACCCCTCGGTGGTGTGCTCGATCGGGCAGGAGTGTCGATCGCCGGGCTCGTCGAAATGACTCGGCGTGTACTGGCGGAGCGCCCAGACGATGAGCTTGCGGAACGCCCCCTCGCTGCCGACGTCGGGGAACTGCTCCATGCCTTTCATGCGGCCGTTCGTTTCGAGCATCTCGGCGAGCTTGGCGTATCCGGTGGTGCCGGTACTTCCGGTGAGGGTCTGTGCCGTAGCGATGACCTTCGCGGGGTCGACGTAGTTGGCGATGCCCTTCACGAAGGCGACGATCACCTGCCGGTCGGGGTACAGCTCGGCCGCCGCGGTCTGGACGGTGTCCACGTCCTTGTCCTGAAGCTGCCCCATGAGTGCCAGGGAGTCAGTGGACAGGACGGTGCGCTCGTCCCATTCGACGGCCGCCATGAACGCAGCTGTCAGGGTGGCCAAAGACTTTCCGGATCCGGTCGGCGCGACGCCCACACAGGCCGTGTGCGCGTCCATCGCGATATCGATGTGCCGGCGGAGATCGGCCTGGCCGGGTCGTGGAAGGGCGTGAGGGTTCCCGGTGGCTACGCGGACGGCAGCGGTGAGTAGTCCCAGCTGATCTGAGGCGAGGTCGTCACGGGAGTTCGCGGGGATGAGCCCCGCGACAGATGTAAGGGAGGGCATGCTCACCACATGCGCGGCAGCCATCGTGCACGGGTTCCGCCGTCGCCGCGCATGTGGTGAGCATGACCGATCGCGACATGGACGAGCTTGTGAACGTCTCCGCCGTGGATGCCCCGTCGCCGAGATCACCCCGCACCCGCCGTTCTGTCGGGCGCACGGCGCTGGCAATTCTCGGGGTGCAACTAGCGCCCCGGCAATCGGAGTGAGCCATCGCACGGTGTCACGGTACATCCGATGAGACTGCGGCCTAACTCGCGAGCTTTCGGCACGGTCCTTGAGCCAGAGGGTGAGCAGCGTCTCCAGGGTTGTTGTTTCCGACACTCCCTCAGAGACGAAGCCAAGGTGAGCCGCTCGCGCAACGAGCATCGCGTGGGCTTCTGCTTCGGTGTCGCCTACGCAGGCGAGCCGTCGAACAACCCCGCCGGCATCACGAGTTCGCGCTCGTCCTCGGACCCTTGCGCCCTGGTGTTCGTATGTAACCTTGCCGAGTCCCCCGATGGGGATCTCAGGACGCCCTGCCACTACGCGGCAACCTGCGAGCTGAGCCAGGCATCCACGTCGGAGGCACGGTACCGAACACGCTTGCCCACGCGGATGAACGGGGGGCCGTAGCTGCGGGTTCGCCAGTCCTCTAAGGTCCGGGCCGGGATCTGCAGGGTGTGCGCCAGCTGGTCCTGGGTGAGCACCTGTTGGAGCGGAGAGTCTGTCATGTCCACCACATGCGCGGCAGCAACGGTTTGCTGAACATCATCACCCCGTAGCAATCGGTAGACGTTCTCCTGGAGCGGCTCTCCAGGGGCACTGAACGGCATCAAACTGGACCTGAACTCGACTTCTGATGTCGATCCACTCATAAGAAAAACCCCTGACTTCCGCGTGATTTCGCGGCTTCCAGGGGGTCTTTCCGTGGGGCGGGTGGGACTTGAACCCACGATCGTCGGGTTATGAGCCCGCTGCCTTGACCAGCTTGGCCACCGCCCCGTGTGCACCCAGCTTATCGGTGGCCGGGCGTCAGATCGGAGTCGCGGCGCTGTGGGTCTGCACGTGTGTCAGATAGATGTCGGCGTTTGCGATGAGGCCCGCGCGCTCTTCAGCGCTGAGCGCACGGCGCACCTTCGCAGGGACACCCGCGACCAACGAGCCGTCGGGCACCTGGGTGCCGCCGAGCACGACCGCTCCCCCGGCGACGAGACATCCTTCTCCGATCACGGCGCCGCTGAGGATGACCGCTCCCATGCCGACCAGCGAGCCGTCACCGATGGTGCATCCGTGGACCACCGCGTTGTGTCCGATCGACACCTTCGCACCGACCACGACCGGGTGGCCTTCGTCGACGTGCACCGAGACGTTGTCCTGCACATTGCTGTCAGGACCGATCATGATCGGGGCCGAATCCGCGCGCAGCACGGCGTTGTACCAGACGCTCGCTCCCGGCGACAGAGTGACAGCTCCGACGAGGCGTGCGCCGTCGGCGACGAACGCCTCCTGCGCGATCGACGGAGTGCGCTCAGGGAGGGTGAGGACGGACGCGCCTGCTGTAATGCTCATGAGGCGAGACTATCCTCAGCTGGGTGGAATTCCGCGTGTTTCCGCGTGTGTAAGCGGAGCCTCAGCTTGCTTGCGGAATGTCTGAGGCTGAGTAGCGTTGTCTTCATCAGGTACGAGAAGGCACCACGGAGGAGCACAAGATGAGCAAGGCACAGACCGTTTCCACCACCGCCAGCGACCCGACCGTGGCCGCTGCCGCAGCGCAGTTCCTCTCCCCGGTCGTCCTGGGACTCGAGGCACTGACCGTCAACGGCAAGCAGGCGCACTGGCACGTCCGTGGCGCGAACTTCATCGGCGTCCACGAGCTGCTCGACACGATCGTCGCCCACGCCGGCGACTTCGCCGACACCGCTGCAGAGCGCATCGTCGCTCTCGGCCTCCCGATCGACGCGCGACTGAGCACCGTCGCCGAGAAGGCCGACACCAGTGCCGTCCCCGCAGGCTTCACGCAGTCGGATGAGCTCGTCCGCGCGGTCATCTCCGACATCGACGCGATCCTGGTCGACGTCAAGGCTGCGATCGACGGTCTGGACGAGGTCGACCTCACCAGCCAGGACGTCGCGATCGAGATCATGCGCGGCCTCGAGAAGGACCGCTGGTTCCTCGTCTCGCACATCGCGGCATAAGGAACGCCTACGCGAAGAGGGCATCGGGAGACATCCCGATGCCCTCTTCGCGTGTCCTCAGGCCGTGTGGGTGGTCCGGCCCGCCAGAACCGTCGCGTGTACCGGCATCCCCCGCAGCTGTGACCCTGTGGCCGTCTGCGGATCAAGGCCGCACAGCACCAGGTCTGCGGGCTCGCCCGGTCGGATCGATGTGCGCACGCTCGCCTGCAGCGCCTGATCGATACTCACCCGCTCCTCTGGATGCCACGGCTCCCGATCGTCATCCGTCCGGGACACGGCGGCCGAGATCGCCTGCCACGGATCGAGCTCGGCGACGGGGGCATCCGAGCCGAAGCGCAGCTCGGCACCCACCGCCAGGAGAGAGGCGAGCGGATATCCGATCGCCGTCTGCTCCGCCCAATGCCGTCCGACGAGGTCGCGGTCGTCCAGCGCGTGCTGCGGTTGCACACTGGCGATCACACCGAGGCGCGCGAAGCGGGCGAGATCGGCATGACGGATCAACTGGGCATGTTCGATCGATCCGGTCGCACCGCTCACGGTGAAGGCGTCGAGAGCGGACGTGGTCGCTCGATCGCCGATCGCGTGCACGGCCACTCCCAGTCCGGCGCCGGTCGCCGTCACCAGCGCCTCTATCAACGCGTCGCGCGGGACGTTCAGCACACCGAAGTTCTCCGGATCGCCCGGGTAGGCATGCGAGCAGGCCGCAGTGCGCGTGCCCAGCGAACCGTCCGAGATGATCTTGAGCGGCCCCACCCGCACGAGTCCGCGCCCAGCGGTCGGCGCATCCTCGGACTCGAGGAGATCCCCGGTGCGCAATCCCGCGGCGATCGCCCGATCCAGATCGAACGAGTAGACCGCGAACTCCACGCGATGAGCGGCGAAGCCGGCCGCGATGCGACGCGGCCACGCCTCCGCGTTCCACGCCATATCGAAGTCGACGAGACCGGTGATGCCTCGCGCAGCGGCCTGTTCCCCCGCCTCCTGCACTGCACGATCGCTGTGGGCCGGGTCCACGGCGTTCAGGCGCCGGGAGATCTCGAAAGCGTCTTCCTCCCGCAGAACCCCGTCAGGGCTTCGGAAACCCTCACGTCGCAAAGCCGCTGAATTGATCCAGACGCTGTGCACGTCGGCGTTGATCAGATAGGTGGGCACGTCGCCGGTCGCGGCATCCAGGGTCACGAGATCGGGCAGGTCGCTCCACAGCGCGTCACGGTAACCGGCGCCCACACGCCGACCGTCGGCGAGCGTCGCGACATGAGTCATCCGGCGGGCGGCCTCGGCCGCGGATCCGACCGTGCCCAACGGTTCGCGCTCGGCGGCAAGCGCCCATTGCACGGTGTGGACGTGATTGTCCCAGAGCCCAGGGACCAACCATGCGCCGTCCCCGTCGAGAACCGCGCCCTGCGGCCGGAGACGGCCGGTGGGCGCGATGTCGACGATGCGCCCCTCCGCGATCTCGATGTCGACGGGTTCATCATCCAAGAGGAACTCACGTCCCGGGCCGGCGATGCGCACCGCACGGATCATCGCGATCGGCTCGCTGGACGGGGAGTTCTCACGCATGTTCTCAGCCTCGGGTCGACGTATCGGAGCGGATGCTTTCACGCCTGACAGCGCGGGCACCAGTAGAGCTTGCGCGCACCGATCTCCTCGAGGGCGATCTCGGTGCCGCACACACGGCACGGGAGTCCCGCACGGTGGTAGACCCAGTGCCGGTCGTCGCGACTCGCCATCGCAGCGCGGTACTCATCGGCCGTGAGGTCATCCATCGTCATCATCTGCCCGGTCTCCACACCGATCGCCAGCAGGCGCACCCAATCGCGCCAGAGCGCGCGGACGGTCTCCTCGCGCACGTCGCGCCCCGGGGTATGCGGATTCAGGCGTTCTCTGAAGAGCATCTCGGCGCGGTAGACGTTGCCGATCCCGCTGACGACGGATTGGTCCATCAGCAGGAGCGCGATCACGGTCTGCTTCTTCGCCACCGCGCGGACGAAGCGCTCCTCGTTCTCGGCGGGATCGCCGACCAGCGGATCCGGTCCGAGCTTCGCCACGGTCGCGAGCATCTCCTCCGGTGTCTGCAGCACGCAGGCGGTGGGGCCACGCAGGTCCGCGGCCGTGATGTCGGTCATGAGGCGCAGACGCACCTGCCCCACAACGGGCGGAGGCCATTCCATCCCCTCATCCACCAGACCCTTGGTCTGCTCTGACATCCGCACGTGCACGCGTGTGCGCCGGGGAGCGCCGATGGACGCGAGCGAGTTCTCTCCCGCATCGTCGAGGATGGGGGCCTCCAGATCCGTCCCTCGCTGGTTCGTCTGCCCCATGCGTCCGTTCGCCGAGGCGATCGTGGGATCGACGAGGATCTCGCCCGCGAAGTCCCACGCGCCGTAGAGGCCGAGGTGCACACGAAGCCACAGATCACCCTCCGTCTCGAGGAACATCTGCTTGCCGACCGCCTGCACACTCACCGCGGTGCGGCCGTCGAGCACGGCGGCGCCTTCGGCGAACCGACCCTGGGGGCTCGAAGCCGACAACGTCTTCCCGACGAAGTTGCGGTCGAACTGCCGTGCGATCCGATGGACGGAATGGCCCTCGGGCATGTCAGGCCCGAGGATCCGGGAGCAGGGAGCCGTCGCGCTCGAACTCGGCGATCTGGCGGATCCGGCGCACGTGGCGCTCATCACCCGAGAACGGAGTGGCGATGAACCGGTCGATCAGTGAGGTGACCTCATCGAAGCTGTGCTGGCGAGCACCGATCGCGATCACGTTCGCATCGTTGTGCTCACGGGCGAGTTCCGCGGTCGACAGGTTCCAGACCAGGGCCGCGCGCACTCCCTCGACCTTGTTGGCGGCGATCTGCTCGCCGTTGCCGGAACCGCCGAAGACGATCCCGAGCGTCTCGACCCCCGCAGCCTGGTCGCGCACGACGGCCTGGGCCGCGCGGATGCAGAAGGCGGGATAGTCGTCGACCGCGTCGTACTCGATCGGCCCGTGGTCGACGACGTCGTGACCCGCAGCACGCAGATGATCCTGCAGCTGCGTGGAGAAGTCGAGACCGGCGTGATCGGTGGCGATATGGATGCGCATGGCTACCATCCTAGGATCGGTACGCACTCCGGATGGTCGCTCAGGGAGCGACACCCGCGGCGGCCGGCTTGAACCCGGCACGGATGTTCTCGCAGCAACCGGGACGGCACACATCGAAGCCACCGGGCAGCGAGGTGACGTGGGGACGATCCGCATTCGGGGTTCCGTGCAGACGCTCCTGGATGAGATCGACGATGCCGGCGACGAACGTAGGAGAAACGCCGGGCGTGGGCGTACGGGTGAAGCTGAGGCCCGCTTCTTCCGCCGCCTCGGCCGCTTCGGTGTCGAGGTCCCAGAGCACCTCCATGTGGTCGCTCATGAAGCCCACCGGTACGACGGCGACGGCCTTGCGCCCACGCCCCCCGAGCTCACCGATGACATCGCAGACATCGGGTTCGAGCCACGGCTGCGACGCCGGGCCGGAACGGGACTGGTAGACGAGCTCCCACGACACCTCGGCCGCCGAGGGAATGGTCTGACGCACGCGATCCATCACCCACTCCGCGACCGCGAGGTGCTGAGCCGCATAGGCGCCGCCCTCACCCCACTCGATGTCGCGTGCCCCGGAGCGCTCGGCGTCGGCGGTCGGGATGCTGTGGGTCGAGAACAGGATCTGGATGTCGACAGGGGCGATGCCCTCGGCGAGGAAGCCCTTGATGGCCTCGCGCACACCGGTCTCGAACGCGTCGACGAATCCGGGGTGGTCGTAGAACGGGCGGATCTTGTCGATCGTGACGGTGTCGCCCAGGCCGGTCTCCTCGAGCACGCGTGCGAAGTCCTCGCGGTACTGACGGCAGCTCGAGAAGGAGCTGTACGCGCTGGTCGCGAAGGCGAGGAGAGTGTTGTGTCCGCGCTCCGATGCTTCGACCACGACCTCTTCCAGGTACGGGGTCCAGTTACGGTTGCCCCAGTAGACCGGCAGATCGATGCCGCGCTGCGCGAGCTCGGCCTCGAGAGCTTCCTTGAGCACGCGGTTCTGGCCGTTGATCGGGCTCACACCACCGAAGTGACGGTAGTGGTGCGAGACCTCTTCCAGCCGCTCGTCGGGGATGCCCCGGCCACGCGTGACGTTGCGCAGGAACGGGATGACGTCGTCCTGACCTTCCGGTCCGCCGAATCCGGCGAGCAGGATGCCGTCGTAGGCGACAGGCGTCGTCACGAACGGCTCACCGCTCGCAGCGGCGGCAGAGGCAAAGGGAACGATGTTCGGCTCGATCGCAGTCACTCCCCCATCCTTTCATCTCCACGGAGCGAAGGCGCGCGTCCTCCTGGCGTAGGCTGTCATGGTTGCCGTAGGCGCCAACTGCGCCAATCCCCGGTGACATCCCCTCACCCCTGGGAGTACAGCTGTGCCTGGAGAGAACCTCACACGTGTCGAAACGCAGGAGCGCCGCGACGTCATCGACACGCAGTCGTATGAAGTCGCACTCGATCTGACAAAGGGTTCCGACGTCTTCGGCTCCCGCAGCGTCGTGCGCTTCACCGCGACGCCGGAGAGCTTCACGTTCATCGATCTCATCGCTCGCGAGGTCCGTGAGATCTCGCTGAACGGCGAGCAGCTCGACCCCGAAGAGGTCTTCGCCGACTCGCGCATCGCACTCAGCGGTCTGCAGGCCGAGAACGTGCTCGTCGTCGATGCGGACTGCCTCTACACGAACACCGGGGAAGGACTGCACCGGTTCGTCGACCCCGTCGACGACGAGGTCTATCTCTACTCGCAGTTCGAGGTTCCCGACTCCCGCCGCGTGTTCGCGGTGTTCGAGCAGCCCGACCTCAAGGCGACGTTCCAGTTCACGATCACGGCACCCTCCGCGTGGAAGGTCGTCTCCAACTCCCCCACCCCTGAGCCGATCGTGCATGATGACGACACGATCGCAACCTGGGGCTTCGAGCCCACGCCGCGGATCTCGTCGTACATCACGGCGCTCGTCGCCGGCCCCTACCAGTCGACGTTCTCCGAGCTCACCAGCGCCTCCGGCCGGGTCATCCCTCTCGGCGTCTATGGACGCAAGAGCCTGTGGCAGCACCTCGACGCCGACTACATCTTCGACAAGACCCGCGAGGGCTTCGCCTACTACGAGTCGAAGTTCGGCGTCCCGTACCCCTTCGCCAAGTACGACCAGCTCTTCGTCCCCGAGTTCAACGCGGGCGCCATGGAGAACGCCGGCGCGGTCACGTTCACCGAGACCTACGTGTTCCGCAGCAAGGTGACGGATGCCGTCAAGGAACGTCGCGTCGTCACGATCCTCCACGAGCTCGCGCACATGTGGTTCGGCGACCTCGTCACCATGAAGTGGTGGAACGACCTGTGGCTCAACGAGTCCTTCGCCGAGTGGGCCTCGACGATCGCCACGGCCGAGGCCACCGAGTGGACCGAGGCGTGGACCACGTTCAACGCCATGGAGAAGACCTGGGCCTACCGTCAGGACCAGCTCCCCTCGACGCACCCGATCGTCGCCGAGATCAACGATCTCGAGGACGTGCAGGTCAACTTCGACGGCATCACCTACGCCAAGGGCGGATCGGTGCTCAAGCAGCTGGCAGCGTGGGTCGGTATCGAGGCGTTCTTCGGCGGGGTCTCGCAGTACTTCCAGAAGCACGCGTGGGGTAACACCGAGCTCAGCGACCTGCTCGTCGAGCTGGAGGCCACGAGTGGTCGTGACCTGAGCACCTGGTCGAAGAAGTGGCTGGAGACGGCAGGCGTGAACACGCTCGAGCCGGTCATCGCCGATGACGCCAACGGCGTCATCTCGCGTTTCGCCGTGACTCAGACCGCGCCGGCCGACTACCCGACGATCCGCCCGCACCGCCTGGGGATCGGCTTCTACACGCTCACCGGCGGCTCGCTGACCCGCACGCACTATGTCGAGGTGGACGTCGACGGCGACCGCACCGAGGTGCCAGAGCTGCAGGGCATCGCACGTCCTGATCTCGTCCTGCTCAACGACAACGATCTCGCCTACGCGAAGATCCGCCTCGATGAGAAGTCGCTGGCGACCGCGATCGCGCATCTGGCCGACATCCACGATCCTCTGGCCCGCTCGCTCGTCTGGGGCGCGGCGTGGGATCAGACCCGCGATGCTGAGAGCGCCGCATCGGACTACATCGACCTGGTGCTCGGCAACATCGGCCGCGAGACCGAGTCGACGACCGTCCGCACGACCCTCGCGCAGCTGCGCACCGCGGTGAACCTGTACGTCGCCCCCGAGCAGCGCGCCGAGGCGCGTCTCAAGGTCGCCGACGGGCTCTGGGCCCTCGCGGAATCCGCTGCGTCCGGCAGCGACAGCCAGTTGCAGTTCGTGACCGCGTTCGCGAACTCGCTCGTCACCCCGGAGCACGCCGGCATCATCGGTCGTCTCCGTGCGGGTGAGGAGACGCTCGCCGGGCTCGAGATCGATGCGGACCTGAGCTGGCAGCTGCTCGTCGGGCTCGCCACGATCGGGGCCACGGATGCGACGACCATCGACGCGGCTCTGGCTGCGGACAACACGGCCAAGGGCGGGGAGTTCGCCGCACAGGCACGGGCCGCGCTGCCCGACTCCGCCTCGAAGAAGGCCGCGTGGGCGTCGCTGATCGAGCGCGATGACGCTCCCAACACGATCGTCCGTTCTGCAGCGCTCGGTTTCGTGCACCCCGCGGGCGTCGACGCGCTCGCCGAGTTCGTTCCGGCATACTTCGACATGCTGCTCCCGATCTGGGAATCGCGGAGCTACCAGATCGCGCAGTACCTCGTGGTCGGCCTCTTCCCGACCGCCCTGGCGAACGTCGAGCTGCGTGACGCGACTCGGGCCTGGCTCTCGACGAACCAGGACGCCGCTCCCGCGCTGCGCCGTCTGGTCCTCGAGAACCTCGCCGATGTCGAGCGCTCCCTCGCGGCCCAGTCCCGCGACGCCGACGACTGACACGACGCGCCTCGTCGATCGGGCCTCTCCGCGGTGCATCCAGCCCGCGCAGAGGCCCGATCGCTAGGATCTGGTACTGATGATGATCCCCTTTGATGTGAACGATCCGACCGTGCCATCTGCCGTACCGGAGTGGTTGCAGCCGATCCTCGACGTGCTGGTGAAGGTGGGCTGGAAGGCCTTCGCGGTCGCCATGATCATCGCCAGCTGCGTGGTCATCGGCCTCGTCCTCCGAGTCGTGATCCGTCGGGTCGTGCACCGCATCGTCGACAGCGCCAAGAGCAAGGCGTCCGTCGATGACACGCAGGCGCTGGAGCGCTCCCCGCTCGCCGACATGCGCCTGGTGCAACGCACGCGTACGCTCGGCACGATCCTGCAGAACATCGTGAACGTGATGCTCGTGGTCATCGCGATCGTGCTGATCGTCAACACCCTCGACAACGCCCTTCTCGGCTCTCTCACACTCCTCACCGCCGCTGTCGGTGCCGGTCTCGGTTTCGGCGCTCAGAACATCGTCAAGGACGTGCTCAACGGCATGTTCCTCGTCGCCGAGGACCAGATCGGAATCGGCGACGTGGTCGACCTGGGCCTCGCCAGCGGAGTCGTGGAGTACGTGAGCGTTCGGATCACACAGGTCCGCGATGTGAACGGCACGCTCTGGTACGTGCGCAACGGCGAGGTCACCCGTATCGGCAACATGTCGCAGGGCTGGGCTCGGGCCATCATCGACATCGGTGTCCCTGCCGAGTCCGACCTCGAGGTGGTCGAGCAGACGATGCTCGAGACCGCTCAGGCACTGGCGAAGGACCCGAAATGGCGTACGCGCATCGTGGAGAAGCCCGAGTTGTGGGGTCTGGAGGCGATCACCGGGGAGGCACTCGTCGTGCGCATCGTGATCAAGGCCCGCGCCAACGCCAAGGACGACGTCGCCCAGGAACTGCGCAAGCGCCTGCGCACGGCGCTCACCGAGAAGGAGATCAGCATTCCGAGCATGGAAGCAGTGACTCCGACCGGTCTCGAAGGTGCGCGCCGCGTGCGCGGTGCCAACCCGCCCAAGACGCGCCCCAACGCCGTCACCGGCGTGCCGGTCATCCCCGATCGCGGGATCTGGCGCCGCAAGAAGCCCACCGATGACGGGAGCGCCCCGAAGTGACCTTCTACGACGAAGTCGGCGGTCGTGAGATGTTCGCGAAGATCGTCTCGGTCTTCTATCGCGAAGTCGCCCTCGACCCGGTGTTGAAGCCGATGTATCCGGAAGAAGACCTGGGTCCTGCCGAGGAGCGGCTCCTGCTTTTCCTGGAGCAGTACTGGGGCGGTCCCACGACCTACGGCGAGACGCGCGGGCACCCGCGTCTGCGCATGCGGCACATGCCCTTCCACGTCGATCCCGACGCTCGTGATCGTTGGCTCCAGCACATGCGCACTGCTCTCGACGAGGCGAAGTTGTCACCTTTGCACGAATCCACGCTGTGGGACTACCTGGAGCGCGCGGCCTATGCCATGGTGAACACATTCGAGCCCTCGGGCATCGGCGCCGCAGCCGACGGTCGTCCGACGCTCGAGACCCGGTCACGTCAGGAATCAACGGAGAGCTGATGACGAACACACCCCTGTCCACAGACGTCCTGGTGATCGGATGGGGGTTGGCCGGGCTCGTCGCCGCCGCCGAGGCGCTCGAGGCCGGGCGTCGAGTCATCCTCATCGATCAGGAACCCCGCACGAATCTAGGCGGTCAGGCCTGGTGGTCGTTCGGCGGGCTCTTCTTCATCGACTCTCCCGAACAACGACGCATGGGCATCCGCGATTCGGTCGAACTCGCGACCCAGGACTGGTTCGGGAACGCCGCGTTCGACCGCCCGGAGGACGAGTGGCCGCGTCGCTGGGCTGAGGCCTACCTGCAGTTCGCCGCCGGCGAGAAACGCGCCTGGCTGCGTGAACGCGGCGTGGGCTTCTTCCCGGTCGTCGGATGGGCCGAGCGTGGCGGATACGGCGCCATCGGTCCCGGCAACTCCGTGCCGCGTTTCCACATCACCTGGGGCACCGGTCCCGGTGTCGTCGCCCCGTTCGCCGCCGCCGTGGAGCAGGGCGAGCGAGATGGGCGCATCACGATCCTTCCCCGACACCGCGTCGCCGAGCTCACGAGCACCGACGGGGCCGTCACCGGCGCGCGCGGAGTGGTGCTCGCCTCCAGCAGAGCCGAACGGGGAGTCCCGACATCGCGCGATGAGATCGGCGAGTTCGAGATCACTGCCGGAGCCACGATCGTCGCCTCGGGCGGTATCGGCGGAAACCATGACCTCGTGAGGGCGGCGTGGCCCGCACGCCTGGGGACTCCCCCGGCTCAGATGCTGACCGGGGTGCCCGCCTATGTCGACGGCTCCATGCACGCGGTCAGCGCTGCCGCGGGTGCGAGGCTGATCAACGGCGATCGCATGTGGCACTACGTGGAGGGCATCACGAACTGGAACCCGGTGTGGCCCTCGCACGGCATCCGCATCCTGCCGGGACCGTCGTCACTCTGGCTCGATGCCACCGGCACGCGTCTTCCTGTGCCGCTCTTCCCCGGGTTCGACACCCTCGGCACACTCGCCCATCTGCGCACCACCGGGCACGATCACTCCTGGTTCGTCACGTCGCGGCAGATCGTCGAGAAGGAGTTCGCGCTCTCCGGCAGCGAGCAGAATCCCGATCTGACCGGCAAGGACGTGGGCCTGCTCCTCAAGTCACGTCTCGCCAAGGGCCCGACAGGCCCTGTCCAGGCCTTCCTCGACGAGGGACCGGACTTCATCGTGGAGAACGACCTCGAGTCGCTGCTGGAACAGATGCGTCAGCACCCGGGCGGAGAGGCGCTGGACATCGACAATGTGCGCCGTGAGGTGATCGCACGCGACCGGGAGATCGACAACGACTTCACGAAGGACGCGCAGATCGGGATGCTGCGCTCGATGCGCGGATACCGTGGCGACAAGCTCATCCGCACCGCCGCACCGCACCGTCTGCAGGATCCGTCCGCGGGCCCGCTGGTCGCGGTGAAGCTGCACGTGCTCACGCGCAAGTCCCTCGGCGGAATCAACACCGATCTCGACGGGCGAGCGCTGGGTGCCGACGGCCAGGCGATTCCCGGTCTCTTCGCCGCCGGGGAGGCCAGTGGATTCGGCGGAGGCGGTGTGCACGGATACCGCGCACTGGAGGGCACGTTCCTGGGCGGCTGCCTGTTCTCCGGGCGTCAGGCGGGTCGCGCAGCGGCTCTGTGACCGCGCCGGCGGCTACTCGGACGCACCGGTGCCGCGGACGGCGGTGAGACCGGACGCGACCGGTCCCCGCGCGAGGACGTGGCCGCGCCGGAACGCGAGCCGCGTCCATCGACCGGAGCGCGTGACCGGCACCTGCTCCTCACCCGAGATGAACCCGAGCGCATCGGCCGCGAAGGCGATACCGCGGGGCAGATCGGCGAGGTCCTCATCGGGCTCGCCCCAGATCGCGGCCCGCAGCGCGCGCACGGCCTCCTCGCCGGCGCCGGGTGTCGCACCGCGCGCAACGGCCGAGATGCCCCATTGCGCACGTCGTGCGATCACGGAGGCGTCCAGCGTGGTCAGCGGCTGCCAGTCGGAGCGCGGAGGCGCGACACCGGCCCAGGCAGGCGAGAGCCCGGTCTCGGGCAGCGTGAGGCTGCGCTCGTCGTCACCGGCCGTGAGCTCGCTCACCACGAGATCGCATTCCAGTTCGGGATCGGCATGCACGATCCTCATCGCCAGCACAGTGGGAGTCTGGTCGAACAGTCCGTGGGGCGCGAGCGCGGCGGTCGTCAGGGCGAGCACCCCGCGCGCTGCTTGGAGCCGCACACCCTGATCAGTGATCCTCGCCGCCCTGCCGACGAATGTCAGAACGTCTCTGGAAGTATCGGCGTCGGCGAGGAGAAGCTGGTGCGGCACGCGTTCTAAACTACCAACGGTGCCGCGCGTGCGGTCGCGGAGAGGATGTTCATGAGCCCGGAGAACCCTGCGGTCCGGAGTGTCGAGCGTCTGCTCGAGGTGCTCGACCTCGATTTCACGCAAGCCCGTACCACCGAGGACATCTTCACCGGCGACTCGCATCCGATGCCGACCGGGCGGATCTACGGCGGTCAGGTTCTCGCGCAGAGTCTCATCGCGGCCGAACGCACTCTTCCCGAGGATCGGGCCGTGCACTCGATGCACGGGTACTTCCTCCGGCCCGGAGACGCCAGCCAGGGCATCACGATCGCCGTGGACCGCATCCACGACGGCCGCTCCTTCTCGACGCGGCGGTCGCAGGCATATCAGAACGGCGTGCCGATCTTCTCGATGATCGCCTCGTTCCAGGACGAGGGGCCGGGAGTCGAACATGCGGAGCCCATGCCGACCGACGTGCCGGCGCCGGAGAGCCTGCTGCCGGACGAGGATCGTGTGGCCGGTCTCGCCGGAGGCGCACGCCGCATGCTGAGCGAACGCGCCGCCGACATCCGTCACATCGGTCACCCTCTGTTCGTCGCGGACGATCCGGAACGCGTTCCGCGCCAGGGCGTGTGGATGCGCATGCGCGCTCCCCTGCCGGATGATCCGCGGCTGCACCGCGCCGCGCTCGCCTACCTGAGCGACATGTCGATCCAGGAGTCGATCCTGCGCGCCCACGGCCTGTACTGGTCGTTCCCGGGTCTCAAGGTCGCGAGTCTCGACCACGCCATGTGGTGGCACCGTCCGGCGCGCGTCGATGAGTGGCTGTTGTACGTGCAGGAGTCGCCGAATGCGCGCGGTGGTCGCGGTCTGGCGACGGGACGGATCTACACGCAGGACGGCACGCTCATCGCGAACGTCGCTCAGGAGATCATGATCCGCGTTCCCGAGGGCACCGAGTAGCCTCGACCGATCCGCCATCCGGGCACCGTGATCTGGGCACCGTCTCCGTCGATCAGCCGGACGATAACGGCGGGAGTGTCGGCAACATTCCCACCCGGAATCGGCTCAGCGGTGGGCGTAGACGATCGAGGGGCCGACGAACGGCTCCCAGACATCACGCATCTCCTGGGTGAGGCGGGTGGGCCTGCCGGTCTTGGCGTCCACGAGCACGATGATGGCGGTCGAACGTGCGTACAATTCCCGCGGGTTCGCGCTCGGGTCGTTGTGAACTTCATAGCAGACCTCGACGCTCGATCCCCCGAGCTTGCCGAACCACATCTGCACCTCGAGCGGGCGGCGCTGATAGGGCACCGGCGCGAGGTACTCGATCTCCTGCCGCGCGATCAGCGTGAGGATGCCCTCTTCGATACCCGAATCGAGCACCGCGGTCGAGGGAGCCTCCTCGCCGGGACCCGCGCGCCAGAACGCCCTGACTCGAGCCTCTTCGAGAAGCTTGAGCATCGAGGTGTTGTTGACGTGATTGAACGCATCCAGATCGCCCCAGCGGAGCTGGATCGGGATGTGCAGGCGCGGTCCCGGCGTCGAGGTCGGCTCGCTCATCGATACCTCAGTCGCGCGTCAGCTTGCGGTGGGTCGAGCGGTGAGGCTTGGCCGCATCCGCGCCGAGGCGCTCGATCTTGTTCTCCTCGTAGGATTCGAAGTTCCCCTCGAACCAGTACCACTTGGCGGGAGCGTCGTCCGTGCCCTCATAGGCGAGGATGTGGGTGGCGATGCGGTCCAGGAACCACCGGTCGTGGGTGATGACCACGGCGCAGCCGGGGAACTCGAGGAGGGCGTTCTCGAGCGAGCTGAGCGTCTCGACGTCCAAGTCGTTCGTAGGCTCGTCGAGCAGCAGCAGGTTGCCGCCCTCCTTCAGCGTGAGAGCCAGGTTCAGGCGGTTCCGCTCACCACCGGAGAGCACACCGGCCTTCTTCTGCTGGTCAGGTCCCTTGAAACCGAACTTCGACACGTAGGCGCGCGAGGGGATCTCCGTCTTGCCGACCGTGATGTAGTCGAGTCCGTCGGACACGACTTCCCACAACGTCTTGTTCGGGTCGATGTTGGAGCGCGACTGGTCGACGTAGCTGATCTTGACCGTCTCACCGATCTTCAGATCGCCGGCGTCCAGGGGCTCCAGTCCGACGATCGTCTTGAACAGAGTCGTCTTTCCGACACCGTTCGGGCCGATGACGCCCACGATGCCGTTCGGCGGAAGGCTGAAGCTCAGGCCGTCGATCAGCACACGATCGTCGAAGCCCTTCTGGAGCTTCTTCGCCTCGATCACGACGCTTCCGAGACGAGGCCCGGCGGGGATCTGGATCTCTTCGAAGTCGAGCTTACGAGTCCGCTCCGCCTCCGACGCCATCTCCTCGTAGCGGGCGAGTCGGGCCTTCGACTTCGTCTGGCGCCCCTTCGCGCTGGAACGCACCCAGTCGAGCTCCTCCTTGAGGCGCTTCGCGAGCTTCGCGTCCTTCTTGCCCTGGATCTCGAGGCGCTCGCCCTTCTTCTCCAGGTAGGTCGAGTAGTTGCCCTCGTAACCGATGAGACGGCCACGGTCGACCTCGGCGATCCACTCGGCGACATGGTCCAGGAAGTACCGGTCGTGAGTGATCGCGATCACTGCGCCCTTGTAGGCCTGGAGGTGCTGCTCGAGCCAGAGGACACTCTCGGCGTCGAGGTGGTTGGTGGGCTCGTCCAAGAGCAGGAGATCCGGCTTCTGCAGCAGCAGCTTCGCGAGCGCGACGCGTCGCTTCTCTCCACCGGAAAGCGGGGCGATCGCCGCATCGCCGGGCGGAGTGCGGAGAGCATCCATCGCCTGGTCGAGCTGGGAGTCGAGGTCCCAACCGTCGGCAGCGTCGATCTCCTCCTGGAGACCGCCCATCTCAGCGAGGAGAGCATCGAAGTCCGCGTCGGGGTCGGCCATCAATGCGGAGATCTCGTTGAAGCGGTCGACCTTGGCCTTGATCGCGATACCGTCCTGGATGTTCTCCAGGACGGTCTTGGACTCATCGAGCTCCGGCTCCTGCATGAGGATGCCCACGCTGTATCCCGGCGACAGCTTGGCCTCACCGTTCGAGGGCGTGTCGAGCCCCGCCATGATCTTGAGGATCGTCGACTTACCGGCACCGTTCGGGCCGACCATGCCGATCTTCGCCCCGGGGAGGAACGCCATCGTGACGTCGTCGAGGATGAGCTTCTCGCCCACCGCCTTACGCGCACGAACCATCGAGTAGATGTACTCAGCCACCGAAAACCGCTCCTTCTATTGGCGTCGAAGATCGACACTCCAGCCTACCGGCCCTCGCTGGGGTCACCAGTCGATCGACCGTGTGGTTCCGACCAGACAACGTCCTTCTGCCAACTGCGGCATCACGGCCGTGACGACCTGGCCGGTGGACGGCCCGACCTGTCCGATCAGACACTCCTTGTCACCCCATCGCACGGAGAACTGCAGGCTCTCCGCGGGGTTGCCCACTGTGGACGTGTCCTGCGTCACCTGCATGGAATCCTTCTCGAACCCCGCAGCGATGAGCGCATCGACGTACGCGCGACCCGCTCCGCGTTGATCACTCGACCAGACCGCATTGGCCACGGCGGTGAACAGTGGGAGGTTGTCGTCGGCGGTGCCGTCGGGCACCAACGTCGGTCCGGACGCTGTCGGGCTGACCGACGGCACCGGCGACGCACTGGCCGGCGACTCGGTCGCGCTCGGAGTGCAGGCCACGAGGCTGAGCAGCAGCGCTACCGCCCCTGCCGCCCCGACAGCTCGTCGTGCAGGTAATCCCGATCGTCGAAACACGACCCGAGTCTACGTGCCCGCTGGGCGTCAGCTGCTGCGCACCGCTCTCTCTCGTACGGGGCGCAGCGCCGGTCCCGTTCAGTGCGACAGGCCTGCAGAATCCGTCACCCCTGGCAGCTCGTCCCATGCGCTCGACAGCGACAGGGGAACATCCGACTCGTCCAGCGGTTCGTGCTGTGCGGGCTCCTGTTCCGCGGTCGCGCGAACGGAGGTCTCCGCTGCCGAGGAGCGCGGCGTGCGCAAGTAGGCGGTCGTCCCCCACCGCAGGTCGTGACCGATCGCGTCGGCTTCGATGTCGACGCTGGTGCCGCTCTTCCCGTTGCTCTCCCAGTTGCGGATCTTGAGGCGACCGGTCACGATCACGCTGTCGCCACAGCGGAGCGACGCTTTCGCGTGCTCGCCGAGCTGGCGGAAGGCCGCGACGGAGAACCAGTTCGTCTCGCCGTCGACCCACACCTGGGTCACGGGATCGAGCCGGCGGTGGGTGCTCGCGAGGCGGAAGTTCGTCACGGCGGTCCCCCCGCGGGTCTGGCCGCGCACCGGGTCCGTCGCGACTCTGCCCACGACGGTGAGTAGTTCGGTCATCATGTCTCCTTCGATCCCCGGGGCGTTCGCCCGGCGTGCACCCAGCGTGCGCGTTCAACGGCGAGCCAGACCGCCCGGACTGCGCGCTGTGTGGAGAAGCAGCGGCTGCACGGAGAAGTGCAGGACGAGTCGCGACTGCCGCGCATACCGTCCGCGGTCCGCAATGTCGGAGGTCGGTCATATGTTCGAAAGCGGAAGGAGAATCCCATGTCCGACAGCCAGATCACGTCATTGCCCGAGGTGCCCTATGCGACACCGCAGTTGTCCTCGCCGCGCGAACATCTGGTTCGCGCAGCCGATCATCTGTGGCGCGTCCAGGACAAGACGGAGAGAGTGCTCGGGCACCTCCGCATCGTCGCCGACCCGCTCGGACTCCGCTACCGCGCTGAGCGATTGCATCTGGCGACGGGCGCGTTCCGCATCGTCGGGGAGTTCTGGCGAGTGGACGACGCCATCTCCGCCCTGCGGTACTCCTGAGCGAAGGAAGTGAAGGGTGCTCCTGGCTGGACAAGGTTCCAAACTCGCGTCACCCGCTGAGATCGTTGATATCTCGGGCGAAGGCGGGGATCACGTTGGTCCGTGAGTTGCGTGAGGTGACCCCGGCTACCGACACGCGGGGGCTGGTTTCCTGTGCAGTTGAGAAAGCTCCAACCCCGTACACGCCCGAACTGATCGCTGCGCTCCGGTCTGACTACGAGTCGGGGATGTCAGCTCGGGAGATCGGTGATGCTCGTGGTCTTGACAGGGTGACGGTGCTCAAGCGGCTCCGAGCAGCGGGTGTGAAGATCCGTCGACAGGGTCTCGTTCCCGAGCAAGTGGACGCAGCCGTGGCGATGTACCAGTCGAGACAGACACTCGCTCAGATCGGCGCGCGCTTTGGTGTCGCGCAAGGCACAGTGGGTCGCTACTTAGTGGCCGCTGGGGTAACCATGCGCCCACCGCTCATCCGTGCAATCTCTAGCCACACGTCGTGAAGGAGCGCCGTACCATCTCAGCTGCGGGACGCCCGACGTCTCAAAACGGATGCGATCGACTGCTGGCATCGTGAGGATGACGTGCTCTGACGCTTCGGCTTGCGGCGCACGTCGTCAACTGGCCCCAAACGCTTCGAGGCTGACCCTCGGTCCCCGGTAGGATGGGGTGGACAGTGAGGCGCCGGGTGTGAGCGCAGCGGAGGAACGAAGCAGCGCATAGACGGAGGAGTCTTCAACGATGGCGAAGCCCTATCAAGGAGAGATGGCGAAGCTCTCCGAAACGCTAGGTTGGGCCATGAGTCTGGACCTCTCCGATCTGGAAGCTGCCCTTCAAACCGCGCTCCTGGGTCCCCTCGTCGCCGTTGGTTCGGGAGGGTCCCTCTCCACCGCTCACGCTCTCGCTTTTTTCCACAGAGTCGCGAGCGGCCACGTAAGTGCCGTCTTGACTCCTCTCGAGTCCACGGCGGTACAACACGATCCTGACACCTCGATCTGGCTTCTGAGCGCGAGCGGGAACAACGTCGACATCGTGGGAGCTGCGAAAGCACTCGTAGGCGATGAGCCACGCCAGCTAGCCGCGCTCATTGGGCGGAACGACAGCAAGATCGGACAGATCGCTAAAGCTCATCCGTACATGGATCTCCTCGCCTATGCGCCGCCCACCGGGAAAGACGGGTTCCTCGCGACTAACACGCTCTTCGGTGCGGCGGCGATCCTCGGTCGTGCGTACAGTACGGTCACGCCGGGCTCAGTGAGTTGGGAGAGCCATGGCCTCCAGAGCGTTATTGACGCCGTCGACGAAGCTTCGCCGCTGGTCACCCGTTGGCGAGAACTCGCGAGCACGCTCTGGGACCGCGATACGACGATCATTCTCCACGGCTCGAGCGGTGCGGTCGGCGCGGTCGACTTGGAATCAAAGTTCACTGAAGCTGCGCTCGGGCATGCACAGATTGCCGATTTCCGAAACTTTGCACACGGCAGGCATCACTGGCTAGCCAAGAGGGCGGACCAAACTGGCGTTGTGGCGCTCATCGGCGATGACGATGAAGACATAGCTGAACGCACCCTGGCGCTTCTCCCGCCCGAGATTCCAATTGCAAGAATTCCGGTGACTGGTTCCCCAGTTCACTCCAGCCTCGTTTCTCTTATCGCCGCGTTCCGCCTATCGGACTGGGCTGGACAAGCCCGTGGTATCGACCCGGGCGACCCAGGCGTGCCTGACTTTGGTCGACGCATCTATCACCTTGCACCCTCGCGCCGACCCGCGCTCCCACGCCCCTCCGGACTGACTCGGCGAGCTGCCGTGGCGATCGAACGCAAGTCAGGGCGAACCGTCCGACAACTTGCTGAGGCGTCTGAGCTCGCAGATTGGCGACGAGCTTTGCGTAGCTTCCAGCGGAAGCTAACAACCGCGTCGATTGGTGGAGTCGTACTTGATTACGACGGTACGGTCGTCGATACAAGGCATCGCTTTAGTCCGCCTCAGCCAGATGTTTTGTCTGAGCTGGTACGGCTGCTCAACGCTGGTCTCCCGGTCGGTATCGCAACAGGTCGTGGCAAGTCTGTCCGCCATGCGTTCCAGGAAGCGATCTCACAGGCGCACTGGCCGCGAGTCGTCGTGGGCTACTACAACGGCGCCGAGATCAGTTCACTCGACGACGATTCAACGCCTCTCGTCGAACAGCTACCTGTTCCAGAGCTCCGTGGGATCGCCGAACGATTGCTCGCACAACCAGAACTAGCGGCACAAACACAGCAGGACCACCGTCGCAACCAGCTCACCGTCACTGCGCGAGGCACGTTGCGAGAGGAGCGACTGTGGGAGATCGTGCAGGCCGTCGTTCGCGAATCCGCGGCCAACGTGACGGCGCTGCGATCCAGCCATTCGATCGATATCCTCAGCCCGTCCGCTTCCAAGCTGAACGTTTCAACGAGAGTGAGCGAGATCGCGGGAACTGACTCTATCCTCGCGATCGGAGACCGCGGGCTCTGGCCCGGAAACGATCACGAACTCCTCTCCCTCCCCCTCGCCCTCAGCGTGGATCAGACATCCGTGTCTCGTGAAACCTGTTGGAACCTAGGGTCGCCGGGTCAGCGCGGTCCAGCGACTACCTTGGAATACTTGCGTGCTCTTCAGATCGATGGCGATGGCCGCACGCGTTTCGCGGAAGGGACACTGCGATGAACGACGACTTGAGCAAGCGGGTTCTCGGCCAGATCATGGGCTGGGATGACGACCGCGCCCGGGAAGAGTACCGTTGGCTAGCATTCATCTCGTCGATCAAGTACGACGCGTACCGAGACTTTCAGGCTGGAATGCGGTTTATCGAGAGCCTTGTGACGTGGTTGCAGCAGTTCGATCCAACTGAACGCGAGACTGCCTACGGGTTCATTAGGAGGCGGCTTGTTTTCATCGGCCTCAGTGAGACCCAGCATCTGGTTGAGCAGTTCTACCCGAAGATTGCCCACGATCAGTTCACTCGCACGATCGCGGCCCGTAGCCAGGTGTCTCCCTGGGTAGTCCTTAGCAGGCCAGATCTCAGAGATGAGATGGACGTGCTGCGCCGCAAAACACTCTTCCTTGGACTCAGCGACGGAGCCCGCATCGACACGCTCCGGCACAGCAATGTCGGCAGACTGAGCAACGAACAAGTAGCTCCCACAACCCAGTTGGATCCTGAAAAGTGGCGAGACCTTCTTTCTGATCTGCGCAAAGCGCTGGAAGATCCTGAAGCTCGCTTCGAGATGGTCTACCTGATCGATGACTTTACGGCGACAGGCACGTCATTCCTGCGTTTTGATGAGGTTTCGGATCGCTGGAAAGGCAAGATGACCCGGTTTCGTGATTCGATTGCTCAAATCCGGGATGAACTGTTCGCCCCCGATTGGAAGCTTTGCGTGCACCACTACATCGCTTCGCACTCTGCCGAAAAGAAGGTGCGCAAGAACATCGTGGACTCACAAAAATTCTTCAGCGACGCCGGGTGGGGATCTGTCGTGGTCTCGTTCGGAACAGTGCTTCCAGAGTCCCTCCCGATGCGTGACGAAGCCCCTGAGGATCAGGCCTTTATTGCTCTGGCACGCAAGTATTACGATCCTGCCATCCAAACGACCCACACGAGCGTTGGTGGAGTAGATCGAATTGACCTTGGATACGGTGGGTGCGCTCTCCCCGTCGTCCTTGAGCACAACACGCCGAACAACTCAGTGGCTCTGCTCTGGGCTGAGTCCGATGGCCAGGACTCTCCGCCGATACCGGCCATGAGGCCACTATTCCGGCGACGACAGCGGCACGTGTAGAGGAGATTGTGATGGCTAACCCCTTCGAGAAACGTGCGACTGAGTACCTTCGCGACGACGAAGCGTTCCTTTCTGTCGTTTCCCCCGAGCCGCTCACCACCTTCTTCCACCAGCCGGCGAGAGAAGACCGGCTGCTAGATCGTTTAGTGATGATCATCGGGACCCCGGGAAGCGGGAAGACCACGATGACTCGGTTGTTCCAGTACGCCACGATCCGTACCCTCCTACAGAACGAATCGCTCGACACTTACCGGCCGTTAATCGCCACGCTGGCGCAATGCGGGGCGGTTCGCGACGGCGTTCCGACAGTTCTTGGCGCGCGTATTCCTCTAGAATCTGAGTACCGCGAGTTCTGGGAGTTTCCTTACCCCGACGACCTAAAGCTGGGCCTCATGACGGCACTGATCCAGGCTAGGGCTGTGCTCGCCTGGATCAGTAACTTGCAGACCACGGGGGTACCACTCGAAGCGATTCGAATCATTCCTCGCGAGAATGCTGGCGCAGCGGCGGCGTCAATCGGCGGGACCGACACGGCTGATGTGCTCGCGAAGGCGACAGAAATCGAACTAGCGATCTACCGCATCTCGGCCGCTCTCGTTCCGCCGAGCGTGGACTCGATCTCTAAGACAGCATCGACAGCCTACCGACCATTCGACGTCATCGATACGGTGGAGGTAACCCACGACTCTGAGACGCTCGTTCTCCGGCCGCTCATTATTCTTGATGATGCGCACTCCCTGCAAGCAGACCAATTCGAGTTACTACGCAGGTGGCTCGCCCGCAGAGAGCTGAAAGTAGCGCGGTGGGTGATCACCAGGTTCGACGCGTTGACTCCTCGGCAAGTGCTGCTTTCGCCGGGGCTGTCATCAGAGCGCGAGATTACCTACATCAAAATGCAGAACGATAAGGGTCGAAAGCGAGAACGGGACGCCTTCCGCAAGATGGCGAAAGACATGAGTAATCGGTATTTGCGTCGCATGGACTCTTTCAACCGTCGCCGACTCACAGAGCTGAGCTCCCTCCTCGCTACCGTCCCCGAACCGTTAAGCGCCTCCAAAGTAGAACGCCTCCGAAAGCACGCAGATACTGTTCAGCGACGGACAAACGTAACGCCGGCCCGTCGGGCGGAACTTGAGTCAAAAGTCGATGGGTATCTCAGTTCGCGCGCGAGCGAGGAGCTTCGCCTCGCCTGCCTGGAAATCGTCATGGAACGCTACCTGAAGCGCACCAAAGCGCACGCCTCGCAACTGGACCTGTTTGGCGCTGACAGCGATGACTTCGACCCTGAACCCTCAAAGCCAATCGCGGTTGACGCTGGAGTTGTTGACGGGGCCGAGATACATCTGCTCCATGAATTCGATCGACCGTACTACTTCGGCATAGACACTCTGTGCGACGCGAGCTCGGAAAACGCCGAACAATTTCTGCAGCTTGCGGGCGTACTGGTTAACCATCTCGAGACCAAGTTGATTCGCGGGCGAGAACTCACGCTCACTAGCCGTGAACAGAACAAACTCCTCCGCGAGCGAGCAACCGAACTGGTTCGCGAATGGGACTTCCCCCACGCCCGCGCTGTAAGAGGCCTCGTCGAGGAAATTGCGACGCAGTGCGTCCTCAAGAGCATGGAACCCAACGCGTCCTTGAAGGGAGGAGCAATCGCGTTCGGGATTCTGCAAGAGGAGTTCGAGCAGATCCCCACGACGCACCCACAGCTGGCCAAAATTCTCCAGTTCGCAGTCGCCTATAACGCGATCACCCTTGTGCAGGACCACGGAACGAAAAAGCAGAAATGGTGCCTGATCGAGCTTGGCGGAACGCTACTGCTCAAACACGGCCTCACTCTCAACCGCGGGGGATTCCTCGAAAGAACTGTGGGCGACCTGGCCGCAATCGTGAGCGGCACCACACATGTCAAATAACTACCGGTGGGACCTGGCCATCACGCATCGTGGCGAAGAGCTCGAGTCGTTCGTGGAGCAATACTTCAACAACGCCGAGCGACGGATCCTGATGATCGCAGGTGCCGGTTTCGACCCCAGAACAGGCTTAGTCGCGACCGCACTAAGCACCGCGACCGCAGCGAGCATATCTGCGTTGTTCGTCCAAGAGACCCGCGCCGAATCAGACAAGACGCTTGCAGCGTACGCGACAGCGAACCTCGAACAGCTCATGGCGATCGTGCCTACACACACCATCCTCGACGTCGAGATCTTCGGTGCCGACAATTCCGTCGTCGGCGGACGACGCGCAGCCAGCAAGCTCAGCGCGCAGAAGTTGACGGAGTACACAGACCTAGTCGTCGATATCAGCGCGCTGTCCGTCGGCACCAGTTTTCCGATGATCCGCTACCTCATCGAGCTGATTCACTCGGGGCAGTCAGCGGCGAACCTGCACGTGATGGTCGCGCACCAACCTGAACTCGATGCGAAGATCCGAGCGATCCCCACCGACACCGCCGTGCCCGTCCACGGTTTCAACGGCGGGTTGACTCTTGTGTCGGGAGGCCAGCAAGCAGCAAAGCTCTGGCTCCCGCAGCTTGCCAGCGGGCGAGCAGCCACCCTGCGCCGCATCTACGAAAGCATCAACCCTGATGAGGTCTGCGCAATCCTGCCATTCCCCTCCACCCACCCGCGCCTCGGCGACTCTCTTCTCGAAGAACTCCTTGGCTCAGACGGATTCCCCTGGCAGATGGATGCACGCAGCATCGTCCATGCCGACGAAGACGACCCCCTCGATCTATACCGAACTGTTCTGCGTCTTCATGCGCTCCGAGAGCCCGTGTTCAGGGAGGTCGGAGGATCCCAACTGATACTGTCACCGGTCGGCAGTAAGGTCATGGCGTTAGGGGCACTCCTGGCGGCCCTCGAAAAAGACCTCCCCGTGGTCTACCTCGAGGACTTCAGCTATGAACTACAGGGCAGTCTCGATGACAAGCTCGCACCACCCGAGCTGATGCACGTATGGCTCGAGGGAACTCCATACCCGAAAAATCGCCCGCTATTACGGAGAATCGACAATGACTAGTCCAGCTCATCCGAAGGTCCTTGGAACGGGCCTAATCGCTCTCGACCTGGTGATCAGCGCGGATCCCGATCGGCCCATCCAGTCCTGGGCCGGCGGCACATGCGGCAACGTCCTCTCCATCCTCGCTTACCTCGGATGGTCCTCATACCCGATCGCCCGGCTGGACCATGACGCGGCGGCGACTCGTATCGCGGCAGATCTTGAGCGGTGGGGCGTTCACCTCGACTTCGTCCATTCTGGCCCCACGACGAGTACGCCCATCATCATTCAAGAAAACCACGTCACTCGCGCCGGCGTCGCAAAGCACAAGTTCACTTGGACTTGTCCACGGTGCGGAAGCTGGCTCCCCAGTTTCCGCCCAATCACTCGCGATGTTCTCGAGACTGTCGGGCCAGCCGTTGACGACGCTGCGGTCTTCTTCCTCGACCGGCTCTCACGAGCGGCCCTCACCCTTGCGCAGCGCGCGGCGGAACACGGCGCACTTGTGGTGTTTGAACCCTCCGGACGCTCAGACCCGAAACTCTTCTCCGAAGCGATCAAGATCGCCCACATCGTCAAATACGCAGATCAGCGACTCAGCGATGCCGGCGGAACCATGTCTGCCGACACGGCGACGCTTCTCGAGGTTCAGACGCTTGGGTCGCGGGGGCTCCGCTTCCGCCACAAGGCCGACGGCGTTGCCTCCGACTGGAGAGAGCTCGATGCAGTCCCCGCATCCGAGGTCGTCGACACCTGCGGCTCTGGTGACTGGTGCACTGCAGGAGTGCTCTCTCGACTCGCCGCCAATGGCCAAGCAGGATTCCGAGGTCACAGTTCCGACGACATCGCCGACGCCCTGCAATACGGGCAGAGCCTTGCTGCGTGGAACTGCGAGTACGAAGGAGCGCGTGGAGGTATGTACGTGGAAGCTGAGAAAGTCCTAACGACGGCGAGCGCGGTTGCTCATGAAAGCTCTCTCGCCACCGCTGGGCACCTCGTGTCCTGCCCTGCATGCCCGCCAGCCTAAGGCTCGAAACTCGACTCCAGGAGGGATGCCGCCGGTCCTAGAGCCGGCTGGCGTGACCCCGGTTACGGACACGTCTGGGGTTGGTTTCCTGTGCAGTTGAGAAAGCTCCAACCTTGTACACGCCCGAACTGATCGCTGCGCTCCGGTCTGACTAGGAGTCGGGGATGTCAGCTCGGGAAGCCAGTGATGCTCGGGGTCTTGACCGTTTGACGGTGCTGAAACGGCTTCGGGCGGCGAAGGTGAAGATCCGTCGACAAGGTCTTGAGTCTGGCTAGGTGGATGTGGCGGTGGGGATGTACTTGGCGGGGCAGACGCTCGCTCAGATGGGCGAGCGCTTCGATGTCGCTCAGGGCGCGGTCGGACGGTACTTAAAGCAACAGGGGGCGCGGATGCGTCCCGCGCTCGTGAAGGCACGACGCATCGACATGACAGCGTCGACCTCGTGTTGCCGGAGATACCAGCTTGCCCTGAGAAGAAGTGTCGTGGGGCTCACTAGGCAGCAGTGCTCGATGCAGGGGCGGGCTGCGGGGTGCGGTAACTGGCGTGACTGCGCCGTTCGGCTCTGGCCACAAGCCATTCCTGTATGCGGACGCGGGTGAGGAGGATCACGCTCCAGGGTCCGAAGAGCAGGAACATCAGGCCGTTCCAGAATGCCCAGAAGAAGACCAGGTAGAGCCATTCGCTCCAGCCCCGCTCGATGAGGCCGGTGCAGGTGGCGGCGATGAGAATGTAGACGACGCCGAGGAGCATCGCGGGGACGCCGAACTTGAGGCCTCGGCGGGTTCGGAGTTTGTCGAGAAGGATGTTCGTGGGCATCCATCGGCGCAGGAAGATGCGGGTTCGGATGCTGAGGTTCCAGAGGGTGGTGAGCACGATGGCCTCACTTTCATACGCACAGTGCAAGTCGACGTTGTCCGGCGGGTGCGTGTGTGATGTGAGGCTCTCGGTCGGCGAGAGGTGCTGCCTCCCAGGTTGAGATTCGCTGGGGTGGCCCTTGGTTGAGTCCTGCCGTACTCGACACTTTACGCCGCGCGCGTTCCGGGAGGAAGAGTTCGTCGTGGTTGCCGAAATCAGGAGAGGCTGCGCCCAGTCGACCGCGAAGGCCCCCGACCTTCAGAGGCCTCCCGGTCCTGCACGTCGGGGAAGACTGCGCGGGCGCGTTCGTAGTCGATACGCTGTGCGTCATCGTCGGGGACGGGTCCGAGGGGGCTGGTGGATGTGATGCCCCACCGGTCGCGATACGCGGCCACCGCTCGCACCGCGATCGCTCTAGTGCCGCGATCCATGCCGTCGAGGGTTCTCCTCCACGGCTCGGCTCGTTCGAGCGCCGTGGTGGTGAGGGCGTCGAGGCGTTGCTGCATCAGCTGCTCCCGCTCCTGGAGTGCCTGGCGCATGGCTGGGTCAGTGATGCCCGTCGCGCGCGGGATGAGGCCAGCGATCAGCGACACCCGACTCGCCGAGGGCTGGTAGGTGGCGGCGACCTTCTGGATTCGGTATCGCAGCAGCGATCCGAGATCTTCGACCCCGTCGAGGCCACCGGCACGGATAACGCGTGGCAGGAGGTCGTTGATGTCATGCCCGTCGGCCTCGAGACGGCGCAGTTCGGTGATGAGGATCCCGAACGACTCCGTCTCCACCAGCTCGTCGATCGCCTGTGGGGTGAGGCCGCCCTGTTCGAGGAGTGTGACCCACCGGTCCTGCTGGGCTTCTTGGGCGATGGTGTCGTACTCGGCAGCCAGCTGGGCCAGCGAGCCCCACATGTCCTGCTCAGTCGTGATGGTCTCGTGTGCGGACTGCTCAGCACCGACATGCTGGAGGATGCCGTAGAGGATGCTCCGCGCGGTCATCTGCAGGTCGTCCCGGTGCTGGTGATCTTCGAGGTGATGTTCATCGGTCGCGATGTAGGCGCGGTTGGATTCCCGGCCGCGGGTCATGGCGACGTAGAGAGATTCCCGGGTCACCTCGGGTGAGTGGACGATTGCGTGCGCGGTGTCGACTGTGGAGCCCTGCGCACGGTGTGCGGTGATCGCGTACCCCAGCTCGACATGCTCGCCCACGTACGCGGCAGGAAGCGTGATGGTCGTGCGCCATTTGGAGCGGGCGCGGCGGACAGTGAGGGAACCGTCATCATTGGCGCGGGCAACCGTCCACCGGTCGCCGTTCTTCACCCACCCCCGCCCGAGTGCGAGGCGCCGGTCGTTGTGGCGGGTGATGATGAGGTCACCGCGGGAGGCCTCGTTCCCGTCATGCAGCCGGACGCCGTCGAGGGCGACGTCGCCCGCCAAGATCCGATCGGTGCGAGCGCGGGCGTTGAGCTCCGAGACGGTGTCGAGGGTCTCCGCGATCAGCACCGACGCTTTCCCCGCAGCCTGGTCGCCACGCCACGCCTGGTACGCCTGCTCGATGATGTCCTCGTACCCTCCTGGGGTGACGCGGTCGTGGTTGAGGTAGGTGTCGATGACGTCGGTGTCGCCGATGCGGAGGCCGAGGGAGGCGTGTTTCTCCCACTCGTTCCGGAACCGCCTGACGTCGGTGAGCTCAGGGGCATCGTCCCGGTCGCGGACGAGCATCCCGAACGCGCCACCCGCATCCACCGCCGCGAGTTGTGCCCAGTCACCGACGAGGAGCACCTTCGCACCGACAGCGGCGGCGTGCGCGGTGATGGTGTCGAGGGCGAGGGTTCCGGCGAGGGAGGCTTCGTCGATGATGACGAGTTGTCCGGGTTTGAGGTTCCAGTTGCCGTTGCGGTGTTCGTGGAGCCACTTCGCCGTGTTCTCCGTCGAGATCCCCAAATCCCCAGCAAGAACATCCGCGGCTGCAGCAGACGGCGCGAGACCGATCACAGAGCCGGTGCCGTGGCGTTTCTCCCACGCCCGCCGCAGCGCGGACATCGTCGTGGTCTTCCCTGCCCCCGCAGGGCCGACCAGGACATCGAGGGTGCGGGCGGAGACGCCGATCTTCACGATCGCCCGCTCCTGATCCGGTGACAACGTATGCCCGTCTCGGTTCTTCGTCCGCGCCGCCTGCTCGACCCACGCGAGGGGCACCGTTGGTGCGTTCCTGTCGTTCGACGCGGCCAGGAGACGGTCCTCGGCGGCGAGGACCTGTTCGGAGGAGAACACGGTTGCGGCTTTCGGGCGGAACACGCTCGACTCGTCCGGGCGACGGAACGTCGGCGGGCTCGACGCCAACTTCGGCGGCGTCAACCGCAGCGAGACGCGTTCTGCGGCGTCGACGATCTGCTGGGTGATGGTGTCGCGGTCGGTCGGGGATGCGAACCTGAGTCCCATCGTCTGCCGGACAGCCTCCGCGTGGAGGTTCCATCGTTTCCACGTTGACCGCCGGTCACCCACCCGCGCCACCACAGCCTCGGCAACGTGATCGAGGTCGCTGAGAGGGATGTCGTCTGCGCGCAGCAACGGCTCCCCAGTGCTTCCGGCGAGGAGCGTTGTGGCCCACGTCGGTGCATCCTCCCGGAGAAGCTCGGTGGCGCGTTCCCGCCACTCGGTGGTGAGGCCGCTCAGCGAGTGGTGCTGTTTCGGTGGCCGCGTCTCCAACGTGGCTTGCTGCCGGAACTGCCACAACAGCTTCGGCGACGGCTGCCTGCCGTGCTTGGTTACGTAGTCGGTAACGAGTCGGTCCTTGACCTGCTCGATGTCACGGGTGCGGGACGAGAACGCATCCATCAGCTCCTGCGGCACTCCGACGATCTCCCACGCCGTCGACCGCCCAGCACCACGCTCCCGCGCCTCCCACCCCACACCAAGCACCAGGGTGAGGTGATCGGAGAGGACCGCGTTGTAGTGCTCCGACAGCCCGGCCACGGCGGCGTGGATCGCACGGGAATCGAGGGTCCGCCACTTCCCGTCGTGGGAGGCCTGGACACGGTTCGCGACCACCACATGGGTGTGCAGCTGCGGGTCCGAGGCTCTGGAGTCGTAGTGGTCGTACGCTGCCGCGATCACACCCCGCACCTCAACCTGCGCGACCGCGCCCCGCGGCCCTTTCGCACCGACACGGGTCATCGCGACATCACGCTCCAACAGGTCAATCACATCTTCGATCGCGGCGTGGTGGGCCTGGGCGATCAGCGCCTGCGTACCACCATCAGCGACCGCCCAGAGCGTCGAGACGGACTTCGGGACCGAGAACGTCAAATCGAACCCCGCCACCGGCGCACCCGTCGGCTTCGACGCTTCCTCGGCCTCGATCAACGCGGCCTCTGTCGCACGCTGTTCCTCGGTGAGCGCGTCAGAGAGCTTCCCGAGTCGACGCTCGACACGTTCCGCAGCGGTGGCGAACTTCCGGTACGGACGCCCCAATTGCTCTCCACTGTTCGGGTCCTGCCCGAACCCCATCAACCGCCGCAACTGCTCCTCGGTCACAGCTGCACCCTCCGCCACGCCGCCCGAAAGTCCAGGAAGTCCAGCCCCAATCCATGCGCCTGGTGGTGTTCCCGACTCGAGGTAGTACCTCGTCAACGCAGAAGCAGCATCACGGTCGCCGTCACCGGTGACGACGGAGTTCAGCAGATACCGGTATCCGTCACCGGCGGTCATCACCCTGATCGACACCGTCACACACAGAAGGTGCGCCAACCCCGCGCCAAGGCTCCGAAGCTACAACCGTTACTACGAGCCATCGTTGGCGTAGTGGCACTTCAGGGGCGTGCACAGCAAGTGATCGCCGTCGCCGGTGAAGGCTCAGTGGCAGGTGCTGTCAGCCGTGACCAGCAACATGACCGGCATCGAGACCGTCGTGTCGGCGAACCACTAGCCGCCTTGGGCATGTCCCGCCGCGATGCGTGCGATCTCGTCGCGGACGATCGCGAGTGCCCATTCGGTGTCGTCGGTTTCGTTGTGGAGCAGGTGGAGTGCGAGTCCGTCCACGACGGCGTGCAGGCGACGGGCGGTGAAGATGAGTTCCGGGTCGCGCGACTTGCCGGTGAGGAGTTCGACCAGTCTCACGCACGCTTCGAGGAGTTGCGTGTGTGCGTGGTCGCGGATGTCGCCGAGGCTGGGCTGTGCCGGCGCCTCGGCGATGAGCGCGAGATTGACTTCCAGCTCCGCACTGCTGTCGGGCTCCAACGGGAGGAGTCGTGTGATGACATCGAGCGCATACTGCTGCGGGTCGTCCGACCACGGCGTGGCGAGCACGCGTTCGGTGGCGCGCTGCACCATCAGCTCCGCGGAGAACGACAGCAGCTCCGCGCGGGTGGGGAACACGTGCCGTAGCGACCCCACGACGAGTCCGGCCTGGTCGGCGACGGTGCGGACCGAGACCGCCGAGATGCCGCGGTCGAGGATCACCTGCCAGACCGCTTCCGCGAGTTGGGCCTTTCGGGCCGCAAGGTCGATGCTCCGAGACACGACACTCACTCTAGCACGGGCGTGCTAGAGTGAGTGTCGTAGCACACTCGTGCTACTGGGGTTTGAGGAGGAGACGTGTCGACTGGTGCCGGGATGAAGCGAGTCCTTGCAGGTGTCCTGCTAGGCAGCTCGCTGGCGTTCCTCGTGGGTTGCGGTGTCGTCGACGACACTCTCGAAGGGCTCGGCGCATCGGGTCCGGCGCCCTCGTCCTCGCCGCCCTCGTCTGCGCCGCCCGAGCCGAGCGCGACCGCAGAGGGGTCGATCGTCGTGACGGTCGAGATTGACAGCGACGCTGCGACGGCGACGGACCTCGCTGTCGACATCGACTCGCCCAGCACTTCGCAGAGCCTCTATGAGGACGAGGTGCAGGTGCCCTTCCGTCACGATTTCACCGTGTCGACGGATGCGTTCTTCCCGCTGCGCGGCACGACTGTCGAGGTGCATGCGGCGCCAGACGCCACCTTCGTCTCCTGCAGCATCACCGTCGACGGCGAGGTCGTCGCCACGCACCGTTCGGAGGGCAGCGGTGCGACCGCGACCTGCGAACGCCGCCTCCAGCTCGGGCCGTCCTGATGGACGTCACCAGTCTCGGCACTCTCGTCGTGCTCGCCCTGATCGACTCCACCAGCTTTGGGACGCTGCTCATCCCGATCTGGCTGCTCACCGCTCCCGGCAGGCTGCGCCTCGGGAGGATGCTCGTCTACCTGACCGCCGTCACCCTCGCCTACTTCGCCCTCGGCATCCTCTTGCTCCTCGGTGCCGGTGCATTCCTCGACGCCTTCAGCGGCATCATCGGATCACCCGCGTTCCTGATCGGCCAGCTCATCGTCGGCATCGCGCTCCTGATCGTCAGCCAGCTGATGGATACCGAGAAGGCGCGTGCCCGATCCGCCGAGCGCGCCGCGAACGGTGGCGGCAGGCTGGTGCGCTGGCGTGGTCGCATCATGAGCGACAGCGGTAGCGGCGAGGGCAGTGGTGGCGGGTCGGCGATCGCGCTGACCGGTCTCGCGGTCACCGCGGTCGCCGTCGAGGCCGCCTCGATGGTCCCCTACCTCGCCGCCATCGGCATCATCACCACTCAAGGACCCGGCTGGTCGGCATCCGCGGTACTGCTGTTCGGCTACTGCCTCGTGATGATCGCCCCTGCGCTCGTCCTGACCATCGGGCGGCTCGTCGCACACGACAAGCTCGAACGACCCCTCGGCAGAATCGAGCGGTGGCTGACCAAGCACGCCACCAGCACGACCGCGTGGATCATCGGCATCATCGGATTCCTCCTCGCCGCCAACGCGATCTACGACCTCGGCTGGGTCGGCGGGTGACCTGTGACTCCACGCGCCGACTGGACACCCCCTCCTGGACGTGAGCGCCTGACAGCGCAGTTGCTCTCCCGGCCCGCATATCTCGTGATCGTCCACGATATGGAGAACGCGATCATCGACGGTGAGGTCAGCGAGGACGCTCTCGCCCCCTCCGCGAGCGTCCTCGCGCGCCGCTACGGCGTGAACATCGCGACCACGGCGCGAGCGCTCCGCGTACTCCAAGACCGCGGCATCGTGCGCCGCCTACCGGGCATCGGCATGTACATCCTGGCCGGATGCCGCGCGGCGCTGCTCGCGAAACGACGTGACGGCTTCGCCGATAGACACCTGGAACCGCTCGTCGATGAGGCACGCCGGCTGGGGATGTCAAACGGTGACGTGACGGCGATGTGCGCAGCGCGGCTTCATGCTCACGAGGGCGGAACGACCGACGCCGCAGCGTCTGTGGGCCAGGACGACGCGAACGAGCGTTGAGGGTTCACAGATTGTGAACCAACGGGGGCTGTCCCGCTACCAACATGGCGTGGACATCGACGCGCGCACGTTGCTCAGTCGCGTCGGCGACGGTGACGAAGCCGCGCTCGCGACCTTGTATGCGCGGTACGAGGGGGCGGTGTTCGGGTTCGTCCTACGCCGGGTGTCCGATCGGGAGCTCGCCGAGGAAATCAGCGCGGATGTGTGGCTGGGATGCTGGCGGTCGGCCAAGGGGTTTCGCGGGGACAGCCGTGTACTGACCTGGCTTCTGGGGATCGCTTCACGGCAGATACACGCCCACGTGCGAGGTAGACGAATCCATACCGTTCCGCTGGTCGAGGAGCTTGATATTCCTGGTGACGCATCCGACGATCCGGCGAGCATCGTCGGCGACGCCGCAGCCGCCCAAGACCTCGTCGACGCCATACGTGCGCTGCCTCCTTCGCTGTTCGAGGTGGTGTCCCTCGCATGGCTGCACGAGCTGCCCTACGACGAGATAGCGGCGGCGGCCGGAATCCCCGTCGGCACGGTGAAGAGCAGAGTCTCGCGGGCACGAACGCTACTGCGCGCCCGGATTGGAGAAAGTGATGAGTGATCTGAACGAGAACGGTCCTGTCAACCTCTCGATGCGAGAAGCACTGGCACGGCGCGAGCAGGAACTTGCCGGGGCAGCGCCCGGATTCGAGATGGTGCGATCCCGGATCGCATCGTCGCCTTCACCGATGGACGCACCGCGGTGGGACGTTACGCGCAGCGTTCGAGTGACGATGGCGCTGATCGGGGCACAGGTCCGTGTCGTGCCGTGGCTGGTGGTCCCGGTGGCCCTGGCGAGCGCGGGCATGGCCGTGCTGGCGGCGCGATTCTTCGGAGTCGGGCAGGATGCCGGTGCCGCGACGAGCGGATTCGCGTCGCTGATGTTGCTCGGCGTAGTGGTGACGGTGGCGATGGGACTGTCTCATCGTTCTCGCGATGCGGTGACGCTCACGACGCCGATAGGTCCCAGGATTGTGCTGTTCGCGCGAGTCGCGGTCGTCCTCGCCGTGGACGTGGGCTGCGGACTTGCCGCTTCCGCGCTGGCAGCGGCATGGGGTGTCACCGAGCCTTTCCCGGAACTCGTCGGGAGCTGGCTTATCCCACTGGCGGCAGTCGCCGGCCTGGTCACGTTCCTGTCGGTATGGACTCTGCCGTGGGTCGGCGTGCTGTTCGGGGTCACTGCAACCCCGCTTCTCGTCCCGTTGCCGGCGGACGCTGTGCGCATCGGGGTCGGCGCCGTCGCCGGCTGGGTACAGGATGCCGTCCCGCCTGTCGTGATCGTCGGGGCCGGAGTGCTGCTGTTCGCTGTGGCGATCGCGACGGCGAAGCGCCCGTTGATCGTCCCGAAGGCTGCGTCGTGAACCATCCCGGCACAACCCGCTACTAACCCGATGAACAGATAAGACCTGCATGCCCCAATGGAGACCCCACGTGACTCAATCCGCTGTACTCGCGCAGTTCCGGCGCGTCGGCCCTGCCTTGCTGTCCGCGCCGGTGCTGGTCGGAGCGCTGGTCGCGATCGCCGGCGCGGCGACGGCCAATACATGGACGGTCGCGCAGGCGGCCACGTTGCTGGGGTGGCTGACTCAGGTGTTCACGATCACCGTGGGCGTGACCGCCGCCGTCGCGCTGACCGGGGACCCGCTGGTCGAGCTCCACGAGTCCACCCCCATCTCCTTCCGCGCCGTCCAGCTCCTCCGGGCCGGGATCGTCGCCATCGTCGCGGTAGTCGGCGGCCTGGTCATGTTCGTGCCGCTGCATCTGCTGGGCGCATGGCCGAGAGACACGGGCTGGAGCAGCGGACTCGTCCCGGCCGGGGCCGCGTTATTCATCGTGGCGGTGGCATTGGCAGCGGCTGCGTTCTCGGGCACCGTGTCCACGGTCACGATCAGTGTGGTCGCGGGCTGGATCTTTCTCTCCCTGCTCTGGGACCCGTACATCCTCCACCTGCTCGTGCAGCGCGGCATCCCGCTCGCTGCCGCCGCGGTCATGACCTGGATGGCCTGGCGACGGCTGGGGAATACGGAAAAGAACATCGCGAAGGTGGCGGTCGCATGAGACTCATCCTGATCGCCGGAACTCACACCCAGATCGCCCGACGCCAGAAGGTGCTGTGGAGCGCTGCGATCCCGCTCATCGCCTTCGCGTTGCTCCTTGCAATCACTTCACCCGCCGCGCCGCGGACCGGCGGCACCGCCGACCTCGCATTCACCGGACAGATGATCGTCCTGTTCGCAGGGATCGCCTACGCGGCCGCGTTCAGCGACTTCTTCACCGCGCGTGGTCGCGCCGGCATCCACGAGGTCGAGGCCTCCACTCCGACCCCGTCCCTCGCCCTGCGCGCGGCGCGCGTGCTAGGCACCTTCGCCGTGATCATCGTCCCATCCCTGGTCTGCATGCTCGCCTGGGGCGGGTGGCAGAGCATCCACGGTCAGCCGTTCGCCGTGCCTGCGGCAATCGCGGTCACCGTCTCGATCATCGCCCCCGGAGGACTGATCGCGATGTCCCTCTCAGCCCTCCTCGGCGTGTTGCTGCCTCGCGGGTTCGCCCGCGTCGCGGCGGTCTTGGTTTGGCTGTGGCTGGTGTTCTCCACACCGCTCATCCCACTCCCGACCCTCAACGGCACGGTGCTGAACATCGTCGGCGATTATGTCGCCGCCGGCCTATTCCACGGACGCCCCATCTATGACCCATCCGGACTGCTCGGCCCCGCACCGACCCCCTGGCTCGCGATCGTGTCGCTGCTCTGGCAACTCGCCCTGATCCTCGCCCTTCTGATCGCGGGCTCACTTCTGGCCGACGCCCGCCGGCGCCGCTGAAAGGAATCCACCCATGTTCGTCTCCATCGACAGCGTGACCAAAGACTTCCGCAAGAAGCCCGCGGCACTCGATAACGTCACGATCGACCTGCCTGCAGGAATGATCGGGCTGCTCGGCTCGAACGGCGCCGGCAAAACAACCCTCATGCGCATCCTCTGCGGCATCATCCCGCCCACCCGAGGGCAGGTCTTGATCGACAGCCACAACCTCGCGGATGCCTCGGCCAGGCGCGCACTGAAACGAACCCTCGGCTACCTGCCCCAGGACATCGAGCCGTACCCGAACCTCAACCCCATCGAGTTCCTCGACTACATCGGAATCCTCAAAGGCATCGCCTCCGCTGCCGACCGCAAGGCGCAGGCGAACGAGCTCATCGAACGAGTCGGACTCTCCGACGCGCGCAAACGCCGCATCGGCGGGTTCTCCGGTGGCATGCGCCGTCGCGTCGGCATCGCGCAAGCACTCATGGGTGACCCGAGGCTGCTCGTCGTGGATGAGCCCACGGCCGGCCTCGATCCCGAGGAACGTATGCGCTTCCGCACACTTCTCGCCAGCCTCGGCGAGCACCGCACGGTGATCCTCTCCACCCACATCCTCGATGACGTTGCTCAGACATGCCCCTACGTGTTCGTCCTGCGCCACGGCCGAAAAACGTTCGACGGTCCGACCGCAGGGCTCGTGAACGAAGCCCGCGGACGCACCTGGGTCACGGCCCCGCGCACCACGTCGCCGTCCGAGGACATCGCGGTGGTCAACGCCATCAGCACGCCCGAGGGCACCCGCTACCGGATCGTCACCGACAACCCGCCCCCGGATGCCGAACCCGTCGAACCATCGCTCGAGGACGGATACATGGTCCTCGCCACCAAGGAGGCCCCGTGAACTCGAACCCCGACCGCGCACTCCGGCCCGTGGCTCTCGCGACCATCCCGCTTGTCTTGGTGCTGACCGGCTGCGGTGCCTTCCATCCCGATGACTACCCACTGGACGGACCGACTCTCACCGCGACCGAGAATCCACAGGAGGTTACCGCCGAGCAATTCGGACACTCCTGGCCGCTCACCGTCGACCACGGACAAGTCGGTTGCGACCTCAACGCCGCCGGCGATCCCGTCCTGACCTTCACCGACCCGGACGGCACGGTGTACGCCCTCAACGCGCTGGAGGAGAACGCCGGGAACGCAGACATCAGCGACATCTCAACCGGGAGTGTCGGGCCGCTGCGTACGTTCGCGTTCGCCGTCTGCGACGCGGAAGCCCAATGATGACGAAGCGAAAGCACTCGGACGCCGCGCCAAGCGCGCGCCGCGCTGAATCTCGAGGAGCCAGAGCAGGTCAAGTGCGATCTCGGACGGGCAAGCACCCATGCATCAGACCCTGGGAGCACTACCTGGCCGCGCGGCCCCCGTCGTGGGCGCGGAGAACACGGAGCCACGACGCCTCATTCAACCTCGAACACTTGACATCCCGCTGCAGGGCTGGCGAGATGCCCGGGACGCATGGACTGCAAGTCAGATAGGTAGCGGTGAGCGCAGTGACGCCATCGTTGAATGCGAGGTCCCGCGGTTCATGTACGCCGCCCTTCCTGGTTCGAGAGCAAACTGCCTACACTCCTTCTGGGCCTGTGGCGGTGGATGCGGTAAAGGTCGTGTTCACCGTCTCCGGGTGGGCACGCGTGCATGCGTCGGCTGGGGAGGTGCTCCTGACGCCGGGCAGCGTTCTCACGATTCCGAAAAACCTGGAGTGCCGAGGCCTTCCGATGGGGCACGTGCGGACGGTAACCCTCTACATCGATTCTGAGTACCTCTCCGACCAAGTGCGGTGGTTGTCGACGGCGCATCCGCTGGTGCATCATCTGCACAGCGCTTTGAACGGAGACCCCACGCTACGCACATTGCAACTCGCGACGTCTGCAATGCACCAGCTCACGCCGTCGCTGGTCAGTTTGGCGCAGTCAGCGAACGACGCTCGAATCGATTTCGCGATGCTCTCTTTCGTTGCGCGCGTGTTCGATGCAGTCGGGCGATTGAGTGGTGTCTCGGCAGGAAGCCTCGATTTTGCACGAGTGGTGCCGCGCCGGGAGGTGCTTTACGCGACCACCCTGCTACGCGCTGAGCTGAGTCGCCCTTGGAGGATCGAGGATCTCGCCCGTGAGGTCGCCGTCTCGCCTTCCCACCTGGCACGACTATTTCGCACCCAGCTCGGCATCTCACCCGCGGCGTTCCTTCGTCAAGTTCGTGCAGACCGCATGGCCGAGCTACTCACCACGACGAGCCTCTCTGTGAGCGAGGCCGGAGCAGTCGTCGGGTGGACCGATGCTGCGGTTGCTTCGCGCTCGTTCAAGCAGCGGTACGGGGTGCCTCCAAGCGTCTACGCCAGTTCCTGCCGTGAGAAGACGATCACGCCAGCGCCGGTTCCGCAGCCCGCTCTCTGAGCGCTCGGTCAGTGAATCTCGAAGCCGCCAAGTGCGGATACTGGTGCAGGGTGCGTATTCGGATGGAGTGAATAGCACGGCCGGTCGGCACGGAGAGGTCGCCGCGGTCAGGGTGTGGTGCGCTTGTGGATCTGGTGGAACAGTGCGGCGAAGTCGGCGGGTTTCTCGAAGTGGAACCCGTGTCCGGTGTCGACGCGTTCGATGACGCAGTCGGCCATGCGATCACATGCGCGTGCCGCGTCGTCGTCGGTCATCGCGCCTTCGAGGATGCCGGCGTCGGTGATCCGCCAGTTTGCGTGCACGAGGATCGAGGGCTGTAGGACCTTCTCGAGGGTCGCCGCCTGGTCGAAACCCTCCTGCCAGGCAAGGGTGTAGAACGCGTCGGCGAAAGCCGGATCGAACTCGTGCATGTACGCGAAGGACTCGTTCGTGTTCGGCGGTAGGAACCAAAGTGATAGCGGCTGATCGGGATGCTTCTGACGGTAGCTCTTGGCGTAGCTGACGATGCCGTCGCGGCCGCCGCCGAAGTATCCGATCCACCCGTTGTGCTCGATGTACCACGAGGCGAAGTCGTCAACGGCGTCCTGCTGCAGGTACTCGTGCGCCGGTTCAGCCAGGTCGACGTAGTTGAACTGCTGGGGCATGCGGTCGGGATCCGTGGAGAAGAACGGCGGATCCTCGAACACCAGACCCCGTACCTGCTCGGGTGCGGCGGCCGCGACCCATGCGGCGACGAGCCCGCCGGATGAATGGCCGGACAGGATGACCGGTTCGCCGATCACCTCGCGGATGAAGTCGACGACGTCTTGGCCCAGGTGGTGCACGTCGTACCGCCCGGGAGTGCGGGCCGAGTCGCCGTGCCCGGCGAAGTCGATCGCGTACACGTGGAAGCCCGTGGCCAGCTCGGGGAGCGTCCGTGCGTACGATGCCCAGGCGGCACCCTGGCCGTGCAGCAGCAGGACGGCCGGACCGTTGTCGGGTCCTTCGGTGAAGTTGAGCTCGGTGCCGCTGGGAAGCACGGCCTGCGCTTCGCGGAAACCGGCGTCTTGGACGCGCTGCAGGTCACGCGACGCATAGGTGGTGTTGTTCCAGGCGTAGCCGCCCAGCCCTGCAGAGCCAACGACGACGATCACTGCGACCGTGATCGCGACAGTCATCCACATCCTTCTGCCCTTCTGTGGAGCGCTCGGCGTGTCCCGACGGGCTTCCTTCACGCGAGCTATTTGACATGTATAACATGTATTTCATGTCCAACGAGTATGGTGATGTCCACTACGGTCCCGAGGGTCGCGTGTTTTACGGCTCGGTGACGGTCGGTGAGCGAGGTCAGGTCGTGATCCCTGCGCAGGCGCGTCGCGACCATGAGATCGAGCCGGGGCAGAAGCTCATCGTGCTCGGGAACGCGGACGGGATTGCCCTGATGAGCATCGATAAGCTGCTCGCCGTGCTCGGCGACTCGGCCGAGCTACTCACACACGTGAAGAAGACGTCCGACGGCAGCTAAGCGTTGCCGGCAGCACAGGATGCGCTCGGACACAGCGACTCTCCTCCGACGGTGAGCTTGCCCGAACGCGGGATCGTCGCGGAAGCACGCGCCCTTTGTGCAAGTACTGAGATGACGAGTCTGAGTGGACTCGGGACGGTTGGTCGTTGATTGCCGATCGTGTGTGGGAGAAAGCTGGCACGGGGAATCAGCGAGGCGCAGACACCTCGCGGAGCTCAGACTCGGCCCACTGGGACCGGCTCTTGCTTGGCGTCGACGGTGGCGCTGTGGGCTCGGTTTCGTCGGTGTGGCCCGTACCTGCTGGGTGAGGCTGTTCGTCGCACACGAGCGCGGACAGGCCCCGAACAGCAGGGAGCCACCGTCATGCCCGACCCCACCCCGCCGACCAGAGCGCCGCTGACCGAACTACCCAAGCCGACGTTCGCCGACGATCGGGCCACGCTCTATCTTGGGGACGCGGTCGAGACCCTCCCGCTCCTACCCGAGGCCAGCATCGACGCGCTGGTCACCGACCCGCCGTACGGGCTTAGCTTCAACGGGCAGACCTGGGACGACGCATCCGGGTTCCGGGAATCCCTCCCACACATCGACACCAGTGCGATGAGTGCACCGGAGGTGTTCGAGACGTGGTGCACGGCGTGGGCTGCGGGAGCATTGCGTGCGTTGAAGCCGGGTGCGTATGTTGCAGCGTTCGGTGGTGCACGCACCTGGCATCGCATGGTGCGTGGGATCGAGAATGCAGGGTTCGAAATCCGCGATCAGATTGCATGGCTGCACACCACCGGGATGCCCAAGAGCATGGACCTCTCGCACGCCATCGACAAGCACCACGGCATGCAACGCACCGACCGGATCGTGCAGACCACTGATCACGACGGGGTGCTCGGCGCGACCCGCACGGTCCTGTCCAAAGGCACCCCGGTCACCGAGGACGCGCAGCAGTGGGATGGATGGGGCACGGCACTGCGGCCGGCATTCGAGCCGATCATCATCGCCCGCAAGCCACCCGAAGGAAACCTCGTCCGCAACGTCCTCAAGCATGGCGTCGGCGGGATCAACATCGACGACGGCAGGTTCGCTGACGGCCGGTGGCCGACGAACGTCGCATTCGACCCCGGGCAGGCGGATGCGCTGGATGTGCTGACCGGGACGTGGCAGGGCGAGTCGCTGTCGCGGAAGTTCCCCATCTTTCGCTTCGAGCACAAACCCAACGCCGCGGAACGGCCCCGCGCGTTCGGGGTCTCGCACACGACGGTGAAGCCGCTGGCGCTGATGCGGTGGCTGATCACGCTCGTGACACCGCCTCGCGGGGTCGTGTTGGAGCCGTTCGCTGGGTCGGGAACGACGGTTGAAGCGGCGCTTGGTTGTGGGACTCGGGTTGTAGCGGTTGAGAAGAGCGCAGACTTCCTGCCACTGGTCACCTCCAGGATCGAGCGCATGTTGCCATAGGCCATGAGCCGTGCTCGGCCTCGCTGTCCGCGGGTGTTCAGTGCCTGTCGTCGGTGGCTGACTCCAGTTGCTCGGCGTAATTGTGTAGCTCGGCGGCTCCCTTGAGCGCCTGGCGTGAGCGGGCGCTGAGGGAGCGAGAGCGCTCGTCGAGCGCGCGTTCCAGTGCTGCTGGCGATCCTGCGCTGCTTATGGCTCCCACGACGGGGCTGATGCGTTCGAACAGATACCCTCCTTGTCGCAGCAGGCGGATGATCCGGGCGATGTGCATTTGAGGCTCCGTGTATGAGCGGCGCTGGGTGTGCGGATCGCGTTCTGCGCTGAGCAGCCCCGCGTCTTCCCAGACGCGAAGCGTGGATGTCTTCACGCCGAGCATCGTGGCCAGCTCGCCGATACTGACCCGATCTGCCGTCGGGGCGGGAAGTGGCGCGTCGTCGAGCACGGAGTGCAGCGCTACCGATAGATCGCGCAGTTCCTGGCGTTGACGATGCAGCACCGCGTGGCTGGCATCGAGCCGAGCTAACGCTTCGTCGAGGTCTCCCGCTGTGGCCAGGGTCATGACCTCGTTAGCGATTGCTGGGCCGTGGCCCGCTGACAAGGCTCGGTACGCGCGAGCGGCTCGCACATGTATCCCGGCGTATCGCCGATATCCACTCGTGGTGCGTTCCGCGCGAGGCAACGCACCGTCAGCTTCCCAATTGCGGATCGTCTGCGGGGTCACCCCCACCTCCCGAGCCACGTCCACCGGCCTCACGAAACCACCTCTCTCACAACTCTTCGCCCGCTCCTCGTCAGACGAGCTCCCCAAGTTTATAACAGCACTTGAGTGTCACACTTGAACTAACGATTCGACAGGGAAGGACGTGACATGAAGTTTCGACTCGAGGTGGATCTCGAACAGCTCGATGGCACAGCGCAGGAGGAGCTGGGGCGCATCCTGCGGTACTGGGCCGGGAACCTCAAGCACTACACGCTGGAGCCGGGAGCCGGAGAGACCATCAGCGACTCCCGGTATGAGGCGGTCGGCGAGTGGCGGATCCAGTAACAGAGCTGTCACTCACGCTCAGCGCCAGAAGTTGAGTTTTTCGATGAACCCGCCGGGTCCGGCCAAGATCGGATGGCCTCCGTACCTGACGGGCAGGAAGGCAACGGAGGTGCGTCATGAGTCGGGGTCATTTGGTGTTGGAGCATGCGACGGATCAGATCATCGATGGTCATTCCTACCGGCGTGACCTTGGGGAGTTGGAGGAGTTGACGGAGTCGATCCGACGGTTCGGGTTGCTGTCGCCGATCGTGATCACCACCGGCAACGTCCTCATCTCCGGCAACCGTCGCCTCGCTGTCATGCGCGCCCTCGGGCACCGCACGGTCCCGGTGTGGGTTGTGCAGGGCGTCTCGGACAAGCTCTCCACCGTGCTGGCGATCCAGGACGAGAACACCCTCCACAAGATGCTCACCCCCATCGAACAAGCAGAGCTCTACGAGGAGCTCAAGCAGCTTTACGCCGAAGAGAACGCCCGCAAGCAGGAGAGCACCCAGTTCGGCTCTCTCACCCGCACCCCCGACACCAACGTTCACGTTGAGGGTGGGGAGGAGTCGGGTGTTCGCGGGAGTGAACACGGTGGTGTTGATTCAACACCACCGCAACCGGCAGGTACCGGTGCCGGTGGGAAGACGCGCATCCAAGCCGCGAAAGCCGTCACCGGCCGGGACTCTCACTCGATGCTCGACCAGGTCGTGGAGCTCAAGCAGATCGCCGCATCCGATGCCGAGCATCCCGAGGTGCGGCAAGCCGCCGCCGAAGCGCTCCTCGAGCTCAACACGGACGGGAAGGTCAACGGCCGCTACCTGCGAGTGAAGCTCCTCCAAGCACTGAACACCCTCGACAGGTGGGCGCTCGACCCGGACGAGCCGGACGCGGTGCGTGAGGCGGCTGCGGCGGAGCTCGAGCTGGTGAAGGCGCAGGAGCATCCCAAGGATGCGATGAAGGAAGTAACGCGGGCGCTTTCCCGGGTGGGGCAGTTGCGGAAGGATGCCGCCGCGCTCGCTCCACGGGAGGGGTGGAAGGACGCGGACCCGTTGCTGCGGCAGAAACACGCCATCCGCAAGCTCGTCGATCTGCTGCGCCGGGAGCACGGCTGGTGGGACCGCTACAACCCGACCGACTTCGGCCAGTACGCCGATGCCGAGCAGTGGGAACTCGTCCAGACCTACATCACCGAAACCGCAACATTCCTCGACCAGGCCCGCACTGCACGAATGACGAGCGAGGAGAACGCTGATGCCGACGTTTGAGGACCCGTCCCGGGATGCGGATGAGCTGGCGGAGGCCGCGCGGGGGCTGGCGTATGCGACCCGGCAGATCGAGACCCCAGAGGACACGTATGAGGTTCTCGGGTCGTTGCATCTGACGTTGTCGCGGATCCAGCAGGGCCTGCAGCAGCTCGCGGCCTGGCACGACCGACACGCCTCGTTCGCCGCCACCGACGACGGGGACCGGGCCGCGGGACATGAGCACGCGGTCAAAGCATCGGGGTGGTTGACGGTCGCCGCTGCCTCCACGGAGCAGGTGGTCCAGCTCGTGATGAAAGCCCACAGCGAGAACGGGCGGATCGCCTGGCAACCCGAGACCGCACCAACACGATCTGCGGGGCTCGCTGAAGCACTCGCGGAACGGGAAGCGGCCCTCGATCCCGAACCCCCAGCAAGCGGACACACCAGCCAGAGCACGGGCCTCACCCGCTGAACAAGGGCCGGTGGCGGGCGGGCGGCGCACCTATCGGGTGACCCCGCCCGCTTCTTGTTGGAAGGCCCGCCCATGTCCTCTGCTCACACCGACGACCAGCAGCGTCGTAGCCGTCGTCTGATCATCACGCTCACCGCGACCGGGCTTGTCATCGTGGTGCTCGCCGGGATTGGCATTTACGGCCTCATCACCGGCCCTGGCGACGCTGATGATCCCGGGGATCACACCCCGAACTCGTCCACGGCCTCGGTCGACCCCACCGCCCCGGACGGGCAGCCGGAAGAGGCGGAGTTGCCAGCCCTGCCGCGCACGAACAACCCCGAGACCTACGTGCGTGCGGTCGCGGAGGCGTTGTTCGACTGGGACACGTTCACCCTGCTGACCCCTTCGGATCACCGGGCAGTGTTGATTGAAGACGCCGACCCATCCGGCACGGAGACTCCCGGGTTGATCGCGGACCTGGACGGATACTTCCCGTCGACGGCGACGTGGCGGGATCTCGCCGAATACCGCACCCGCCAGCACCTCGAGATCGACCAGGTGTTCGTCCCCGCGCAGTGGGAGGAAGCCGTAGCTGCCTCCGGTGGGCAGATCACCGAGGGGACGGTGGCGTACACGGTCGAGGGGACGAGGCACCGAGACGGGGTCTGGTACGACGACCCCGTCGAAAGCTCGCATGCGGTGGCATTCACGGTGTTCGTGTCCTGTGCGCCGGTGTTCGACCGGTGCCATCTGCTGCGCCTGTCCGAACTCGACAACCCCCTCCACTAGCCGAAGGGGTTGTGATGAAGAAGCTCCTCGCCGCCGCAGTCACGTTCATGCTGCTCGCCCCGATGCTCGGCCTGCTCAGCATCGGAGTGCTCGTGAACCCGGCCGTCCTCAACCAGGGGAACTGCATCGCCAGTGGTGTGATCCTCGGTCCGATCCCGGACGAGCTCGAGGTCACCATGAAGGACGGGTACACCTTCACGCTCAACAAGCAGCAGCTCACCCACGCGGGAACCATCATCACCGTCGGCAGCAGCATCCCCGGGGTGGGGCGGGACGGGATCTTGATTGCGTTGATGGCGGCGCTGACGGAGTCGACGCTGCGGCAGTTGGCGAACACCGGCACCTACCCCGAGAGCGGCGACTACCCGAACGACGGCAACGGCTCCGACCACGACAGCTTGGGCCTGTTCCAGATGCGCCCGCAGTCCGGGTGGGGCACGGTTGCCGAGCTCATGGACACGACCTATCAGGCGCGGGCGTTCTACGGCGGACCCGACGGTCCCAACTACCCCTCGCCGCGTGGGCTGCTCGATATTCCGGGGTGGCAGCAGATGGACAAGGGCGAAGCCGCCCAAGCCGTGGAAGTGTCTGCTTACCCGGATCGGTATCAGAACTACGAGCCCGTCGCCCGCACCATCCTCGACACCCTCACCCGCAACAGCAGCGGTGGGAATGGCGGCGGGGTGCCTGGGGACACGAATATCCCGGAGACGAGCCGGTTGGTGTTTCCGCTGCCGACGGGCAGCTATGTACACACCTCCTCGTTCGGACCGCGGATCGACCCCATCACCGGGGAGGCGCGCCTGCACGCCGGGACCGACTGGGCAGCCCCCGACGGCACACCGATCTTCTCGTTGGCCGACGGCCTGGTGACCTATGCGGGGATGGTCGATGGGTATTCGGGGCAGATCACCATCGAGCACACCATCGGTGGCGAGAAGGTCGCGACGAAGTACATCCACATGTGGGCACACGGCATCCACGTCACAGCCGGGGACCGCGTCACCGCAGGCCAACACATCGGCGACGTCGGATCCTCCGGCCACTCGACCGGCCCGCACCTGCATTTCCAAGTCCACCCCGGCGGAGCGAACGCCCCCGCCGTCGATGCAGAGCCGTGGCTCGCAGAGCACGGCGTGGAGGGCATCGACGCGCCGGTCGGTGGCGGACCGGGCTGCACCACCTGACCCAAGCTGACCCGAGCTGAGGGAGGCCTGGCGGGGTGGGCGGCGCACCTGACCGGTGCCCACCCACCCCCTTGTCTTGAGGAGAACCGCATGTCCGTCACCACCCTGACGCTGCTACCGGCCGAGAACGTCTACCCCGACCTCTCCGGTGTCGGAGGCCGCTCCACCCTCATCGAGATCGTCGGCGCACTACTCACCATCGTGCTGATCGTCTCCGTCCTCATGCTCATCGTCTCCGGGATCGTCTGGGCCGTGTCCTCGTCGGCGGGGAACCCCCAGACCGCGACGAAAGGGAAGGTCGGGGTGTTCGTCGCCCTCGGAGCTGCCGTCCTCGCAGGTGCTGGGGTGACGTGGATGAACTTCCTGTTGAACCTCGGCGACACCCTGTAGGGCACGCTGCGTCGTCGTCGACGTGGCGGTTCAGCTCAGTGGGTTCGGGACGATTCTCGCGAAGGCGAGGCGGGCAGAGACGATCCGCTGCATGAGACCACGAACGCCGTGCGGGTCAGCGGGCAGCATCGCCCGGGTGACCTCCGTGTTGGCGCTAATGTTCTGGGTCATTGCGTGCATCACGTCCAGCGCGAGGGACGGGTGGGTGTCCAGCGCGCTGTGGCCGTGATCGCGCACCGGAAGCAGGACCGCTCCCGGTATTTGGGCGACGACCTTCTCCGCGGTCGCTCTGGGGGTGCGGATGTCGCGGTCGCCGCTGATGACCACGGTCGGCCAGGCGAATGCACGAACCTGCGTGGGGAGGTCGAAGGGCTCTCCCTGGAACGCGGAGAACTGCGGCGCGATGTCGGTGAAGCTCTTCCCGGTCTCCAGCGGGCCGCCGTCGGATGAGGGGGCGTAGGCGAGTTCTCGGAACGCGATCTCGCCGACCAGGTCGAACTCCATGACAAACGGGGTGGGTTCCATCAGCTCACGGTCGCCGAGCCGCCTCGCCCATTCCCAGAATCTGCGTCCCTTTCCTCTTTCGAGAAGGTCGATGGTGCGGTCGATGAACGCGAGCCCGCCGAACTCGTACAGGAACTGCAGCAGGAATCCTGCGTCTTCCTGCCGGATCCGGCCCGTATCCACCAGGCCACGCACCGCGTCGGCCTGTCGCTGGGTAGCCGGGGTGCCCGTCCAGAACAGTTCGCGGAGGGAGTCGGTCGACGACGCGCCGAAGTCTGCGCCGAGCATCGCCGAGTCCAGCACCATCCCCGACACCCGGCTCGGATGCCTGACTCCGAACCCCTGAGCGAGGTAGCTGCCATAGGAGGTGCCGTAGACGACGACCTGGTCGATGCCTTCGGCGTCCAGGATCGCGGCTGCGTCGTCGAGGACGTCGGTGACCGTGATCGCCTCCCTCGGCAGATCCGCGCCGTCCGGTGTCGTGCGGGACAGGCCGATGCCGCGGTGCTCCATCATCACCAGGTGCAGGCCGAGCTTCGCCGCCTTCGCCCGGAGCCGCTGATACGGCAGCACCGACGCCAGCCCCGGCCCGCCGGGGAAGACCAGCACCGGTATCCCTGCCTCGGGGCCGGTGCGCGCATACGCGAGCTCGAACGATCCGCCATCCGAAAGGGGGCGGAGCACGGTCTTGACCCCGGGGAATTTCAGGACCTGTGCACGCCGCTTCTCCCGCGCTATCGAAGCCTTCGTCTCGGGGGTCATGCGTGCTCCTTCACGATCAGGTCCCGCGCGGACCGATCCAGCAGATTCCGCGCGGAGGCCACCGTCATCGCCGCACCCGGCGTGACGATCTCCAGACAGATCCCTGACACGAGCGCGCTCAGCAGCAACACGGATTCATCGACGCGATCCCCGTCAATGGATCCTTCGTCGGCAAGCTGCTCCAGCCAGGCGGTGATCCGGGCATGGGAGCGCCGCACAGCCACTTCGAGGAAACTGACCGCCGCACTGTTCGCACCCGGCTCGAGCGCGTGCCGGTACATCCCGAACCACACCTCCAGCAGTTGCCGTTCGGTGGCCTCATCCGGGAGGAACTGCAGCACGCACCGGGCAAGACGATCACCCGGGTCCAGAGTCGTGTCCTGGATGTCGAAGTTCTCGATCGTGTCCTCCAGCACCCGCTGCACCACCGCAGTGTGCAACGCGCCCTGCGCCGGGAAGTAGTGCCGCAGCGTCCCCATTCCCACACCGGCGGCCCCGGCGACCGCGCGCACCGTCACCGCGTCAAGACCGGCCTCCACCGCCAACGTCGCCGCAGCATCAAGGATCCGGTCCCGCTGCCGCTCATTCGTCATACCCCGAGACTAGCACGGCGTGCTAGCACATCGTGCTAGTCGGGTTTGGGTGTCGCACCTGTCCAGGTGACCCCTCCCATCCGCGGAGGGGAATCGCTTGTGAAGGAGCCCACCCATGCTTGCCGTTCTCGACACCCTCACCACCATCACCGCTGTTCTTCCGGCGGAGATCGACGTCACCCCCAATGACTCCGGCCTTCCCGGGATCAGCGCGCTGCGCACGGTCGTGGGTGCGGTGATGACGATCGGGCTGATCCTGTCCGTCCTCGCCCTCATCATCTCCGCCGTCGTCTGGGGCTTCGGCTCGAACAGCAGTAACCCTCATCTGGCGTCGCGGGGGAAGGTCGGGGTGCTGATCTCCTGCGGTGCGGCAATCATCACCGGCGCGAGTGTGACGCTGATCAACTTCTTCTGGAACGTCGGCCAGACCGTCTCCTAACCACCACCCCGAACCCACGGAAGGGAGGGGTGTTGTGGCTGGTATCTGTGACGTCCCCATCATCAGCAACGTCTGCGACACCGTCGGCGAAGGCGCAGCCACCCTGGTCGCTGCACCATTCGACTGGCTCGCCCAAGCAATCGGAGCAGCCGCGTCCTGGATCTTCCAAGGCGTCTGGGCAATATTCGACTCCACCACCCTGGTCGACATCACCGGGGCCGGATATGTTGGCGTATACAACGTGATCTTCGGCATCGCGATCTTCGTCATGCTCATCTTCTTCTGCCTCCAACTCATCACCGGCCTCATCCGCCGCGAACCCACCGCCCTCTCCCGCGCCGCCCTCGGCTTAGCGAAGTCGGTGCTCGGCTCGTTCCTGGTCATCACGTTGACGGCAACACTGCTCGAGATCGTCGATCAACTCTCGATCGGGATCATCCAGGCCACCGGGACCACGTTGGAAGAGATGGGCGGGAAGATCGGTGTCCTCGTCGCAGGTCTCACCGCGATCAACCTCACCGCACCCGGTGCCGGCGCGATCATCACCATCTTCCTGTCGTTCCTCGCGATCTGCGCGGCAGCGATCGTCTGGTTCTCGCTACTCATCCGCAAAGCGCTGATCCTCGTCGCCGTCGTGATGGCACCCATTGCCCTATCGGGAGCGAGCTGGGATGCGACGAAGGACTGGTTCGGGAAATGGGCCAGCTTCGTGCTCGCGCTGATCTTCTCCAAACTCGTCATCGTCGTAGTGTTCCTCGTCGCGATCAACCAGGTCAACGCACCGATCGACATGGACCTCAGCTCGATTGCGGATCCAATCGCGGGGATCGTGCTGATGTTCATCGCCGCGTTCGCCCCCTACATGGTCTACAAATTCATCTCCTTCGTCGGCTTCGACATGTACCACGTCATGTCCGCCGAACAAGAGTCGAAGCAGGCCATGAACCGGCCCATGCCGCTCCCCGGGAAACCCGACGGCGGCGGCCCACAGAAAGTCCTCGACGGTGGGGGCGGCGACGGCAAAAACGGCGGTGGTGGTGGGAATCCGCCGCCACCGAGTGGTTCACCGCAGCCCGCTGCCGGAGCAAATGCAGGTGCCGGTGGCGGCACGACCGCAGCCTCGGGTGGTGCGGCGACAGGCTCGAGTGGTGCGGCTGCCGGTGGCGGCGGTGCTGCCGCAGCAGGCGGTGCCGGGGCCGGGGCGGCGGCTGGTCCGGTCGGGATCGCCGCTGTCGCAGGGGCGAAGGTCGCCAAGGGTGCAGCGGAGGCCGGCCCGAAGCTCGGCGGCGCGATTGGACGCACCGCCGACAACCACGCGGGAGCCGCCAACGAGGGGCAGGCCGCGCCACCACCCCCTGACCGGTCGACACCGCCCGCACAGCCCACCACACCGGCCCCGAGCGCGCCTGCGGCGAAGCCGCAGACCCCGCCCGCGAACAACAGCAGCGGCGGGCAGGCTCCGCCGCCGAAGCCCACGCCGAAGACCTGACCGGAGAGATCCGCGACTGAGAGAGGAGGTGAAGCACTCCGTCATCTGGGCGGTTGCCCGTGAACAGAACACCCGAATGGCGGTCGGACAGCGACCCGACCCCAGGGGGTGGTTCGCGGGCCACCGCCCGCTGTGGTGTCCGTACCTGACCGACGACCCCGAACACCTACCGCGTCAGGAGCACCTTATGGCCAGCACTGCGTCCACCCGCACCGAGTTCGAGCTGTCGGCTGTGAAGTTCTCCCGCCTCACCAAACGCGGGATCATCCTCGGCCTCTCCCTCCCACAAGTCATCGCCCTCTCTGTCGCGGTCGCCGTGTTCATCGCCTCCCTCTACACCGGAGGTCCCGCCGCGTTGTACACGTCCCCGATCTGGGGCACCGCCACAGCCCTCGCCTGGGTACCCATCGGCGGTAGGAAGCTCGTCGAATGGGTGCCGATCACTCTGCACTGGGTGCTCCGGCAGGCCCTCCGCCAGACCCGGTATCGGCGTCGCGTGGCGAAGCCTCGTCCGGCGGGGACTCTCGCGTTGCCTGGGGATGCAGCACCGCTGCGCCAGTACGACGACCCCGAAACCGGTACGGTCATGGTCCACGACCCGCACGGGCAGACCTTGACCGCGCTGGTGGAAGTGACGCATCCCTCATTCATCCTGTTGGATCCGGGTGAGCAGGAACGCCGCGTGCACGCCTGGGGTCGGGTGCTGTCCACCGCATGCCGGTCCACCCGGATCGCCCGTCTCCAAGTCCTCGAGCGCACCGTCCCCGACAGCGGGTCGGGACTCGCGCAATGGTGGGCCGAGCACGGCAACGACGACGACTCCTGGGTCGCGCGCACCTACCGGGAGCTCATCGACCGGGCTGGCCCCGCAGGGGAACGCCACATCTCCACCATCTCCCTGTCCTTGGACATGCGCGCCGCTGCCCGGGCGATCCGCACCGCAGGCGGCAGCCTCAAAGGCGCTGCCGTGGTGCTCAGGCAGGAGATGGAGACCCTCACGACCGCGCTGCGCACTGCCGACCTGAAACCCACCGACTGGTACACGGCTGGGCAACTCGCGGTCATGCTCCGCTCCGCCTACGATCCCGCTATCGCCGCGACCCTCGAACGCTCTGGCGAGATCGGGCAGGACCTCGCCACCGCTGGCCCGGTCGCGGTGGAAGAGACCTGGGACCAGCTGCGCTCCGATAGCGCGCATCACGCGGTGTTGTGGATCTCGGAGTGGCCCCGCTCACTCGTCTACCCAGGATTCCTCGCCCCCGTGCTGCTCTCCAGCGGGATCAGGCGTGCGTTCACGCTGCTGTGTGACCCGATCCGGTCTGATCAGGCAGCGCGGGACATTCGGAAGAAGAAGACCGAGTACATCAGTGATGCGGCGCAGCGGCAGAAGGTCGGTCAGATCGAAGACGCCCAACAGTCCGCTGAATACCAAGACGTCCTCCAGCAGGAAGCCGACCTCACCAGCGGCCACGGCGTCCTGCGCTACACAGGGCTCCTCGCCGTCTCCGCCACCACCGCCGTTGAGCTCGAAGCCGCAGTCTCCGCGATCGAACAGGCCGCCATCCAAGCCTCGTGCGAAACGCGGCGGTTGGTCGGGCAGCAGGCGCAGGCGTTCGTTGCTGCGGCGCTGCCGCTGTGCCGAGGTATCTGAGGTCATCGACTACCCACTCCCGCTGTGACTTGCCATGTTGTCAAGCTCTATCTAGGCTTGACAACATGGCAAGTGCGGAGGGTGGAGAGAGACCTGTCGATCCGGCGTTTAGTGATGTGGTCCATTCGCCGGTGCGGTTGCAAGTCTGTGCGGCGCTGGCTGCTGGCGATCGGGTGTTGTTCGCCGAACTGCTGCAGGCGCTGGGAGTGACGGATTCTCACCTGTCGAAGAATGTTCGTGTCCTGGCCGACGCCGGCCTGGTGGAACTGCACAAGGTCGCGCCCCCGGCAGGCGGTGGTGTGCGACCGGTGACTGCGCTGTCGCTCACCTCAGAAGGCGCGGACGCCTACCAGGGGCACGCCGCCTGGCTGCAGTCCATCACTCATGCCCCGGAGAAGGGAAACCACCCATGACGACCTTGCGCGACGCGCTGAACGCGACCTTCCGCCTGGAGGCGATCGAAGCCTCGTTCCTGCAGGCCATCGAAGGCATCCAGGCGATCGAGAACACCTACCTCAGCCCAGCGGAGAACCTGAGCCGGTCGCTGACGACGTTCACCTTCGCCGACTCCGACTCGCCGGGCGTGATCAAAGACGCCGAGAGCATCTTTAAAGATGGGATGCTCCACACTCGCACTCCCGACGGGTGGGTGGCGATCGAGCTCGACCGTCCCGCGATCGGGACGCTCAGTCTGCTCCTGTTGTTGCACGGGGCCGACCTCGACCAGACCCTCACCGACGACGGATCGCCGCTGATGGTGGCGGTCGATCGGGATCGCTCCCGGGAGCACGTGCCCGACCAGTACCGAGTTGTCCTCGATGACCTGCTCGCCGGTTCCGACATCACTCCGGACGGATACGTCCCGGAACACCTGACCGCGCGGATCGCAGTCGCCCATGACCCGTTGCACATCTGCGAGATGAGCTACACCAACGACACGATCCCTGCGACGTTCGCCCTGGAGCTGCACCCGACCGCACGTCGAGACATCCCCACCCCGCCCATGAGCAACTGACCAGCAGCCCCTGTCCTTCGCAGACTGGCCGCTACGCCGGGCGAAGCCCCGTACCTCTCGGTTACCCGACCGAGAGGCAGCACCGTGGCACCAGAACGCACATCCAAGAAGCTCTACTCCACCGTCCTCGTCGAAGACGGCACCGGCCGGAAGAACCGTAAAACCCGGGAGCGGGCCGCACGGCAAGTCATCGCCCGGGAGCACGCCGAGCAGCGCGCCGCTGAGAAGGCGAAGCTCGCCGCGGAACGTGCGGAGGCGAGGTCGACGAACTACCTCCCCAGGAGCGGCGAGCCAGGGGCTGCAGCGCTCCGGTCGTATCGGGGGTTTCGGGTGCCTGCGCATCAGGACACCTCGGCCGCGCTGCAGGGTGCGTACCCGTTCCTCGCCGAAGGCGGCCTCGGTTCCCAGGGGGTGTTCGTGGGGCAGGACATGTACTCCGGCGGATCCTTCGTCTACGACCCGTGGGTGCTGTACCAGCGGGGCATCATCACGGCCCCCAACCTCGTCCTTGCCGGAATCGTCGGCTCCGGGAAGTCCTCCCTTGCCAAGTCCCTCTACACCCGGTCCATCCCGTTCGGTCGCCGCGTCTATGTCCCCGGGGATCCGAAGGGCGAGCACACGGCGGTTGCGGAGGCGGTGGGTGGGAAGGCGATCGTCCTCGGCCACGGCATCCGGAACCGTCTCAACCCACTTGACGAGGGCTACCGGCCCGGCGGGCTCTCCGACGCAGAGTGGGCGTCCACGGTCGCCTCTCGTCGCCGTGACCTGATCGGCGCCCTCGCCGAGACCGTCCTCGAGCGGTCGTTGTCGCCGTTGGAGCACACGGTCATCGATATCGCGCTCCAAGCCGTCGTCGCGAGTAACGATGTGCCGATCCTGCCGATGGTCGTCGACCGCATCCTCACCCCCGACCCGAGCGACGACGAACGTCTCGCCGAGGACGGGCGGATGGTCGGTCACGCGCTGCGCCGCCTCGTGTCCGGCGACCTCCAAGGACTGTTCGATGGGCCATCGACCGTGACGTTTGACCCGACGTTGCCGATGATCACCCTCGACCTGTCCCGCGTCGTCGAAAACTCCACCCTCATCAGCGTGCTGATGACCTGTTCCAGTGCGTGGATGGAATCCGCGCTCCTGGACCCGAACGGCGGGCAGAGGTGGGTGGTCTACGACGAGGCTTGGCGTCTCATGTCGCATCCGGCGTTGTTGAAGCGGATGGACGCGCACTGGCGGCTCGCCCGCCACTACGGGATCGCGAACCTGCTGATCTTCCACAAGCTCACCGACCTCGACAACGTCGGCGACCACGGCTCCGCCATGCGATCCCTCGCCAACAGCCTCCTCGCCAACGCGGAGTCGCGGATCATCTACCGCCAAGAATCCGACCAGATCGGCACCACCGGCAAGACCCTCGGACTCACCGGCACCGAACAGAAACTCCTCCCGTCCCTGGGGACCGGGCAGGGGCTCTGGCGGATCAAAGAATCGTCATACGTCGTTCAGCATCAGTTGCACCCGGAGGAGTTGCGGGCCTTCGACACCACCCAGCGGATGACTCGGAAACCCCGCAAGTTCAAGAATCCCGAAGCCTGAATCGCGGGAACATGTGGGTCGTGGTCGTGATTTCCGTGGTGTGAATCCGCATGTTCATGCTAGCTACGGATTCAGGTTTAGCGACGCGGTGAGTGCGCGCCGCGACTGGTGAGCCAGCGTTCGAGTTCGAATCGAAATGGTTCGGGGCGCTCGATCCACGGGTAATGGCCGCAGTCATCGATGAGAAGGAGTTCAGCGCGGAGTGCCGTGGCGAATGCGCGGACTGTCTCGACGCCGCTCAGGATGTCGTCCGCGCCGCCGAGCACGAGGGTGGGAGGGAGTGTCGTGTTCTGGATGCGCGCCGCGGCGTCCGCTGGAATGTCCCGGAACCATGCGTGCGCTGCGGCAAGCGACATGCTTCCCACCTGCGCGTGCTGCCGTTCGGCTGTGGTCCATCGGGCATACCCCGCTGCAGCCTCGGCCCTCCAGGCGTGCTGGAATGCGTTCTCGTCGGCGGGCTCAACGTTCATCGAGGCAAGGGCCTCGATAATCTCAGGCTCGGGTCGTCGTGTTGCGATGGCGGCGCCGTCGTGCGGGGTTTCTGTCAGCCATGCGGCGGCGGGAGTCACGAGTGCGAGCGACCGCAGGCGTTCAGGGAACCGCGTCGCCAGCGAAAGCGCTACACGTGTCCCCGCAGAGTGAGCGATCACGTCGACGGTGGAGAGTCCGAGCTGGTCGATCACGGCGATCGCGTCGGCCGCGTCAGTCCACCACCCTCGTGACAGTCCACCGGTTGAAGGTGTGCCACGAAAATGAACAACCGCAAGCGGTCGGTTCTCCGCGAGTCCAGCAAGGTCACCAAGATAGACGGGATCCCGGCACGGGCCTCCGGGGAGGATAAGCACCGGGTCACCACTTGCACGGGGGTTCGCTCCGACCAGGTCGAACCCGATCGGTGCCCCGTCGTCGGATTCCGCTTGCTCCACGTGATGAGTCTACTGGGGCATCCATGTCGGGGGCTCGGTTTGAGGGCGACCCATCGCGCGGGGAGGTGACGCTAGTTGGATTGGGGGCCAACCGAGACCGCTGGTCGCTGCTCCAGGGTGCTGACATAGCGCAGTGCGGTGTCGATACTGACGCCGAACAAGTCGCAGATGCGGCGGACGTCGCCGCCGGTCTTCTCGACCTCGTAGAGAATGCGATCGGTGCACAGCGCTTGCACGGTGACGCCTGCGCAACGCACCTCACGGGCATGAAGACCTGCAATGAAGATACTGCTGTAGAGACAAATCCCCGCGAGTTCACGAATCCTGAGCTCTCCGGAGACCTGTCTTGAGCGTAAGCGGACCCGCCCCGGAGCACCAAGGTCCGGACGATACGAGCAGCGTGTCGGAGGAGGATGTGGTGCGGAACATGATGGCGCTCGGTGACGGGTTGCATCGGATCGAGCAGCACTCCCAGGACCGGTTGATGCTGTTGTCTGAGGATCCGGAGACGTTCGGGGCTGGGCATTTCGTGCTGTATCCCTTGCACGGGTCCTCGCCGCGGTTCGCGATAGAGGAGCAGTATCCGCCCGGGGTCGACTGGTCTGACGAGGACCGGGTCCCGGTGTCGTGGACGTGGGCATCCGAGGCTCGGCTTCCGCAACCGGATGGGAGCTGGCCGTGGGTGACGCTCGCCGAGGGGCAGGTCGCGTCCGGTGACTACGAGACGCTGCTGCAGATCACGGGTGGGTGGGCGGATGCGCTGTGCGAGTTCATTGCCCGGGAGGAAGCCCTCACCACCGCCCCCGTCGCAGACGACGGGGTGGGGCGTTCGGGGCCGGGTCGCACCTTCCTGGCATGACCCTTCGACGCCAACGCCAGTCCCAGCCGCACTCCGTGACCTCGAAGCCGGGGGTGGTGGTGCCTGCGGTGTTGCCGCAGATCCTCCTCGAAGCCGTGAACGCCGACACTCTGATCGTGACGGTGAATGGTGACCGTCTCGCCGCTACTCCGATCCGCCGAGACGAGATCTCCGAAACGGTGACGGAGCTCGTCGCCCGCCTCGCATCGCCGACCCGGGTCGAGGTGCGAGAACTGGACGGCAGCATCCACGCGGACATCCTCACCCCGCCCGCGTCGGAGCCGCGGTCGCCGTTCGCTCCGCCGGAAGGCGACGCACCCGCACCGGTGACGGTGCCGAGCCTTCTGGAGTTCACCGCGGACGGGTTCGTTCCCGGTGAAGACGTCGCCGTCGCCCTGATCCTGCGTCACAGTTCCGCTGGCCCCACCGGGACGGCACGCACCTTGATCGACCGCGCCGAGCAGCCCGTCATCAGCGGTGAGGTGATCTTGCTGGGGCGGATCTCCGGCACCACCTCGGTGCAGCGGATCGACTGACCGTCCGGCGCATGCACTCGTCGTCGTACCTGTTGTCCTGACCCTGCCTCTTTCCGTTCTGCGGGGTCGGGAAGGTGCGTTCATTGTGTCTGGTCCTGTGCAGGCGAAACCCGCCAACGATCTCTTCATCAACCTCACTCTCGGAGCCCTGGTCGCAGCCGCCGTGTTCACCGGGATCCTGCGTGTCGCGGGCTCGGTCGCCGCGTTCCTCACTGGGCTCCCTGAACCGGCCGGCGGGTTCACGACCGGCCTCGCCGTCCTCGCCACCCCAGCAGACCCGGGTGCGGCGCTCGGCGCGGAAGGCCTGAACCCGTTCGCCTACTGGGCGGTCGTCACCGGGTTCCTCAGTGTGCTCGGAACAGCGGGGTTCTTTGTGGTTCGGGCGGTTCACCGTTCCCGGTCGAAGACGGACCCACACCGGCTCGCAGGCACCGCCACCGCCGCCGAGGTCGCTCGCGTCGCCTCCCCGAAGGCCCTGGTGAAGAAGGCTGCGACGTTGCGGCCCTCGCTCACCGGGACGCCGGCACCGAGCGACGTCGGGTATCTCCTCGGCACGGGGAAGGGAGGGCAGGTGTGGGCGACGGTTGAGGACTCGATCCTGCTGATCGGTCCTCCCAGGTCGGGGAAGGGTCTGCATGTGGTGATCAACGCGATCCTCGACGCACCCGGCGCGGTCATCACCACTAGCACCCGCCCGGACAATCTCACCGCGACGTTGAAGGCACGCGGGAAGAAGGGGAAGGTGGCGGTGTTCGACCCGCAGCAGCTCGCCCCGGGACTCCCTGCGGGGATGCGGTGGTCACCGGTGCGAGGCTGCCAGGACCCGCTCACGGCGATGATCCGCGCGAAAGGCCTCGCCACCGCCACCGGATTCGGCGGGGTCCAAGACGCCGGGTTCTGGGAAGGGAAGACCACAGCCGCCATTCAAACCCTTCTCCATGCTGCCGCTCTCGACGGTAGGGATGCGAAGACCCTGTACCAGTGGGCGCTGAACCCGACCCTCGCCGCCGACGCCGTAAGGGTGCTGTCCTCTCATCCGGGGGCCGCCGAGGGGTGGGCGGATTCGTTGGATGCGATGGTGCAGGCAGACCCGCGCACGAGGGACTCGATCTGGCAGGGCGTGTCCCTCGCGTTCTCGGCCCTCGCAGACCCTCGCGTCCTGGACGCCGTCTCCCCAGGAGCGGGTGAGGAGTTTGACCCGGAGGAGTTTCTCCTCGGCAACGGGACTCTCTACCTCCTGGCCACGGGTGCGGGGGCTGGGGCGTCGTCGGCGTTGGTGGCGGCGTTCATTGAAGACCTCGTCGAGACCGCCCGGAAGATCGCCGCACGTTCACCCGGTGCACGCATGGACCCACCTCTGCTGCTTGCTCTGGATGAGATCGGGAACCTCGCCCCGTTGCCCAGCCTGCCGACGTTGATGGCGGAAGGCGGCGGCACCGGCATCACCCCACTCCCGGTCCTGCAGTCCCTGGCCCAGGCGCGGGAGAAGTGGGGTGAGAACCAAGCGAATGCGATCTGGGACGCGTCCATCGTCAAGATCATCCTCGGCGGAGCCTCCAACTCCCGAGACCTGCAAGACCTCTCCACGCTGATCGGCGACCGGGACGAGACTACCGACTCCGTCACGACGGACGCGTATGGGGCGCACTCGTCGCAGCGGTCGATCCGGCGGATGCCGATCCTCCCACCGGACGTCCTGCGCACTCTTCCGTTCGGGACCGGAGTCGTGATGCTCCGCACCGCCCGCCCTATCGTCACGGACCTACGCCCATGGCCGAAACGCGTTGACGCGAGGCAACTCCGCGCGGACCGGGGCGAGGTAGAGCAGCTGTTGCAGGGCGGTGCCCGGTAGTCGCGGGGTGGGGTTCGTACCTGTCTGGTGACCCCGCAAATTGCGCGGTCACAAGCAGGTTGGGAGACCCACGATGACGATTCGTACGAAGGAGTCCCTGTCGGGGTTCCTTGCCACTGACCCGGAGCTGTCGTTCACCCGTACCGGTGACGCCCGGATGTATGCGCGGGTGAGGCAGGAGCATTTCCAGCGTGAGGAGGATGGCTCGTTTACTCGGTTGGAGTCGACATTCACGGACTTGGTGATGTTCCGCAAGTCCGCCGAACGCGCGCACGCCCAGTTTCAGAAGGGTGATGCTTTCATCGCCGAGGGTGAGACCCGCACCTACACGCAGACCGTCGACGGGACTGAGGTTGAGCGGGAACAGTTCATCGCTGCCCGTGTCGGGCACGACAACAACATCACCCGTTACGACGTGGACCGCACCCCGCCCGAACGCGAGGCTCCGCAGCAGGAGACACCGGTGCGCGAACAGGTGCAGCAGGCGCTCGCCGAGAGGGAGGCGCAGCTCGACCCGGAACCACCTGCCGCGACCGCGAGTACCGGCACGGTGCAGCGCGAGGCGGTCGCCCGATAAGCCGCGGGTGCGGCGACCAGCCCCCACCACCTCCGCCTGGCCGCCGCACCCGCCCCTGCTCTTCGCCGCGTCCTTCGCGGCTCTCCTTCTTCTTCTCGCTTTGTTCCGGGAGCTTTCTGATGAACACCGACAACCCCACACCACCCGACCTGCCCGCTACCGATCTGCCTGATGCCGATCCGACCGTGCAGGAGCCTGACTTCGACGGGATCGACCTGTCCGGGCTCCCCGCAGACGTCGCTGAGAAAGCCAGAGCGTTCGCGAAGCAGACGTTCGTGGCGGACCTGGCTAAGTCGCTCACCGCGGTGGCGCGCCCGATCAACTGGCGAACCCTCCCACCCGCAGACCTCGAGACAGAGCTCCTGGAGCTGAATGGGTGGGTGGACTGGCTCCGCCACACCTACGGCGTCCCCGCCCAGGTGGTCCCGCCGATGTGGCACCGGCACCCCGAACTCCTCTGGGAGCTCTCCGCGCTGCGCCAGCACTGGCTGTTCTGCTTCGACCCGCAAGCCAAAGGCAACCAGGCCCTCGCCTGGCACCACGACTTCAGCCTTGCGCGGGAACGGTTGCGGGACTGGGTCACGATCTCCGGCACCCGCCTGGACCGCGACCGCCCCACCCGCATCACCGCCTGGCCCGGCGGCGAATCCGAGGACTGGACCGAACCCGACACCACCGAACGCCCCGTCGCGAAACGCACGGACGACTTCCTCGCCTTCGTCGCCGAGCAGGTTGCCGCGCGTCGTGCGGAGCAGGACGCGACGATCCGTAGTGTGATCGCCGACGAGCACGGCGGCCGCTGATGGGACGAACACGGCGTCCGTATCGGCGGAAGACGGACTATGTGCCCCGGGACGAACGACGCATGAGTGTGCGGGCGGTGCATCGTGACGAGCCGGATGTGGACAAGCTGGCAGAGATGTTCATCCGTCTCGCCCTGCAACGCGTCACAGATGCGCGCACCGCGCGCGAGAGCACCGCCGCACCGTCCTCGCTGAAACCCCCGGTGCACCGGTAGAACACCGGTGCGCCAAGGTAACATCCAAGCCACGCCCCGACACCAGTAGAACCACCGGGGCGCGTATCAAAACAAGGGCGGACCCCAGCCAGGCATCACGCCACAGGCGAGGGGAATGCGGCCGCGAACCCCGGTTCCGGGGTTCGCGAATCTCGAAGTCACGCACGCGCCACCAGCACCCTCTGATTCTCGGGTCGATCGTTCTTTGCCCGTTGACTTCGAGAGGACCCCTGATGTCTGTTCAGGCCGCACTCATCCCACTCCACGATCCTTCCGGTCTGCCGATGCCCGCGCGTGACCTCGCCCAGGCGGTGTCCTATCTGCGGGTGTCCACGAAGGAGCAGGCGGAGAAGGGCGGACAGGACGAGGGGTACTCGATCCCCGCGCAGCGCGCCGCGAACCAGCACAAGGCCGAACAGATCGGCGCGATCATCATCGAGGAGTTCGTCGATGCGGGCGAGTCCGCGAAGAAAGCTGACCGGCCCGCGCTGCAAGACATGATCCGGTACGTCAAAGCCCACCGGGTGAAGTACTGCATCGTTCACAAAGTCGACCGCCTCGCCCGCAACCGTGCCGATGACGTCGCGATCCACTACGCCCTCCAAGAAGCAGGCGTCACCCTCGTCTCCGCCACCGAGAACATCGACGAAACCCCCAGTGGGATGCTGCTGCACGGGATCATGTCGACCATCGCGGAGTTCTACTCCCGCAACCTCGCCACCGAAGTCGTCAAAGGCATGACCCAGAAAGCGATGACCGGCGGCACCCCGACCAAGGCACCCGTCGGGTACCTCAACACCCTGCAGCGCGACGAGCTCGGCCGGGAAGTGCGCGGGATCGCTGTCGACCCCGACCGGGCGCACCTGGTGACCTGGGCGTTTCAGGCCTACGCGTCCGGGAACTACAGCCTCTCCGCACTCCACAAAGAACTCACTGGCAAAGGGCTCACGACCCTCCCGACGCCGAAGCGCCCTTCCAGGCCCGTCGCTCTGTCGACCGTGCACCGGATGCTGTGCAACCCGTACTACAAGGGAGACGTCGTCTACAAAGGCGTCCGCTACGACGGCGACCACCCTCGCCTGGTCGAACCCGAAGTCTGGCTCACCGTCCAAGGCGTGCTCCGTGCGCACAACCAGTCTGGAGACCGCACCCAGACCCACGACCACTACCTCAAAGGCACCGTGTTTTGCGGGCAGTGCGAATCACGGCTGATGATCAACCATGCCCGCTCCAACAGCGGCACCATCTACCCCTACTTCGTCTGCACCGGCCGACACCAGAAGACCACCGACTGCACCCAGCGCGCCCTGCACACCACCGACGTCGAAGCCCTCATCGAGGACTACTACCAGGGCATCCGTATCCCGCCCGAGACCGTCGCGGTGCTCCGCGAGACGCTCAACGTCGAACTGGACCGGCTCACCGCATCCGCCAGCGAGGAAGCCGCGGACCTCACCGCGCGGCGGGTGAAGAACCTCGCCGACCAGGAACGCATCCTCGACGCGCATTTGGCTGACGCGATCACCCTGGACCAGCTCAAGGCCCGGCAAGGCAAGCTCCGCGCCGAACTCGACACCATCGACGCACGACTCGCCGAGCACCACAACGACTACGCCGAAGCCCGCACCCACATCGGCGACTGCCTCGACCTCGCCGCCGACATCGCCAGCATCTACGCCGGATGCGACGACCAGACCCGCAGGCTCTGCAACCAGGCCTTCTTCGTCAAGATCTACATCGACGAAGACCGCACCATCCGACCCGTCCTCGCCGAGCCCTGGGACATCATCCTCGACACCGACAAGGCCCGCGACGCCCACACCTGGTCCGCAGCCCGCACCGCCGCAACGCAAAAGCCCGAAGCCCCAACACCATCCATTTGGCTGCATGTTGGAACTTCGGACATTAAGTGCCCCCGGCAGGATTCGAACCTGCGACCGGCGGATTAGAAGGCCGCTGCTCTTCCTCTGAGCTACGGAGGCGATTGCTTCTACCGTACCGCCTCACGCGCGGTGTTCCGCAGCAGGAAACCGATGTCGGGCGCGTCGATAGGATGACGGCATGGTATCTGCGTCGGAGAATGATCGACTCGTTTGGATCGACTGCGAAATGACAGGGCTCGATCTCGCGATCGATGAGCTCGTCGAAATCGCTGTGGTCATCACGGACTTCGAGCTGCGCCCTGTCGATCCCGGATTCCAGATCGTGATCCGTCCCAGCGATGCGGCACTGTCGAACATGAACGACTTCGTCACCAAGATGCACGAGAAGTCGGGACTCATCGAGGAGATCCCGCTCGGCGTCTCCCTCGCAGAGGCCGAGGCGCAGACGCTCGCCTACATCAAGAGATTCGTTCCGCTCGAACGCAAGGCCCCCTTGGCCGGCAACACGATCGGCACTGATCGGATGTTCCTCGCGAAGTACATGACCGCGGTGGATCAGTGGCTGCACTACCGGAACGTCGATGTGTCGAGCATCAAGGAGCTGTCTCGCCGCTGGTACCCCCGAGTCTTCTTCCAGGCACCGTCCAAGGACGGCGGACACCGTGCTCTCGCCGACATCCTCGAATCGATCCGCGAGCTCCGCTATTACCGGGAAGCGGTGTTCGTCGACGAGCCGGGTCCATCCAGCGACGACGCACGCGACATCGCGACCCGCACCGTGTCAGAGTTCACTCCGAACATGTAATAGACTCGTGTGGTCGCCCGCTCCGGTGGGCGCATGGTGGGTATAGCTCAGCTGGTAGAGCGCTGGCTTGTGGTGCCGGATGTCGCGGGTTCGAGTCCCGTTACTCACCCCATCACGAAAAGGTCCGAATCGAGAGATTCGGGCCTTTTCGCGTACCCGGGCAGGAAACTGTCTCGCCCCGTGCGGAATACCCTATAGGGGTATCATGTTGTTCTCGGAGCAGCAGGAAGGGACGTCATGATGACGAAACACCACGCACCGACACCCGGTACGCACCCGACACCCGCGGCGCATGCGCCCGGCCCCACCGACCTCCGTGCAGAGCACGACGCCGACGCGCGTCACCATGCCCACACGGCTCCCGACGCCCACGAAGGACATGACGCGCACTCCGGACACGGTGGCCACGCCGGCCACACGGAGCGGTTCCGGCGCCTGTTCTGGATCATGCTGGTGATCGCCGTCCCCGTCGTCGCCACTTCGCCGATGTTCGCGATGATCCTGGGGTACGCGATCCCCGGATGGGCGCAGTGGCTCGCCCCGACACTCGGCACCGTGATGTACGTCTGGGGCGGTACGCCGTTCCTGACCGGCGCAGTGGGCGAGCTCCGGTCTCGGAAGCCCGGGATGATGCTGCTCATCGCCCTCGCGATCACCGTGGCCTTCCTCGCTTCCTGGGGCGCCACCCTCGGGCTGCTGCATCATGAGCTCGAGTTCTGGTGGGAGCTCGCGCTGCTCATCGTGATCATGCTGCTCGGGCACTGGATCGAGATGCGCTCGCTCGCCCAGACGACATCCGCTCTGGACTCGCTCGCCGCCCTTCTTCCGGACGAAGCCGAACGCGTCGATGGAGATCAGATCGTCACCGTCTCGCCGTCCCAGCTGGGCCTCGGTGACGTCGTCGTCGTCCGTCCGGGAGGACGACTCCCGGCCGACGGCATCGTGATCGAAGGAAGCGCGAGCATCGATGAGTCGATGATCACGGGAGAGTCTGCGCCCGTACGCCGCGATGCGGGCGATCGAGTGATCGCGGGCACCGTCGCGACCGACTCGGGTCTCCGGGTCGAAGTCACGGCGATCGGCGGCGACACTGCCCTGGCCGGCATCCAGAAGCTCGTGGCGGATGCGCAGGCGTCCTCTTCCCGCGCACAGCGCCTCGCCGACCGTGCCGCCGCATGGTTGTTCTGGTTCGCCCTCGGGGCAGCGGCGATCACGGCGATCGTATGGACACTCATCGGCGCGCCGGACGAGGCGGTCATCCGCTCGATCACCGTCCTGGTGATCGCCTGCCCACACGCTCTCGGCCTCGCCATCCCTCTCGTCGTGTCCATCGCGACCGAGCGTGCCGCCCGAGCAGGGATCCTGGTCAAGGATCGGCTGGCGCTGGAGAGCATGCGCACCGTCGACACCGTGCTGTTCGACAAGACCGGGACACTCACGAAGGGCGCCCCGGCAGTCACGGGGATCGAGGCTGTCGCGCCGTTCACGCCCGATGCGCTGATCGCCCTTGCCGCTGCCGCCGAGCGCGACTCGGAGCACCCTCTGGCGAAAGCGATCGTGCGCGCGGCGCAGGATCGCAGCCTCACGATCCCGCCATCCACCGGGTTCTCCTCCTCTCCCGCTGTCGGAGTCAGCGCGCACGTGGACGGAAGACAGGTGGAGGTGGGTGGGCCGCATCTGCTTGCCGTCACCGACGCCTCCGAGCTCGGCGTCGCGGACGTCTGGCGCACCGAGGGAGCGATCATCCTCCACGTGATGATCGACCAGCGCGTGGTCGGTGCGCTGCGACTCGCCGACGAGATCCGGGAGGAATCACGCCAGGCCATCGATGCCCTCCAGCGCGGCGGGGTCGAGGTCGTCATGATCACAGGTGATGCAGAAGCCGTGGCGCAGCATGTGGCTGCCCAGCTCGGCATCGAGCGGGTGTTCGCCGGCGTGCGTCCCGAGGACAAGGCCTCGCGGGTGCGTGAACTTCAGGGCGAAGGCAGGACCGTCGCGATGGTGGGAGACGGGGTGAACGACGCCCCTGCCCTTGCCCAGGCAGACGTCGGATTGGCCATCGGGGCCGGGACCGACGTCGCCATCGCGTCCGCGGGGGTGATCCTCGCGAGCGACGACCCTCGAGCCGTGCTGTCCGTCATGGCACTCTCTCGCGCGAGCTACCGCAAGATGAGACAGAACCTGTGGTGGGCCGCCGGATACAACCTGCTCTCCGTGCCGCTGGCGGCCGGAGTTCTGGCGCCGATCGGCTTCGTCCTGCCGATGTCGGTGGGCGCGGTGCTGATGTCGCTCTCGACGATCGTCGTCGCGCTGAACGCGCAGTTGCTTCGTCGTGTCGACTTGCGCCCGTGGCGCACGTCCGCCGTCCGTTGAGTGCGCCGGCGGCGGCCGGGACGAGCCCTAGACTGACGAGGTGTCACTCGCTGTCTGGTTCTCCCTGCTGACCGCCTGCGTGGTGATCAGCTTCACTCCGGGCGCCGGGGCGATCAACACCATGTCCAACGCCCTCAGTCAGGGGTGGAAACGATCGATCTGGGGCATCATCGGGCAACAGCTCGCCCTGATCGTGCATGTGGTGATCGTCGCCGCAGGTGTGGGTCTGCTCGTCTCGCAGTCCGAGGTCCTGTTCAACGTCATCCGCTACGCGGGTGCGGCATATCTGGTCTTCCTCGGCATCCGGCTGATCCTCTCGAAGCCCAGCGCGATCGAGGTCGACGACGTCACCGTGATCGATACCCGCGAGAGCCACTGGTCGATGATCAGACGCGGGTTCTGGGTGAATCTGCTCAACCCGAAGGCGATCGTCTTCTTCCTCGCGTTCATCCCTCAGTTCATCCGGCTGGACGAACCGCAGCTCCCCCAGTACCTGACGTTGATCGGCACCGTCATCGTGGTCGACGTGCTGGTCATGTGGGGCTTCTTCGCCGCCGCAGCGCGCCCGTTCCGCCGCCTCACGCGCTCTCCGCGCGGCCAGCGCACGCTGAACACGGTTTTCGGCGCTCTGTTCATCGCCGTCGCAGGACTCCTGGTCTTCCTGCACTGAGCGCCTCCCCGTCTCCGCCGGCGCGCAGCCGTCTAGGCTGGAACGTGATGGAGATGGATGCCGTGGCCTTCGAGGCCCTCGTGATCGACGAACTCGACCGTCTGCCTGACGACATGGTGGATGGTCTCGAGAACGTCGTCTTCGTCGTCGAGGACCGCCCCGAGGACGGGACACTCGACCTGCTGGGGCTCTACGACGGCCTGGCACTCACGGAGCGGACTCAGTACGGCATGGGCGAGCTCCCGGACCGGATCATCGTGTTCCGGGAACCCCACCTGGCCGAGTGCGATAACGAGGAGGAACTCCGACAGGAGATCCACACCACCCTCGTGCATGAGATCGCCCACTTCTACGGCATAGATGACGAACAACTGCACGAGCTGGGATGGGCATGACCACTCCCCTCGCGACCCCGGACCTGGACGAGGTCACCGACCTCCGTGCGGCGCCCCTGGAGCCCTGGCAGGTCGTCGTCTGGAACGATCCGGTCAATCTCATGAGCTATGTGGTGCGGGTCTTCCGGACTTACTTCGGATACAGCCAGGATCGCGCGACCGCACTGATGCTCTCGGTGCATCACGACGGACACGCCATCGTCGCCACCGGGCCGCGCGAGACCATGGAGGTACACGCGCAGGCGATGCATGACTACGGGCTCTGGGCGACGGTGCGAAAGGCCCCGCTGTGACCACGACCACGCTCGTCATCCCCCTCGCGTATCTCGAGGGGGTCCACCTGGCGCAGCTGGTGGAGGACTTCGCCGAACTCGTCGGGGCAGACCGCGATGTTCAGGACCCGGCGATCGTGCGTCTGACGCCCAGCCCCTACCCCGAGGATCGGGAGGCCGCTGATTCCTTCGCCGCGAGCACTCGTGAGGACCTCCTCGATCGTCGGCTCCTCGACGCGCAGACCGTCCGCAACGCGCTCGGCGCGTTCCGGGCGGACGGAGATCTCTCCGAGGAGGAGGCGCTGGCCTCGCATGACGTGGTCATCCGCACCACGGATGTCGATGCATGGATGCGAACGCTCACGGCACTGCGCCTGGTCATCGCGACCCGGCTCGGTATCGTGTCCGACGACGACCACGACGCGGAGGATGACCGCTACGGCATCTACGACTGGCTCGGATACCGTCTGGAGACAGTGATCCAGGCCGCTGACGAGGTCAGCTGAACCATCGTCGCTGCTAGGGGATCTCGACGATCCGCGTCGCGTGCGCACGCGGGGCGTCGCGATCCACATGGCGCAGTTCCTGCGCGGCCCACCTGTCCCAGTGCGGGCGGTAGGTCTCGCCGTCGCGCGCGAGAGCCCTCGCCTTTCTCACCGGATCCGCTGCATCCACCCAGATGCGCACGTCGGCGAGTGCGGCAGTGGCAGGCGTCAACGCACCGCTGCCCTCGATGATCACCCCGAGCGCCGGATCGACGGCGTTGCTCTCGGCCGGCGCTCCCTGCTCCCAATCCCAACGGTTCCAGGTGCCCAGGTATCCGCGGCCATGGGGGCGCAGAACGCCGTCGAGGACATGTGCGACTCCGTCGTCCAGCCCGTCCCACCCCGGGTACAGCGAGTCGAGCGCGATGACCTGTACGCGTCCCGCCAAGGGCCACTGCCGTGCCACCCTGGCCGCCAACGACGATTTCCCGGCACCGCTTCGTCCATCGATGAGCACGACCGGATTCGCAGCCGCGACGGCACGGATGTCCTGCTCGATCAGGAGCGCGGCACGCTCCAGTGCGGCCGCGACGGGATCGTCACTTCTTGAGGGCACGGATGATGCGGCTGAACGCGCGACCGGTGACCCAGATGAAGGGCACGGCGACGACGAGAAGCGTGATGATGTTCGGTTCGAAGCGGAGGCCTTCCTCGCGGCGCACGTACACGCCGACCGGAATCGACACTCCGCCACCGCCCCCACCCTCTGCTCCGTCGCCGCTTCCGCCTCCGAAGCCCGAGTACGTGAAGGCGACCGGTGTGATGCTGACGCCGTCGACGTCCTGCGTCTCGCCGTAGGCGCTCTTCACGCCGAAGGTTGCAGCTTGCTTTCCGAGTTCCAGTGCGATGTTCGGCATGGTCCCACGGTACTCGACAGAAGGGATGTGTGCGGGGTCAGTCGACGCCGTGCGCCTTCGGGTGCTGCACGGCGCCGCGCCCATCGTCGCGTCCGAGGTGCCGTGCCCGTGTGATCGTGGCATTGCCGAAACGGGCGACCGCGTCGTCGACAGCGCCCTCGACCCGTCGCCAGTCCTCGTCGTCATCCCACAATCCGAGGCCGCCTCCCCCTGCGGGACGGAGCTTCTCGGCACGGACCCCGACGAGACGAACGGGGTCGCGGCGCTCGATCTGTTCGAACAGCGCGTTCGCGGATTCGCCGATCCGTTGACCCACCGCTGTGGGCTCCGCCAGCGTCTGCGAGCGGTTGAGCGTGCGGAAGTCGTCGAAGCGCACCTTGATCGACACGGTGCCGGCTTCCCACCCGGCGCGGCGCAACCGGGCGGCGACGCGATCCGCGAGCCGCAGCAGCTCGCCACGGAGGAACTCCCGGTCGAGGATGTCGTGCTCGAAGGTCTCCTCGTGGCCGACGCTCTTCTCGACGCGATCGGTTTCGATCACCCGGGCGTCCTGCCCTCGTGCGAGTTGCACGAGTCGTGCGCTCAGTGCAGCTCCGACCGCGCGATCGAGCATCTCGCTCGGTGCATCCCGGATGTCCTTGATGGTCCTGATACCGCGCGCTTCGAGCGCCTCTGCGGCTTTCGGGCCCACGCCCCACATCGCCCGGACCGGCCGCGGGGAGAGGAAGTCGAGAGTATCGGCGGCGGCGACCACCAGCATGCCGTCGGGCTTCGCCACCGTCGACGCCATCTTCGCCACGTGCTTCGTCGCCGCGACCCCGACGCTGCAGGTGATGCCGACCTCTTCGCTCACGCGCGCGCGGATGAGCGCCGCGATCTGCGAGGGACTCCCCCAGAGACGTCGGACTCCCTGTACGTCGAGGAACGCCTCGTCGACAGACAGCGGTTCCACGAGCGGCGTGAACGATTCGAAGATCGCCATCACCTGACGCGACACCTCTTGATAGCGATGGAAGTGCGGCATCACGATACGCGCGGTCGGACACAGCCGCATCGCCTGCGCGACCGGCATCGCGGCCCGCACACCGTAGCGCCGCGCCTCGTAGGAGGCGCTGGATACCACGGATCGGCCGTCCGGGGCACCGATGATCAGCGGCAGGCCTCGCAGGCCGGGGTCATCGAGCACTTCGACTGCCGCGTAGAACGCGTCCATGTCGACGTGCAGAATACGGGTGCCGGTGTCGTCGGCATCCACGGACGAGACAGTCCGCCCTCTGCCGTCGCCCTGTCCCATGAGACCATTCTCCCCTGGACCTCCGACATGGAGGTCCAGGGTCGAGGGTTACTGCGCTGCGCGCTCGAGAACCAGCTCGCGCACGCGGGCGGCGTCGGCCTGGCCCTTCATCGCCTTCATGACGGCACCGATCACAGCCCCGGCGGCCTGGACCTTGCCGTCCTGGATCTTCGCGAGCACATCGGGCTGAGCAGCGAGGGCCTCATCGATCGCGGCGATCAACGCACCGTCATCCGAGACGACCGCGAGTCCGCGGGCGTCCACGACCTCCTGCGGGGTGCCCTCGCCGGCGATGACGCCTTCGAGAACCTGGCGAGCGAGCTTGTCCGTCAGCGTCCCCGCGTCGACCAGCAGCTGCAGAGCCGCGACGTTCTGCGGGCTGATCAGGGCGGCGGCGTCCTTCTCCTGCGTGTTCGCGAGGCGGCTGATCTCGCCGGTCCACCACTTGCGCGCCGTGGCGGGTGTCGCTCCGGCCGCGATCGTGGCCTCGACCTCGTCGATCAGGCCGCCGTTGCGCACATCCTGGAACTCGAGGTCCGTGAAGCCCCAGTCGGCCTTGAGACGGCGTCGACGAGCGACGGGCTGCTCAGGCAGAGCGGCTCGGAGCTCCTCGATGAGCTCGTGCGCCGGCTCCACGGGAAGCAGGTCGGGCTCGGGGAAGTAGCGGTAGTCGTCGGCGTCCGACTTCGGACGACCAGGGGAGGTCGTCCCGGTGTCCTCGTGCCAGTGACGCGTCTCCTGCGTGATCGTGCCGCCGTCGGCGAGGATCTGCGCCTGGCGCTGGATCTCGTATCGCACCGCGCGCTCGACCGAACGCATCGAGTTGACGTTCTTCGTCTCAGTGCGGGTGCCGAGCTTCTCCGCGCCGCGAGGGCGGAGCGAGACGTTGGCGTCGCAGCGCAGGTTGCCGCGCTCGAGACGGGCCTCCGAGATGCCGAGGCTGCGCACGATGTCGCGGATCGTCGAGACGTACGCCTTCGCCACCTCGGGCGCACGGTGCTCGGCGCCGAAGATCACCTTGGTGACGATCTCGACGAGCGGAACGCCGGCGCGGTTGTAGTCGACGAGCGAGTACTCGGCGCCCTGGATACGACCGGTCGCGCCCCCCATGTGGGTGAGCTTGCCGGCGTCCTCCTCCATGTGCGCCCGCTCGATCGGAATCGTCACGAGGGTGCCGTCCTCGAGTTCGACCTCGACCGACCCCTCGAAGGCGATCGGCTCGTCGTACTGCGAGATCTGGTAGTTCTTGCCCAGGTCCGGGTAGAAGTAGTTCTTGCGTGCGAATCGGCTCGACTCGGCGATCGAGCATCCGAGGGCGAGGCCGAGGCTGATCGACGAACGGATCGCGGTCTCGTTCACGACCGGCAACGAGCCGGGCAGACCGAGGTCCACCGGCGCGATGAGGGTGTTCGGAGCCGCGGAGTGGAAGGCCTCGTTCGCCGGGTTCGGCGCGTCGGAGAACATCTTGGTGTTGGTGTTGAGCTCGACGTGCACCTCGAAGCCGAGAACCGGCTCGAAGAGCTCGAGTGCCTTGTCGAAGTCCATGAGCTTGGCGGTGGCCATCAGCGGTTCCCTCCTGCGAGCTTGGGTGCACGTGTGAGGAGCGGTGCGCCCCACGCGTCGAGGAGCACGGCCTCGAGGGCCGCACCGACGCGGTACAGACGGGCGTCCTCCCGTGCCGGAGCGATGAACTGGATGCCGACGGGAAGCCCGTCCTCGGCGGCGAGACCGCTGGGGATCGAGATGCCGGGCACTCCAGCGAGGTTCACCGGAATCGTCGTGATGTCGTTCAAGTACATCTGCAGCGGGTCGTCGATCTTCTCACCGATCTTGAACGCGGTGGTCGGGGCCGACGGCGTCGCGATGACGTCGACGTCGGCGAAGGCGGCAGCGAAGTCCTGCTGGATCAGCGTGCGGACCTTCTGAGCGCTTCCGTAATACGCGTCGTAGTATCCGGCGGACAGCGCGTAGGTTCCGAGGATGATGCGCCGCTTGACCTCATCGCCGAAGCCGGCGTCGCGCGTCGCGGACATGACGTCCTCGACGGTCGGGTTGCCGTCCGGTGTGACCCGCAGACCGAATCGCACGGAGTCGAACTTCGCGAGGTTGCTCGACGCCTCCGCAGGAAGGATCAGGTAGTAGGCGGCGACGCCGTACTCGAAGTGCGGAGCGCCGATCTCGACGATCTCGGCACCCTGCGCCTCCATGAGGGCCAGTGCGCTGCGGAACGATTCCGCGACGCCGGGCTGGAAGCCGCTGTCGGGAAGCTCGCGGATGACGCCGACCTTCAGTCCCTTGAGCACATCGCCCCGTGCGCCGTCGCGCGCTGCGGCAGCGAAAGAGGGCCACTCATCGCGCAGAGAGGTCGAGTCCTTGGGGTCATGGCCGCCGATCACGTCGTGCAGCAGACCGGCATCCAGAACGGTCCGGGTGACCGGGCCGACCTGATCGAGGCTCGACGCCAGGGCGATCGCTCCGTACCTGCTGACGCCGCCGTACGTCGGCTTCACACCGACCGTTCCGGTGACGTGAGCGGGCTGACGGATGGATCCACCCGTGTCCGAGCCGAGCGCGAGTGGCGCCTCGAAGGCGGCGACGGCGGCGGCCGATCCACCACCGGATCCACCGGGGATGCGGTCGAGATCCCACGGGTTGCGGGTCGGACCGTAGGCCGAATGCTCCGTGGAGGACCCCATCGCGAACTCGTCCATGTTGGTCTTGCCCAGCGGGACGAGGCCGGCTGCGCGGGACCGGGCGACCACAGTGGCGTCATACGGCGAGAGATAGCCCTCGAGGATGCGCGAGCCGCTCGTGGTCGGCTGGTCGGTCGTGACCAGGACGTCCTTGATCGCGAGCGGGACACCGGCGAGAGGACCCAGGTCCTCCCCTGCCGCACGCTGGGCATCGATCGCCGCAGCCGTGTCGAGCGCGTGCTCGTTGATGTGCAGGAAGGCGTGGACGGCACCGTCCACCGCGGCGATGCGGTCGAGATGCGCCTGCGTGGCCTCGACGCTCGAGATCTCGCGGGAGGTCAGCTTCGCGGCGAGTTCGGCTGCGGTCAGTCGGGTGATGTCGCTCACTGCTCTTCTCCCAGGATCGCGGTGACGCGGAAGCGGCCGTCGGCCGCGTCCGGTGCATTCTGGAGCACCTGCTCGTGCGTGAGCGTCTCGCCGACCACATCGGGACGGAAGACGTTGCTCAGCGGAATCGGATGACTCGTCGCGACGATGTCGTCGGTTGCCACCTCCGACACCTTCGCGATGTTGTCCACGATGGCGTCGAGCTGGCCGGTGAGCCGCGACACCTCGTCGTCGTTCAGCTGGATGCGCGCGAGCACACCGAGATGGCGTACAAGATCAGGGGTGATTTCAGACACGCCCCAAGTCTAGTTGTCACGCCCGGCGCCTCTCACCCGCCGCTTCCCGGGCGCGGCCTATGCTGAGCGGGTGAGCACGTTCCAGCCTCCTCGCCCGTGGGTCGCCAGCTATGCCGCCGGTGTCCCGGAAGACCTCAGCCCCGTCTCGGGCTCGCTGATCGACATCGTCGCCGCGTCCGCGCGGGACTACCCCGACGCGCCGGCCCTGCAGTTCTTCGGTCGAGAGACCACGTATGCGGAGTTGCAGCAGGCGATCGAGCGGGCCGCGGCCGGCCTGCGCGACCGCGGGGTGCGCGCCGGGGATCCGGTTGCGATCGTCCTCCCGAACTGTCCGCAGCACATCATCGCGTTCTACGCGGTGCTCCGGCTCGGAGCCGTCGTCGTCGAACACAACCCGCTCTACACCCCGCGCGAGCTGCGCAAGCAGTTCGAAGACCATGGCGCGAAGCACGCGATCGTGTGGAACAAGGTCGTCGCGACGGTCCAGGAGTTCCCCGCCGATCTGGCGGTCAGCACGCTCATCTCGGTCGATGTCACCCGGTCGATGCCCTTCCTGACCCGTTTCGCTCTCCGACTGCCGGTGGCCAAGGCGCGCGAGTCGCGAGCGGCGCTGACCGAGAAGGTGCGGGGAACCGTCCCGTGGGAGACTCTGCTCGCGTCCGATCCGCTCCCCTCCGCGCACCCGAGCCCCGCCACGGATGACCTGGCGATCATCCAGTACACGTCCGGAACGACCGGCACCCCGAAGGGGGCGGCGCTCACGCATCGGAACCTGCTCGCGAACGCCGCGCAGGCGCAGGCATGGGTGCCGTCCATCCAGCGCGGCAAGGGATGCGTCGTCTACGCCGTGCTCCCGATGTTCCATGCGTACGGCCTGACGCTCTGTCTCACGTTCGCGATGTCGATGGGAGCACGCCTCGTCCTGTTCCCGAAGTTCGACCCCGACCTGGTGCTCGATGTGATGAAGAAGCACCCGGCGACGTTCCTCCCCCTCGTCCCGCCGATCGCCGACCGGCTGCTCGCCGCCGCGACCCAGAAGGGTGTGTCACTCGCCGGTGTCGAGGTGGCGATCTCCGGAGCCATGGCGCTGCCTCACGAACTCGTGGTCCCGTTCGAGGCCGCGACGCACGGCTTCCTCGTCGAGGGTTACGGACTCAGCGAGTGCTCGCCGGTGCTGATGGCCAATCCGGTGGCCGACAACCGGGTGCCCGGCACGGTCGGCCTTCCGCTGCCCGGTACGGAATGCCGCGTCGTCGATCCCGAGAATCCGAGTGCCGACGTCCCCGCGGGTTCGGCCGGCGAGCTGCTCGTGCGGGGACCGCAGGTCTTCGCCGGTTACTACGGCAAGCCCGAGGAGACCGACGCGGTGTTCGTGGACGGCTGGTTCCGCACCGGCGACATCGTCACGGTCGATGACGCCGGCTTCATCCGCATCGTCGACCGGATCAAGGAACTCATCATCACCGGTGGCTTCAACGTGGCGCCCACAGAGGTCGAGAACGCGCTGCGCCAGCATCCGCAGGTCGTGGATGCCGCGGTCGTCGGCTTGCCCAGCGATCACTCGGGTGAAGAGGTCGTGGCCGCGATCGTCATCGATGGCGCAGCGGACCTCGATGTCGAAGCGATCCGCGAGTTCGCCCGCACGATCCTCACCCCGTACAAGGTGCCGCGCCGGATCTTCGTGGTGGACGAACTGCCGAAGTCGCTGATCGGAAAGGTGCTCCGTCGTCAGGTCAAGGAGAAGCTCCTGGCCCTCACGAGCGGCTCCTGAGGACGCCCTCACAGGCAGGGAGCAGCGCGCCACGCTACCCTTGGTCAGTGACTCCTGAAGATGCAGTGCTGACCGACGCCCCCGAGGACTCCCCCGCGACCCCCGGATTCGAGGAACTCGGCATCACCGGGCCCGTCCTCAAGGCGATCCGTGATCTCGGATACGAGACCCCTTCCCCCATTCAAGCCGCGACGATTCCGACCCTGCTGGGCGGACGTGATGTCGTCGGTATGGCCCAGACCGGAACGGGTAAGACCGCGGCCTTCGCGCTCCCCGTCCTCGAACGCCTCGACGTGTCGCAGAAGTCCCCGCAGGCGCTCGTGCTGGCGCCGACCCGTGAACTCGCGCTGCAGGTCTGCGAGGCCTTCGAGTCCTACGCCTCCAAGATGAAGGGCGTGCACATGCTGCCCGTCTACGGCGGACAGGCGTACGGCGTGCAGCTGTCCGCGCTGCGTCGCGGCGTGCACGTGATCGTCGGAACGCCCGGTCGCATCATGGACCACCTGGCGAAGGGCACCCTCGACCTGTCCGAGCTGAAGTATCTGGTGCTCGATGAGGCCGACGAGATGCTGAAGATGGGCTTCGCGGAGGACGTCGAGCAGATCCTCGCGCAGACGCCCGCCGAGAAGCAGGTCGCCCTGTTCTCCGCGACCATGCCTCCGCAGATCCGTCGACTCGCCCAGAAGTACCTGCGCGATCCTGAAGAGATCAGCATCAAGTCGAAGACCGCGACCGGCACGAACATCACGCAGCGGTACCTCGTGGTCTCGTACGCGCAGAAGGTCGATGCGCTGACCCGCATCCTCGAGGTCGAGAACTTCGACGGCATGATCGTCTTCGTCCGCACCAAGAACGAGACCGAGACGCTCGCCGAGAAACTGCGTGCACGCGGCTACTCCGCTGCGGCGATCAACGGCGACGTCCCCCAGGTGCAGCGCGAACGCAGCGTGAACCAGCTCAAGGCCGGCAAGCTCGACATCCTCGTCGCCACCGACGTCGCCGCGCGCGGCCTCGACGTCGAGCGCATCAGCCACGTCATCAACTTCGACATCCCCACCGACACCGAGTCGTACGTGCACCGCATCGGACGCACCGGCCGTGCCGGACGCAGCGGTGACGCGATCAGCTTCATCACGCCGCGCGAGCGCTACCTCCTCAAGCACATCGAGAAGGCGACGCGTCAGGTTCCCACGCAGATGCAGCTTCCCAGCACCGACGACGTGAACACCACGCGTCTCGCGCGCTTCGACGATGCGATCACCGCCGCGCTCGGCGACGCCGCACGTGTCGAGAAGTTCCGGGACGTGATCGCCCACTACGTCCGCAATCACGATGTGCCCGAGGCCGATGTGGCCGCGGCTCTTGCGATCGTCGTGCAGGGCGACACCCCGCTGCTGCTCGACCCGGCAGACGATCCGCTCGCCAAGGCGCTCGAAGCCGACAGCCGCCCACCGCGCGAGCGTGGCACGCGGGAACCCCGCGAACCGCGCACCGAGCGCCGTGGCCGCGGCGATTACACCGCGTACCGCATCGAGGTCGGCCGCCGCCACCGCGTCGAGCCGCGTCAGATCGTCGGCGCACTGGCGAACGAGGGCGGGCTCGGACGCGATGACTTCGGTGTCATCAACATCCGCCCCGACTTCTCGACCGTCGAACTCCCGTCCAACCTCAGCCCTGCTGTGCTGGACAAGCTCCGTGACACCCGGATCTCCGGTCGTCTGATCGAGATCAAGCCGGACCGCGGCCCGGTCGGTCGACGCAACAGCGGACCGCGCGACGCCGACGGTGGTCGGGGAGACCGCTTCGAGCGCCGCGACCGCGACGAGCGACCTGCACGCACGGATCGCGACGAGAAGCCCTTCCGCAAGCCGCGCCACAAGGCCTGAAGCTCGTAGGACACAGAAGGAGCGGGACCGGTTCGCCGGCCCCGCTCCTTTGTTCACTTCGGCGTCAGACGCGGGTGATCCGTGCGCGGTTCCCGATGGCACACGACCTCGGGCACATGATCAGCGGTCGACAGCGCTTCACGAGCCCTCGGGATCGACGGGCGGGAGGGCATCCGGCCCCTCCGTCACGAGAATGTGGAACTGCGCAGCATCCAGGACTCGGACGCCGAGCTCCTCCGCTTTCGCGAGCTTGGAACCTGCGCCGGGACCTGCGGCCACGAAATCGGTCTTCTTGGACACGCTCGACGCGGCCTTGCCGCCCGCCTGAATGATCGCCTCCTGCGCGCCGTCACGCGTGTATCCGTCCAGCGAACCCGTCGCGACCACAGTCAGCCCGTCGAGCACTCCGCCTACGACCACGTCCGCGCCGGGGCCGGGATGTCCGGGAGTCGACCACTGGACACCGGCATCCGACCATGCCTGGACGATCTCCTGGTGCCAGTCGACCTCGAACCAATCGAGCAGCGAATCCGCGATGATTCCGCCGACGCCTTCGACAGCGGCCAGCTCGTCTCGCGACGCCGCACGAATGGCTGGGAGCGATCCGAACCACTGAGCCAGCGCACGGGCCGCGACCGGGCCCACGTGCCGGATGTTCAGCGACACGAGCAGCCGCCAGAGCTCCTTGGTCTTGGCCTTCTCGAGCTCGGCCAGCAGCGTCAGCGCCTGTGACGAGGGCTGAGGGCCCTCCTTGCCCGCCTTCTTCTCGGCAGCGGTCGGGTTGCGACGGAACGGCGCCCTGGTCTTGACCACGCCGTCGTCGTCTTCCTTCGGGAGGCCTGTCTCGGAGTCGCGCACGAACAACTCGATCGGCACCAGCTGGTCGAGCGTGAGAGCGAACAGTCCGGCCTCCGTCTCGAGCGGAGGGACGGCGGGCGTCGTCGGTTGCGTCAGCGCCGCAGCCGTCACCTCACCGAGAGCCTCGACGTCGAGCGCTCCGCGCGAGCCGATGTGCTCCACGCGACCGCGCACCTGTGCGGGGCAGGAACGCGCGTTCGGGCAGCGGAGGTCGATGTCGCCCTCCTTCATGGCCCGCAACGGGGTGCCGCACTCCGGGCAGTTCTCCGGCATCACGAACTCCCGCTCGGAGCCGTCCCGACGCTCGACCACCGGGCCCAGGACCTCGGGGATGACGTCACCCGCTTTGCGCAGCACGACCGTGTCACCGATCAGAACGCCCTTCGCCTTGACGACATCCTTGTTGTGCAGCGTCGCCTGGCGCACCACGGATCCCGCCACCTGCGCAGGAGCCATCACCGCGAAGGGAGTCGCGCGCCCGGTGCGTCCCACCGACACCACGATGTCGAGGAGGGTGGTCTGCACCTCTTCCGGCGGGTACTTGTAGGCGATCGCCCAGCGCGGAGCGCGGCTGGTGGCACCGAGCTCATCGTGGAGGGCGAGCTCGTCGACCTTGACCACGATGCCGTCGAGCTCGTGTTCGACGTCATGCCGATGCTCACCGAAGTAGGCCACGAAGTCGGCGACGTCGTCGATGCTCCGGCACACCTTCGTGTGCGGGCTCGTGGGGAGTCCCCATTCGGCGAGACGTTCATACACCTCACTCTGCGAGGCGACCGGAGGGTTCTCCCACGCCCCGATGCCATGGACGTAGAGCGCGAGCGAGTCGATGCGCAGGAGTCCGGCCTCGAGCTCGAGCCCGTCCTTCTTGTCGATCTGCTGCCGCAGCCCACCGCTGGCCGCGTTCCGGGGATTCGCGAAGGACGGGAACCGTCGCGCCGCGGCGGTCTTCGCCTTCTCTTCGTCGAACGGCTTCTTGGCCCCGCCACGGGCTTCCCACCGGCTCAGGGCTTCGTTGTAGGCGCGGTCACGGAAGGCCGCCTGCGCGGCGTTGAGACGCTCGAAGGCGGCGACGGGGATGAACACCTCGCCACGCACCTCCACGATCGCAGGATGCCCGTCGCCCGACAACCGCTGCGGGATCTCGGGCAGCCGCAGCGCGTTCTCTGTCACGATCTCGCCGACCCGCCCGTCGCCGCGCGTCGCCGCCGAAGTCAGCACTCCGTTCTCGTAACGGAGATTGATCGCGAGCCCGTCGATCTTCAGCTCCGTGAGCCACGCGACGTCACGTCCGGCGGAGGCGCGCGTCTTCGCCGCCCACTCCTTCAACTCGTCGATCGAGAACACGTTGTCGAGACTCAGCATGCGCTCGGCGTGCTCGATCGTCGCGAGCCCTGTCGCCTCGGCCGCTCCGACCATCTGCGTCGGCGAGTCCTGCCCCTGGAGCTCCGGATGCAGGCGCTCCAGCTCCTCGAGACGGTGCATCCAGCCGTCGTAGGTGAAGTCATCGACCACGGAGGTGTCGCGTCCGTAGTACGCGTCCTTCGCCTCGAGGATGCGCGTCGTCAGCTCCTCGGCCTCGATGCGGGCGTCTTCCAACGAGATGTTCTCAGGCACCCCGTCAGTCTACGAGCGCGCACCGACATCGTTCCGGTGCCTCGCTGGCCCGCCGCCGTCACACGCCGACAGGCACCGCCGACACGGTCGCATCGATCGTGAACTGACCGAGCACGCGGGTGCCGATGTACAGCACGGCGGTCTGGCCCGGGGCGACACCGTCGAGCGGCTGCTCCGGGACGACACGCACACCATCCACGGTGACGAAGGCCGTCGCGGGCACCGGCTCCGCATGTGCGCGGATCTGCACATGGCACGCGAACTCGGCGGCCGTGGGTCCAGCGCCGGCCCAGCTGTGCCGCGCGCCCGAGATCTCGCCGATCGCGAGTGCCTCCTTGGGGCCGACCACGACCGTGTTCGACACCGGCCGCACCTCCAGCACGAAGCGCGGCTTGCCGTCGGCCGCGGGCACACCGAGCTTGAGCCCGCGCCGCTGCCCGACCGTGAAGCCGTGCGCTCCCTCGTGCGAGCCCACGACGGCTCCGGAGCGATCGACGATCTCACCCGTGGCCGTTCCGACCTTCTCGGCCAACCAGCCGCGTGTGTCGCCATCGGGGATGAAGCAGATGTCGTGGCTGTCGGGCTTCTGAGCGACCGTGAGACCGCGCTCCGCCGCCTCCGCGCGGACGATCGCCTTCGAGGGCGTCGTGCCGAGCGGGAAGTAGGTGTGGGCGAGCTGCTCCGCGTTCAGCACGCCGAGCACGTACGACTGATCCTTGGCGTTGTCGGAGGCGCGGTGCAGTTCCAGCCCGGCTTCGCCCTCGATGAGGGTCGCATAGTGGCCCGTGCACACCGCATCGAATCCGAGCTCGATCGCCCGTTCGAGCAGCGCGGCGAACTTGATCTTCTCGTTGCAGCGCATGCAGGGGTTCGGGGTGCGCCCCGCCTGGTACTCGGCGATGAAGTCGTCGATCACGTCATCCCGGAACCGCTCGGAGAAGTCCCAGACGTAGAACGGGATGCCGAGCCTGTCGGCGGCCCGGCGCGCATCCATCGCGTCCTCGATCGTGCAGCAGCCACGGCTGCCGGTACGCAGCGTGCCCCCTGCACGCGAAAGCGCCAGATGCACCCCTACGACGTCGTGTCCTGCCTCCACGGCGCGCGCAGCCGCCACGGCGGAGTCCACTCCCCCGCTCATCGCTGCCAGTATCCGCATGCGTCCAGTCTACGAGCGTGCGCCTGTGCCGGACCCGGATGCGCGCACGTAGGCCTCGGCGATGGCGCGCAGCACGGCATCCACATCCGCTTCGGTGGATGTCCGGCCCAGCGTGAATCGCAGCACGCTGCGGGCATCCTTCTCGTCACGCCCCATCGCGATCACGACGTGCGAAGGCTCCGCCACACCGGCCTGGCATGCCGATCCGGTCGAGGCCGCGACTCCGGCGACGTCGAGGAGGAACAGCAGACTCTCGCCGACAGCACCCGGGAAGAGCAGATGCGCGTTGCCGGGGAGACGATCCCGAGGGGCGCCGAGCAGTTCCGCGGCGGGGACACGTGATCTGATCCCCGAGACCAGGCGATCACGCAACGTTCCGAGGCGCAGGCTCTCCCCTTCCCGTTCCTGCTCCGCGAGCTCGATCGCCGTCGCGAACGCGACTGCCCCCGCGACGTCCTGCGTTCCGGCGCGAAGGCCGCGCTGCTGCGCACCACCGCGAAGGAGCGCAGTCAGCTTCGCGGTACGTGCCACCACGAGCGCGCCGACGCCGACCGGTGCTCCGATCTTGTGACCCGCGACGCTCAGTGCGACCAATCCCGTCCCCGCGTCGGCCGCCCCGCGGAGATTCCGGAAGGACAGCGGAAGGTGCCCGAGCGCGGCGACGGCGTCGAGGTGCAGGGGCGTGCCGGCGGAAGCAGCGGCCGACGTCAGCGATGGTGCGTCATTGATCGTGCCGACCTCGTTGTTCGCGACGAGGGCGGTGGCCAGGGCGGCACCGGGCAGTCGTTCCGCGAAATCGGACGACGAGATGCTCCCGTCCGCCCGCACGGGAACCGCTCGCACGAAGGCACCATCGGCCGCCAGCGCCGCGACCGTGTCCATGGTCGCGTGGTGTTCCGCGTCGGGGAGCACGATGCCGTCCGTCCCGTCGGCCCGTGCGTGCCACAGACCCTGCAGAGCGAGGTTGATCGACTCGGTGCCGCCCGACGTGAAGACGACCTCGATGGGATCGGCATCGAGCACAGCGGCGACGCGCTCCCTCGACTCCTCCAGGATCCGTCGAGCGTCCTGACCTGCACCGTGCGTCGACGAGGCGTTGCCCACCAGCTCCGACGCCGCCAGCCAGGCGTCGCGCGCCTCGGGCCGCAAGGGCGTGGTCGCCGCGTGATCGAGATAGTGCATGAGTCCATGCTCCCGCATTTCGGCACCCCCAGGGCGCGGGGAACCGAGTGCACGATGTCCTGACACCGGGTCACATCCGCCTAGTGTGTACTCATGCCCGCGTCCCGAGACTTCACTGCGCCCGGCGGAACCGCACTCGACGACCTCGGCGTGCGCCTGCACGACGGTGTCGGCACCCTCCGTGTCTGGTCGCAGAACGCTTCATCCGTCGAACTCGTCGTCTTCGATGCGACCGACCTCGATTGGGCGACCGACCAGGTCGCCTTGGAGCGTCTCCCCGGCGGCATCTGGCAGGTCACGACACCGCTGCTTCAGCCCGGAACGCGCTATGCCATCCGGGTCGGCGGCCCTCATGGTCCCGGGAACACGTTCAATCCGGAGACCATGCTTCTGGACCCCTACGCGCGGGGCCTGGCGCAGGGCGATGGATATGAGGAATGGCGCTCCGTCGTCATCGTCGACGGCTTCGACTGGGGCGACTCGCAGAAGCCCCGTATCCCTCTCGACCGGACCGTCATCTACGAGGGGCATCTGAAAGGCCTGACCAAGCGCCACCCCGACGTCCCGCCCGCCCTGCACGGCACGTACGCCGGGCTGGCGCATGCCGCGATGATCGCGTACTTCCGCGAACTCGGGATCACTTCGGTCGAACTCCTGCCCGTGCACGCGTTCGTGCCGGAGCCGCGACTGCTCGAACGCGGACTCACCAACTACTGGGGATACAACACCCTCAACTTCTTCACGCCGCACAACGCGTATGCCAGCGAGGATGCGCGCAAGCAGGGGCCAGAGGCCGTGCTCTCCGAGTTCAAGGGCATGGTGCGGCTCCTGCATGAGGCCGGCATCGAGGTCATCCTGGACGTGGTCTACAACCACACGTCCGAAGAGGGCATCGGGGGCCCGCGATCGAGCCTGCGCGGCATCGACAACGCCAGCTACTACCGTCAGGATGAATCGGGCGCCTACATCGACACCACCGGATGCGGAAACACGCTCGACACGTCGACGGATGCGGGCGCGCGACTGGTGCTGGACTCTCTGCGCTACTGGGCGCAGGAGATGCAGATCGACGGCTTCCGCTTCGACCTCGCCGCCGCGATCGCCCGCGACGCGTCGCACACCTACACGCCTGAGCATCCGCTCCTCACGGCCATCGCGAACGACCCGATCCTGCGCGACACAAAGCTCATCGCCGAGCCGTGGGACGTGGGCCTCGGCGGGTGGCAGACAGGGAACTTCCCGGCAGGCTGGCACGAGTGGAACGACCGGTACCGCGACCGCGTCCGCAACTTCTGGCTCAGTGACATCGACTACGCGCGGCGTGCCTCAGCCCCCGTCGGCATCGGCGGCTTCGCGACACGTCTGGCCGGCTCCTCCAACACGTTCAGCGAGAATCGAGGCCCGCTCGCGAGCGTCAACTTCGTCACCGCCCACGACGGGTTCACCCTGCACGACCTGGTGTCGTACGACGTCAAGCACAACGAGGCGAACGGCGAGCACAACCGCGACGGCGCCGATATGAACCGCGCGTTCAACCACGGCGTGGAGGGTCCGACCGATGACCCGACGATCCTCGCGGCCCGCCGCAAGGCCATGCGCAACCTCCTCGGCACCCTGCTGCTCTCCGCCGGCATCCCGATGCTGACGGCGGGCGATGAGGTCGGGCGTACGCAGCGGGGCAACAACAACGCGTACGCGCAGGACTCCGCGATGACCTGGCTCGGCTGGGAGTTCGAACCGTGGCAGAACGATCTGCGCGCGCACGTCTCCCGGCTCATCGAGCTGCGCTCCGCGAATCCCGCGCTGCGACCGAGCCGCTACGCCCGCCTCGGCGAGCACATCCCGAACGCCTCGGTCATGGACTGGTTCGACCAGAACGGCGAGACCATGGAGAGCGCGCAGTGGACGGACCCCGGCAATCGCACGCTGCAGTACGTCGCGGCGTCGACCCCGGATCGTGAGCAGTACAACCGGATCCTGCTCATCGTGCACGGCACGGAGTCGCCGATCGATGTGCGACTCCCCGCCGAGATCGAGGACGCGACGCGGTTCGTGTCGCTCTGGTCCAGTGCGGATGAGCGTCCGGCCGGCACCGAAGAGGTGTTCGCACCGGGCGATGTGCTGCCGATCCCCGGCACCTCGATGAGGCTCTTCCGGGTGGAATGACGTCGCCCGCCGACGCACCCGGTGCGGTCGCTACCCGCGGCACCTTCTGCGCGGTACATTCGGGGTGTGGCTGCACGTGCTGGTACCCGGTCCTCGGCTCTTCGGAGCTCCGCTCAGATCCCGACGCGCGTCCTGGTCGGTGATACCGGCAGGGACGGCCTCCGCGCGACGCGGCTCCCCCTCGCTGACGCCTCCCCCTCGGTTCCCGGCGGGTTCCCGGCGAAAGCGTTCGTCGGAGAGGTCGTGCCGTTCAGCGTGGTCTCGTTCCGCGAAGGTCACGACGCGATCGGGGTGCATGTCCGGCTCACCGATCCGCACGGCGAGCAGAGCCTGCATCGGCTGACGCCCCGCAACGACGGCACGGATCGCTGGGCCGCCGACATCGCGCTCGACGTGCAGGGCCCCTGGACCTATCGGTTCGAGGCGTTCTCGGACGACTTCGCGACCTGGGCCCACGCCGCATCGTTGAAGGTCGCGGCCGGCGTCGACGTCGACATCATGGCGGCGCTCGGAGCCGAGCTGCTCACGCGTGCCGCGGCCGAGAAGGATCGTCCGGCGACCCAGCGGACGCGGCTGCGCGCGGATGCCGCCGCCCTCCGTGCGGGCGATCCGGCCACGACTCTGGCGCTGTCGACGGATGCCGCTCTCGCCCGGATCTTCGCGGATCGGCCTGTCATCACCCTGACCTCCACGTCCGATGCGTACCCGATCGTCGTGGACCGCACCGCCGCCGGGGTCGCAGCCTGGTACGAGTTCTTCCCGCGGTCCGAAGGGGCGAAGCGCTTGAAGGACGGCACGGTCAAGAGCGGGACGTTCCGCACAGCCGCCAAGCGGCTCCCCGCGGTCGCCGCCATGGGCTTCGACGTGCTCTACCTCGTGCCGATCCACCCGATCGGCGAGACGAACCGCAAGGGGCGCAACAACACCCTCACCACCGAGCCCGGCGATCCGGGATCTCCCTACGCGATCGGCTCGGCGGATGGCGGACACGATGCCATCCATCCCGACCTGGGCACGGCACAGGACTTCCGTGCGTTCGTCCGCGCGGCGCGGAAGGAGGGCCTTGAGATCGCACTCGACCTCGCCCTGCAGGCGTCCCCGGATCATCCGTGGGTCACGGAACACCCGGAGTGGTTCACCACCCTCCCCGACGGCACGATCGCCTACGCCGAGAACCCGCCCAAGAAGTACCAGGACATCTATCCGCTCAACTTCGACAACGACCCGGAGGGCATCTACGCCGAGATGCTGCGCGTCGTGCAGCACTGGGTGGATCAGGGCGTGAAGATCTTCCGGGTCGACAACCCGCACACCAAGCCGCTGCAGTTCTGGGAATGGCTGATCTCGGTCGTGAATGCGGCGGATCCCGACGTGATCTTCCTGGCCGAGGCGTTCACGCGTCCCGCCGTCATGCGCGCTCTCGCCGCCGTCGGATTCCAGCAGAGCTACAGCTACTTCACCTGGCGCAACACCAAGTCGGAGCTCGAGGAGTTCCTCACCTCGGTGTCGCAGGAGACCAGCGACTACATGCGTCCGAATCTCTTCGTGAACACGCACGACATCCTGACCGAGTACCTCCAGTTCGGAGGCCGAGCGGCCTACCGCATCCGTGCGTGCATCGCCGCGACCGCCGCTCCCCTGTACGGCGTGTACGCGGGCTACGAGCTCTTCGAGAACGTCGCCCGTCCCGGTTCAGAAGAGAACATCGACAACGAGAAGTACGAGTACAAGTTCCGGGATTGGGATGGTGAGGAGCGACGAGGCGACTCTCTGGCCCCGCTCCTGCGCTCCCTCAACGGGATACGTCGCGCGCACCCGGCCCTCCGCCAACTCCGCAACTTCCGCACGCACTGGAGCGACGACGACGCCGTGCTCGTGTACAGCAAGCATCTGGATGCCGCTTTCACCGGCACCGGCCGGGCAGACACCATCATCGTGGTCGCGAACGTCGACCCCCATTCGGTCCGCGAGACGACCGTGCATCTCGACACCACCGTCTGGGGCGTCGCGCCCGGCGAGAGCTTCGAGGTCGAGGACCTGCTCACCGGAGCAGTATGGACCTGGAACGACCACAACTACGTACGCCTCGACGCCTTCACGGAGCCGGTGCACATCCTGAAGGTGAAGGAGCGGTCATGAGCTACATCGAAGACGTCGCGGCATCCACCGAATGGGAGGCGATCGCGTCGGGCTCGTTCCATGATCCGCATTCAGTGCTCGGCTCGCACCCGATCACCGATGCGGCCGATCGGACCTCCACCGTCATCCGCGCCCGCCGACCGCTCGCATCGTACGTGGCGGCCGTCTTCGCTGACGGCACTCGACTCGAGCTCGCGCATGTCGCTCAAGGGATCTGGGAAGCTCGGCACGATGGGCCGCCCGTCGCCTATCGGCTCGCGACCGCGTACGGCGACGACGAGGAGACGATCGCCGGCGACCCCTACCGGCATCTGCCGACGCTGGGCGACCTCGACCTCCATCTGATCGCGGAAGGACGCCACGAACGACTGTGGCATGTCCTCGGCGCACACCCGCGCACTCTGGACGGCGAGGATGGTGTCGCGTTCTCGGTGTGGGCACCGAACGCCACCGCCGTGCGCGTCGTCGGCGACCACAACGGGTGGAACGGTGAGCCGCACGCGATGCGATCGATGGGCGTCAGCGGCATCTGGGAGCTCTTCATCCCCGGGCTGAGCGCCGGGGATCACTACAAGTTCCAGATCCGGACCCGCGAGGGAGCCTGGATCCTCAAAGCCGACCCCATGGCCTCTCACGCCGAGGTCCCACCCGCGACGGCCTCCATCGTCGCGACGTCCTCCTACCGCTGGACGGACGGCGCCTGGATGACGCGTCGCGCGGCGACGCACGCGGTCGCGCAGCCCCTGTCGGTCTACGAAGTCCACCTCGGGTCGTGGCGCGGTGGTCTCACCTATCGCGAGGCCGCCGAGCCGCTCATCCAGCACGTCACCGACACCGGCTTCACGCACGTCGAGTTCATGCCGCTCGCCGAGCATCCCTTCGGGGGTTCCTGGGGCTACCAGGTCAGCGGCTACTACGCCCCGACCAGCCGTTTCGGGAGCCCCGACGACCTCCGCTACCTGATCGACCGCCTGCACCAGGCCGGAATCGGCGTGATCATGGATTGGGTTCCCGGTCACTTCCCCAAGGACGCCTTCGCACTCGCGCGCTTCGACGGTCAGCCGCTCTACGAACACCCGGACCCGCGCCGGGGTGAGCACCAGGACTGGGGCACGTTGATCTTCGACTACGGTCGGCCCGAGGTGCGGGGGTTCCTCGTCGCGAACGCGCTGTTCTGGTTCAGCGAATTCCACGTCGACGGATTGCGCGTCGACGCGGTCGCCTCGATGCTCTACCTCGACTACTCGCGGGAGGCCGGCGCGTGGGAGCCGAACATCCATGGCGGTCGAGAGAACCTGGAGGCGATCCGGTTCCTCCAAGAGGTCAACGCGACCGCCTACCGCCTCCACCCCGGGATCATGATGATCGCGGAGGAGTCGACGAGCTTTCCCGGCGTCACTGCTCCCACCGACCACGCCGGGCTCGGGTTCGGGTTCAAATGGAACATGGGGTGGATGAACGACTCGCTCCAGTACATCGAACGGGATCCGATGTTCCGCTCGCACCACGAAGGCGAGATGACCTTCTCGTTCGTCTACGCGTTCGGCGAGAACTATCTCCTGCCGATCAGCCACGATGAGGTCGTGCACGGCAAGGGCAGTCTGCTCGCGAAGATGCCGGGAGACCACTGGCACAAACTCGCCAATGTCCGCGCCTACCTCGCGTACATGTGGGGCCATCCCGGGAAGAAGCTCCTGTTCATGGGGCAGGAGTTCGGCCAGCTCGCCGAGTGGTCGGAGGGCCGAGAGCTCGACTGGTGGCTGTTGGACCAGCCCTCGCACCGGCAGCTGCAGGACTTCGTCGGGGTGCTCAACCGGACCTATCGCGCCCAGGCGCCGCTCTGGGAGCGCGACGGGGACGGCTCGTCCTTCTCCCGCCTCGGTGCACCGAGCTGGGATCCCACGGTCATCGCATTCGAGCGTCGGGATGCCCATGGGGGCAGAGTCATCGTCGTCAGCAACTTCGCCGGAGTGGAGCGGGCCGGGTACCGACTGTCACTTCCGAAGGAGGGCGTGTGGCAGGAGATCCTGAACACCGACGCCGGCGAGTACGGCGGGCGCGGCTCCGGGAACCTCGGTCTGGTCTACGCGCACTCCGACGGTGACACCCCGACCGCCACCATGACGTTGCCGGCGCTGTCTACCATCTGGCTGCGCCACCAGAACGATCCGCACGTGCCGACCATCAGCCGAGGCTGAGCTCGGGGCCGTCGAGACGGCGCCGAGCTCAGAACAGCAGCGAGGTGAGCCTGTTACGGGCGGCGAGCACGCGCGGGTCGCCGGCGCCGATGAGCCCGAACAGCTCGACGAGGCGCTCACGCACCGGCGTGCGCTCGTCCGACGGGAGCTTCTCGAACAGGTCGAGAAGTCGGCCGAAGGCGTCGTCCACGTGCCCGCCGGCCAGATCCAGATCGGCCACGTCGAACTGCGCCTGGACATCGAGTGGCCCCGCCGCTGCGGCAGCACGCGCCGTCTGCAGGTCCAGCCCCTGTGTGCGATCGAGCAGTCGGACCTGACCGAGACCGGCGAGGGCGTCCTCGTCTCGAGGGTTCTCCGCCAGCGCCTTCTCGTATGCGGTGACCGCAGCAGCGTAATCGCCGATCTCGATCGCCGCGAACGCCTCCGCGTGCAGGGGTGGGAGCGGCGGCTCTTCGGGTGTCACGTCGGCCGACTCGACGTCGCCGACCGGCAGCGCACCGGTGACACCGTTCTGCGCGGCGAGCTGGAGCAGCTGCGCGAAGACCTCGCGGACCTGCTCCTCCGGCACGGCGCCGGTGAACATCGGGACCGGCTGCCCCGCGATCAGTGCGACGACCATCGGGATGGACTGCGCACGGAAGCTCTGCGCGAGCTGCGGGTTCGCATCCACGTCGACCTTCGCGAGCAGCACACGACCGCCGAGCTCTCTGGTCACCTTCTCGATGATCGGACTGAGCTGCTTGCACGGGCCGCACCACTCGGCCCACAGGTCGATCACGACCGGGACGGTACGGGAGATCTCGAGGATCTGTCCGAAGGTCTCATCGGTGGCGTCGACGACCACATCGCCGACCCGCGGTGCGGGGGTGCTCGGCGCGGAGGGGTCAGGGCGGTTGCGCAGGCTCGACAGGTCGACGGCGCCGCGCAGAGCGGCGGGAGAGATATCGGTCACTTGATCACCTTCGCGGAGATGAGGTCCTGGTGGACGGCAAGAAGTCTGATCTGTTCGGTGGACCCCTGTGCGGGGACCGCGAAGAACAGCTGGAACGAATATGTGGTCTCGATGCCCTTGGCGGCCTCCGAGACACCGGTCAGGGCCTTCGCCTGGGGGTTCTCACCGAACCGGATCACGGCATCCGCAACGGTCGGAGTGACCGTCTCGGTGTCGGTCACCACGACGCTCACGATCGCGCCACTGCCGAGAGTGGTCATCGCCACCGGCGCGACATCGGCGGGGTTCATGTCGAACGTCACCTTCGATGTCTTCGAGGCGTTGTTGTCGGCAAGCTTCTGCACCAGTTCCTGGCGGCTGTCCCTGATGGATGTCGCGAGCTTCAGCGATGGATCATCGAACAGTCCGTAGGAGGCGCTCTTGTCCGCTTCGTCGACCACATCCGAGAAAGCCGCCGCGAGGTCGGCGGGAGGAACGCTGAGGAAGGCGGAATCGTCCGGCACCAGCGAGGTACCCAACCAGCTGGCCGCGACTTCGGGGAGCGCCACATCAGCCGACATCTCGGCCATGTTGGAAACCTTGTAGTTGGACCACGGATCCTGCTGCGTCATCGTGAGGATCACCGGGGGTACGGTGTCGTCGCTCGTGTTCTTCGACAGCAGAAGCACGGTACGGGGCCATCGATCGGTGGCCTCCGGCAGCACCACTTCCACCTTGTCCGTCGGGATGGCCGAGGGAGGCGTCGTGTCGGGAAGCTTGGTGCGCAGCTCGTACTCGGTCGTCCGCGCGGTCAGTGCCGGCCCATCGAGACGGGTCGCCGCGAGGTCCAAGTCGAGAGCGGTGTCCGCATCGACGAGGGTCGTGGATATCTCCTGAAGGATTCGCGTCGCCTGAGCCTCGGTCACGGCCGGCGGCTTCTGGTTGTCCGGAGCGATCACGGTCGGAGTCGGCGACGGTGTGGCGGAGGCATCATCGAACTGGGGCCAGGAATCCGCCGAGCATCCGCTCGCGAGAAGCGCCGTGAGCCCGATCGCGGGCAGGGCGATCAGGCGAAGGCGACGACGAGGCGTACGCGCAGCGCGCAGAGAGTTCTTCGAATCGGGATCCTTGGTCTCGTCCACAATCTCCGCGTCCTCCACATCTGAGGAGTCCGCGGCCTGAGGAGCTGCAGCCTCTCCTGACGACGACTCGAGGGCGTCGCGCTCCGCCGGGGGAAGCGAGGCGACGTCGATGGGCTGTGTGACGGGCAGCGGACCCGGTCCCTTGCGCCGTGGCCCGCGACCGCGTCGCTGGTGGCGGATGCCGAGCACGTAGAGGATCAGACCGATGAGCAGCACAGCGCCACCGGCGGCCATGAGCGGTCCGGCCCACGGCGTGGAGTTGTCGAGAGGCCAGGAGATCACGATGTCATCCGGCGCGGCCTTGGTGCCGTCGTACGCGATCAGCACGCTCATGCCGTCGGGAAGCTGCATGTTGTCGGCGATCAGCGTGTCGGTTTCACTGAACGAGTCGAGCCACAGATCGGACCCGACCGGGTCGTGTGCGACGGGCTCGTCCGTGGCCTCGCCCTCGGCGTCGCCTTCGGCAGGGGTCGCCGCGACGTGCTCGACATCGAGGGAGCCGTCCTTCGCGACGCTCACCTGGTTGTAGTCCGAGTCGGCGAGCCAGGCCTCGAGGTCAGAGGTGCGCCCGTAGGCGGCGAAGATGTCGCCGTCGCCGTGGATCAGCAGCGTCTGCGCTCCCGGATTGCTCCTGAGCACCTCGCCGTCCATCAGCACGAAAGGCGCAGGCTCTTGGACCTCGACCGTGGTCCGCTCCGACGACGGACCCATGAAGATGGTCCGCTGAGCGATCCCGGCGCCGATCAGCACCGCGGCCAGCACGAAGGCCACCACGGCCCATACGAAACGCACGAATAGTCTCCTCACGCATCCCGGGACCCGCCCGAGACGCAACACTCGACATTCCAGACTATCGAAACCACCTGTGTGTTGCCCACAGACGGTTCCGTGCGACGCTGTTCGGCAGGTCGGCACAGCGGCGGGGCGCGGGGTGGATAGCCTGACACCAGAAGTTCCGAGGAGTTCAGATGAAGATCCACAATCCCTTCCGCACTGCGCTGGTGGCGACGCTCGGCGTGGGGTTGGGCATCCTCCTGATCGGGAGCGTCCAGAACCTGTCGACGGTCTTCCTCTATCTGGGCACGGCCCTGTTCCTCAGCCTCGGGCTCGATCCCGTCGTGGCGTTCCTCGAGCGCAAGAAGCTTCCGCGGTGGTTGGCGGTGCTGGTGACGATCGTCGCGGTGCTGGCGATCTTCGCCGGCATCGTGCTGATGGTCCTGCCGATGATCGTCTCCCAGATCACGCAGCTCATCGATCAGATCACCCAGCTGGTCAGTCGGCCGACCCTCCTGTCGGATATCGAGGACTGGATCACCGGCATCTTCCCCAACCTCGATGTCCAGCGGGTGCTCGTCGAGGCGCAGGCGTGGTTGATCGGGAACGTGGGCGACATCACGAACAAGGTCATCAACGCGAGCGTCACCATCGTCGCCGGACTGTTCGGTGCCTTCATCGTCTTGATCCTGACGATCTACCTCACGGCCTCCACCCCCTCGCTGAAGGCGGCGGTGTACCAGCTGGCACCGGCGTCCAAGCGCGACCGCTTCGTCGACCTCGCAGAGCAGATCACCGATTCCGTCGGCTACTACGTGATGGGCCAGCTCTCGCTCGGCGTGATCAACGGCGTGCTGAGCGCGATCTTCCTCTCGATCATCCAGGCGCCGTTCCCCGCCGTGCTCGCCGTCATCGCCTTCTTCTTCTCCCTGATCCCGCTCGTGGGCACGCTCACCGGCTCGACCATCATCGTGCTGATCTGCCTCATCCCCGGGCTGGGCTCCCCCGCCACGGCGATCGCCGCCGCCATCTACTACCTCATCTACATGCAGATCGAGGCGTACGTGATCTCGCCGCGCATCATGAGTCGCGCGGTCTCCGTTCCGGGGGCGGTCGTCGTCGTCGCCGCGCTGGCCGGCGGCAGCCTGCTCGGACTGCTCGGCGCACTGATCGCGATCCCGGTGGCCGCGAGCATCCTGATCATCTACCGGCAGGTGCTCATCCCACGCATGAACGAGCTCTGACGCCGCTCAGGCGGCCGGAGGCCAGTGGGTCTCGAGGGGAAGCGCCGAGGGGTTCACGGCGGCCACGATCTCCGTGAGCACTCTGCGCGTCTGGGTCTCCCCCACCCAGAGGTGCTTTCCGCCGTCCACCGCGATCAGCTGGGCGTGCGGGATGGACGCGAAACGCTCGCGCGCCTCCGCGGGCCGCAGGTAGTCGTCGAGCTCGGGCACGATCACCACGACCTGGCGGTCGCTACCCGCCCAGGCCGCGACCTCGTCATCCGTCGCACGATGCAGCGGCGGCGACAGCAGGATCACGCCCTCGATGTCGTGGTCGCGACCGTACTTCAGAGCCAGCTCGGTACCGAACGACCAACCCACGAGCCAGGGACGCGGCAGCGCGCGCTCGCGGACGAAATCCATCGCCGCGGCCACGTCGAACTGCTCGGCGCCGCCACCGTCGAACGCGCCGTCGCTGGTCCCCCGCGGCGAGGTCGTCCCGCGCGTGTTGAAGCGGAGCACCGCGAGATCGGCCAGAGCAGGGAGCCTTCCCGCGGCCTTGCGCAGGATGTGCGAGTCCATGAAGCCCCCGGCGGTCGGCAGCGGGTGCAGCGTGACGAGAGTGGCCACCGCTTCGCCGGTCTCCGGCTGCGCCAGCTCTCCGACGAGAGTCAGCCCGTCGGCCGTCTGCAACTCGATCTCCTCGCGTCGCGCCGGAAGCTCCAATGGCCCACGAATCTCCATGCTCACGCCATCCTCCAACAGTGTGTGTGCCAGTGTCTGCGCGCGGCCAGATCGGCCGCGTCGCCGAGCACGCCATCAGCGCGCCACGCGACGAGGTGCGCTGTTCCTGCGGCGACTTCCTGTCCGCACCCCGGGCAGACGTAGGCCTTCTGCGCCTGCGCCGCCGACACGGGCTGAACCGTCCATTCGGCTCCGCGGCGCGTCTCGGATCGCTTCCACCCGGCCATCAGCCGTTCCAGGGAATCCTCGGCGTCAGGGCGCGCCGGATGCCGTTTGCGGGAGCGAGGCACGGTGCGCGCTCACCACCAGTGGTTGTTGGTCCAGAAGCTGTACGCTCCGGCCCAGCTCCCATAGCGTCCGACCGCATACCCGGTCGCCCACCGCAGATTGTCGACCGGGTTGTACCCGTTTCCCGGCACCTTGCTGCACGGGAGTGCCTGTACGAGGCCGCACGCGCCGGATGAGGAGTTCGTCGCGTTCGGGTTCCAGCCGCTCTCACGGGAGACGATGTAGTCCACGTATCCCTGATCGGACGCTGCGATGCCCGCCGCTGCCATCCACTCGGCCGGTGCGCCGCCCCCGCTGTAGAGCAGAGGGCCACCTCCGCCGCTCGACCCACCGGTCTTGTTCGTCTGCGCGACGACGGGCTTCGGCTTCGGCTTCGGCTTGACGTACACCTCGAACTCGCCGCGATCGATCGGCGTGATCGCTGCGCCTTCGACGGTGACCGTCAGGTTCTGGGTGTCGGCCAGAGCAACGGCGTAGACGCTGTCCGTCGTGTCGGCAGTCGCTCGGTCAGCCAGCGCGACGCCGGTGGGCGCCATGATCGCTCCGGCGAATCCGACGACCGCAACGGCGCTGAAGACGCCGACCACGCCGCGGCGTCGAGACCACCTTCGAGTTCCCTTGCGCGTCGATGTGGCCACCGCCGCAGGTACCAGCGAGGCGTTGCTTCGTTCGAGTTTCATGTCGTTTCGGGAGTTCACGATGAGGGACAGTCTACGCAAAGACGTCTGAGACGACCATGGGAGGCCTCAGCGGACGGCCAGGATGACATCGATGGTGGCGTCGAGCAGCGCATCGACCTGCTCTTCACGGTAGCCTCCACGCTGCATCCGGAAGGCTGCCGATCGCAGCTGCTCCGCGGTCAGGGCGTCTCCGTCGCGGAGGTACCGGACGATTCGCGTCGCGACGTGATCGACCTCGTCGACGCGGTATCCGAAGGTCAGGACACCGTTGCGCGCGAATCGATGACGTGCCGGACGCGCAAGATGGTCGAGGATGACCTGCGCGTCCTCACGCGCCTGCTCGACCCATGCGCCCGCCCCGCGTGAGCGGACGACGCGCTCGCGCTCCCGCGCGGCGAAGGCGTCCTCGACGCGACCGAGCGCGGCGTCGACATCCGCGACGACGTAACCGTTCTTGACGAGGGGGAACGAGGCGGTACGCACGTCTGCCGCCTCCAGTTGATCTCCCCCGAGTTCGAACGCCTTGCGCGCCGAGGCGAGGAACGTGTCCACCGCGGCGCGGTGATAGCCGAGCGTGCGGCCGGTCGTGAGCGCGAACGCGGGAGGAGCATCCTCCGCGGTCGCGGCATCCAGAGATCGGTCGGTCATGACAGCACCACCCAGGGAGAGAGGAGGAAGTAGAGGCAGAGCGCCGGGACGGTCGACGGCAGGATGCTGTCCAGCCGGTCGAGCAGCCCGCCGTGTCCCGGAAGCCACGAACTCATGTCCTTGATGCCGATGTCGCGCTTGAGCATCGACTCGCCGAGATCGCCGAGAGTGGCGGAGAGCAGGATCGATGCGCCGAAGATGAGGCCCGCCCACCAGGGCAGATCCAGAAGGAAGATCGCGAGGAGAGTACCGGCGATCATGGACGCCGCGACGGCACCTGCGAACCCTTCCCACGTCTTCTTCGGGCTGATCTTCGGCGCCATCGGATGGCGCCCGAATGCCAGACCGGCCGCGTAGGCCCCGGTGTCCGCCGCGACGGCGATCGCGACGAAGCTCAGAACCCACCATTGCCCCCCCTCCTGCTTGAGCAGGATGAGGGCGACGCCCGCGAGGAACGGCACGTAGATCTGCACGAAACCGCCGACGACGGCGTCGGCGAGGACGTCGCCGTAGGTCCTGCCGTCCTTCGAGACCATCTGTGCGACGAGTCGCCAGACGATCACGAACGAGACGGCGACGAAGAGCACGATCCAACAGAGCCAGATCTCCGCGAAGTATGCGGACAGCACCAGGATCGCAGCGGCGATCAGTTGCGGGACGACATCGATGCGTCGCCCGCCCGAGCGAAGCGCCCGAGAGAGCTCGTAGACGCCGAGGAGCGCGGCCGCCAGCGCGAACGGCACGAAGAGCGCCTTGATGAAGAGCAACGAGCCCAACAACGCCGCGCCGAAAGCGAGGCCGATGAGGATCGCGAGGATGAGGTCACGGCCGGTGCGCTGTTTGATGCGTTCGTTCGCCTGATCGAGCTGATCTCGCGCATGCGAGACGTGCGTGCCCAGCTCGTCACGTGCCGCCCGCCATTGCTCTCGGATCGCGTTGTGATCGGCGGTGTCGAGCTGTTCCGTCGTCACCACGTCCACTCCCCCGTTCGCGTGCTCCTCACGGGGCAGCGGAGGACGCGGCGGGATGCTCGCCGCGTCGAACTCGGGGAAGGCGGTGTCCGCAAGCGGGATGCCGCTGTCAGGGCCGGCTCCGTCGGGCGCCTCACGGCGCGACGGTCGCGTCCCCTCCTCGTCATCTCGCGTGTCGTCAGACATGCCGACTACACCTCGAGGAGTTCGGCCTCTTTGCGCTTGAGCGCGTCGTCGATGAGATCGACGTGCTGACGCGTGAGCGCATCGAGTTCCTTCTCGGCACGAGCGATCTCGTCTTCTCCGAGTTCGCTCTTCAGCGCGTCGAGCTCGTCCTTCGCCTTGCGTCGGATGCCACGGACGTGCACCTTGGCATCCTCCGCCTTGGTCTTCACGAGCTTCACGTACTCCTTGCGGCGGTCCGCCGTCAGCTCGGGCATCACGACGCGCACGAGGTTGCCGTCGTTCGTCGGGTTGGCACCGAGGTTGGGCATGTCGCGGACAGCCTGCTCGATGGCCTTCAGCGCCGACTTGTCGTACGGCGTGATGATCAGAGTGCGCGCCTCCTGGTTCGCCAGTGAGGCGAGCTGGGCGAGCGGGGTCGGCGTTCCGTAGTAGTCGACCAGAACCTTCTGGAAGAGCTGCGGGTTGGCACGACCGGTGCGAACCGTGGAGAAGTCCTCCTTGGCAGCCTCGACCGCCCGTGTCATGCGGGAGGTGGTTTCAGCGAGGACATCCGCGATCACGGTGACTCCTATCGTCGGGGTGTTCTGGAAATTCTATCGGGCGAAGCCTGTCCGCCCGGATCACACGCTCAGGCGGTGACGAGTGTTCCGATCGGCTCTCCGAGAAGTGCACGGGTCACGTTGCCGGCGGGCTCCATGCCGAAGACACGCATGTCCATGTTGTTGTCCATGCAGAGACTGAAGGCCGTCGAGTCGACCACCTTGAGTCCGCGCTGGAGAGCATCACGGTACGTCACCTGTTCGATGCGCTCGGCATCCGCGTGCTTGTTGGGGTCGGCGGTGTAGATCGCATCCACACCGTTCTTCGCCACCAGCACCTCCTGCGCTCCGATCTCGAGCGCACGCTGCGCCGCGACCGTGTCCGTGGAGAAGTACGGGAGTCCGGCGCCGGCGCCGAAGATGACGACGCGACCCTTCTCCATGTGCCGCTCCGCACGACGCGGGATGTACGGCTCCGCGACCTGGGTCATCGCGATCGCGGACTGCACCCGCGTCGCCGCACCGGCCTGCTCGAGGAAGTCCTGCAGCGCGAGGGCGTTCATCACGGTCCCGAGCATGCCCATGTAGTCGGCACGCCCTCTGTCCATACCGCGCTGGCTGAGCTCCGCGCCGCGGAAGAAGTTGCCTCCGCCGACGACGATGGCGACCTCGACGCGGTCGACCGCTGCGGCGATGTCGCGCGCGATCTGGCCGACGACGTCAGGATTGACGCCCAGCTGACCTGCGCCGAATGCCTCCCCGGAGAGCTTCAGAAGGACGCGGCGGCGTCCGGTGCGTTCGGTCATGGGTGTTGTCCTCTCGTCCCGATTCAAGATAGTGCCTCGTGGGCACGAAGAAGGGGTTCGGATCTCGATGATCCGAACCCCTTCGACTTTGCTACGCGCCGACCTTGAAGCGCGCGAAGTCCGTCACGGTGATACCGGCGTCCTTCGCCACCTGGGCGACAGAGAGCTTGTTGTCCTTCGCGTAGTCCTGCTCGAGCAGTGCGACCTGCTTGATGAACGCGGACACGCGACCCTCGACGATCTTGGGCAGAGCCGCTTCGGGCTTGCCCTCGTTGCGGGAGATCTCGGTGACGATCTCGCGCTCCTTCTCGACGGCCTCTGCCGGAACGTCCTCGCGGGCGAGGTACGACGGGTTGGCGAACGAGATGTGCTGGGCGATGCTGCGCGCGGTCTCCGCGTCGTCACCCGAGTAGGCGACGACGACGCCGATCTGCGGCGGCAGGTCCTTGCTCGTGCGGTGCAGGTAGACCTCGACCTTGTCGCCGGAGATCGTACGCACGCGGCGCAGTTCGACCTTCTCGCCGATGATCGCGGCTTCCTCGGAGATGACCTGCTCGACGCTCTTGTCGCCCGCCTGGGCGGCGAGACCGGCCTCGACCGAGTCTGCCTTGACGGCGGCGACAGCGTCGGCGACCTTGTCGGCCAGCGAGATGAAACGCTCGTTCTTCGCGACGAAGTCCGTCTCGCAGGCAAGCTCGATGAGCGTCACGGCGCCATCCTGCTCGCGAGCGACGATGAGGCCCTCGCTGGTGGAGCGGTCGGCACGCTTCGCGTTGCCCTTGGCACCCTTCAGGCGCAGGATCTCGGTGGCCTTCTCGACGTCTCCGTCAGCCTCCTCGAGCGCCTTCTTGGTGTCGACCATTCCCGTGCCGAGCTGCTCACGCAGCGCCTTGAGGTCAGCGATGGTGAAGTTGGCCATGTGTGGTGGCTCCTTGCTTCGTAATGTATGTCGGTTCGAGGGGATTACTTGGCGTCAGCCTCGGCAGCAGGAGCCTCAGCGTCGGCAACGGGTGCCTCTGCCTCGACGACCTCAGCCTCGACGACCTCTGCCTCGGCGGCCGGGGTCTCGACGACCTCCGCGACGACCTCGGTCTCGACTGCAGCCTCGTCGGCCGGAGTCTCGAGCAGCTCGCGCTCCCAGTCGGCGAGCGGCTCAGCGTCACCGGTCTCGGGGTTGTGCTTCTGCTGCAGGCCCTCGGCCGCGGCGTCCGCGATGATGCGCGTCAGCAGCGAGACGGAGCGGATCGCGTCGTCGTTGCCAGGGATCGGGTACTGGAAGTCGTCCGGGTCGGCGTTCGTGTCGAGGATGCCGATCACGGGGATGCCGAGCTTCTTGGCCTCATCGATCGCGAGGTGCTCGCGCTTGGCGTCGACGACCCAGATGGCCGAAGGCGTCTTGGTGAGGTTGCGGATACCACCGAGCGACTTGTGCAGCTTGTCGAGCTCGCGCTTCTTGAGAAGCAGCTCCTTCTTCGTGAAGCCGCTGTTCGCCGGGGTCTCGTAGTCGAGCTCCTCGAGCTCCTTCATGCGTGCGAGACGCTTGGAGATCGTCTGGAAGTTGGTGAGGAGTCCACCGAGCCAGCGCTGGTTGACGAAGGGCTGGCCCACGCGGGTCGCCTGCTCGGCGAGGATCTCCTGCGCCTGCTTCTTCGTGCCGACGAAGAGGATCGTGCCGCCGTGGGCGACGGTCTCCTTGACGAAGTCGTAGGCCTTGTCGATGTAGCCGAGCGACTGCTGGAGGTCGATGATGTGAATGCCGCTGCGCTCGGTGAGGATGAAGCGCTTGACCTTCGGGTTCCACCGACGGGTCTGGTGTCCGAAGTGCACGCCGCTGTCGAGCAGCTGGCGGATGGTGACCACAGCCATGGTCGTCTCCTGATTCTGGCGCGTTCAGCGCCGTTGAGGTTGTCAAGCCGATCTGACGATCGGACTTCCTGGTGCCCGGCGCACACCCGCCTGCTCTGGGAGCAGGACCTGAGGGAGTGGATGCCGCGACCGAAGTCGCTGAGGGCACGCGTAGTCACCCCGATATCGAGGTGCTCCCCCAGCATACAGGATGCGAGGCCGCACTCGCCCTGCACTCCCGGGCCGTCATGACAGCTTGTCCCCCATCGGCCGCGCGTGGTCACCGACGTCCCTCGATACGCATCAGGATGCACGGATGACATCCGCGACCCGCCTGGCGACCTGCCTCATGACGCTGCTGTGCGTCCTGCTGTGCACGGCGACTCCACGAGCCGCCTCCGCATCGACGGAGTCCGCCCTCGCATCGACGGGGTTCTCAGGGACCGCGAGGGGCGAGGCGAGCTGGATCTGGCCGCTCGCCGGACCACGCATCGTCGCCGAGCCGTATCGCGCCCCCGCTCATGTGTACGGCTCGGGACATCGCGGTATCGATCTCGATGCACAGCACGGCGTGGCGGTATCCGCTCCCGCTGCCGGCGTCGTCGCGTTCCGAGGCACCGTGGTGGACCGCCCCCTCCTCACCATCGAACACGCCGGGGGCCTCGTCTCGACGCTCGAACCCGTCGTATCGTCCCTGACACCCGGAGAGTCGGTCACCGCCGGCCAACCGGTCGGCGTCGTCGGTGCCGGCGGTCACACGCCGTCCGGAGCGGTGCACCTCGGCGTGCGCCTGGATGGCGACTACATCAACCCGATGCTGCTGTTCGGCCCCGTGACCAGAGCCGTGCTGCTCCCGTGCTGCGCGGCGCAGTGACCACGCGGCTCCCGCTTCGGGTGTGCCCCGCGCGCCATGCCCCCGAGTCGGCCTCGCACGAAGAGGTCAGGCGCGTGGATGAGCCAGGCGATACGTCGCCGCCAGACGCTCGGACGAAACGTGTGTGTAGATCTGGGTCGTGCCCAGGCTGGCATGCCCCAGGATCTCCTGGACCGCGCGCAGATCCGCACCGCCGTCGAGGAGATGGGTGGCGGCGGTGTGGCGTAGAGCGTGCGGACCGACGGTCTCCGCACCCACGATCGGCGACAGAACGCGAGCCACGAGCGTGTACACCGACCGCGCGCCGATGCGCCCGCCGCGGGAACCGAGCACCAAAGCCGGAGAGGAGGAGGACGAGCGAGCAATGAGGGCGGGGCGAGCACGCCGGAGATAGGCCTCGACCGCCGCGCCCGCGGGACGCCCGAACGGAACGACGCGCTCCTTCGAGCCCTTTCCGAGGACTCGCGCCGTCCGGCGGTCGAGGTCGACATCGTCGACGTCGAGCCCGCAGAGCTCGGAGACGCGGATGCCGGAGCCATAGAGCATCTCGACGATCGCGTGGTCGCGCAGCGCGAGCGGGTCGCCTCCCTCAGCCGCCGAACGCTGGACGTCGAGAAGCGTCGCCATGGCGTCCTGCGACGCGACGGTCGGCAACGAGCGCCCGCGTTTCGGGGCGATCAATCGCAGGCTGGGGTCGTGCGCGACCAACTCCTGCTCCTTCGCCCAACTGAAGAGTGACCGGGCCGCAGCCGCCCGACGAGCGAGCGTGGAGCGTGCGTCACCGCGCTGTGTGGCCCTCCACAGCCACTCGCGAAGCACTTCCAGATCCACGTCCTCCACGCCGATCGCGCCCGCGGATGCCGAGAGGTCGCGCAGGTCGGAGCGATACGCCTTGACGGTGGCCGGCGAAAGCCGACGCACACGCTCGAGGTGTTCGAGAAACACCTCTGCCGCCGCAGACAGTTCCATGGACTCAGCTTGCCGCCGAACACGAGACATCGGGGGAAGCCTCGCCGCCGAAGCCGGCCTCGCCATCCCCGGCCGCCCGCCTCCTTCCCCGGCGATCGCGAGCCACGAGGATCACGCGACAGCGGCCTACGAAGGCGACCGCCGCCAACCACCGCCCACCGGGTACACGGCGCCCTCGAGCTCCAGGAGCCCGAGGTGCGAGAGCACGCGCTCGACGGACAGCCCCGACCGGCGGGCGACCTCGATGGTCGGCAGCGCGGCGCGGCCACTGATGGCATCCAGAATCCGTACCCGCTCCGGATCCGCGTTCTCTGCAACCCGGTCGCGCTCGGACATCGTCCCGCACAGCTCACGCACGTCAGCCGCCGAGGTCACACACACCGCGTCGTACTCACGCAGCAGTCGGTGGCACCCCGCGGATGACGCCGACGTCACCGCGCCCGGCACCGCACCCAGAGGCCGGCCGAGCGCGGCCGCATGCCCTGCGGTGTTCAACGATCCGCTGCGCCAACCGGCCTCAACCACGACGGTCACATCACCAAGCGCTGCGATCAACCGGTTCCGCGCGAGGAACCGCCATTTGGTGGGCGCGGCGCCGCACGGCAGCTCGCTCACGACCGCGCCCTCCTCCGCTATCTGCTTGAGCAGACCATGATGCCCGGCCGGATAAGCGCGATCCACGCCGCCCGCGAGGAACGCGACCGTCCCCCCTCCGACCCCGAGTGCGGCGCGATGCGCCGCGCCATCGATTCCGTACGCTCCCCCCGACACGATGAGGGCGCCGGATGCGGCGAGGTCGCCCGCGATCTCTGCCGCGACCAGATCGCCGTATCCACTCGATGCGCGCGCGCCCACCATAGAAACCCGCGGCGTGACCGTCCATCGACGCGGATCTCCCCGGACCCAGAGTGCGATCGGCGCGTTGGCTTCGAGATCATCCAACGCCCCGGGCCACAGGTCGTCGCCGGGCAGAAGGAGCCGGGCTCCGACCTCGCGGGCACCACGCAGGGCATCGCGGACGGCACGAGCCTCCACCCGGGGAGCCCAGCGCCGCCTCCCCTCTGCGACGGCTCGCCGCACCCGCGGATCTGCCGTGTCGAGCAGCGCGTCGACAGCGCCGTCACGCTGGACGCCGTCCAGCGCATAGCGCAAGGCTTCCTCCGCACCCAGTGCTTGGATGAGCACTCCCGCGATGCCGTCCCCCGGCTCGGCGAGGACACTCCACGTGGCACGGGCGAGCGCATCGACCACGTCCGTCTCCTCACGGAGCAGCCGCACTTCATCCAGCGCATCGCCACTCCCGAGCAGTTCTTCGATCACTGTGTCATTCCTCTCCTCAGGTGCAGTGCGCGTCCGACCTCGTCGAGACCCGGCATGTCGCACCCGGTGATGTCGGCCATCGTCCAGGCCAGCCGCAGCACCCGGTCATATCCTCGAAGCGTCAAAGCACCCCTCTCCAGAGCGCGGTCGAGCGGGGCACGCACGGCCGGCCCCAGACGCAGCGCGCCTTGGCGCAGCCACGTGCCGGGCACCTCCGCATTGCGCCGCCACGGTGTCGCCCGCCAGCGCTCCGACGCACGCGCACGCGCCGCACTCACCCGCTCGCGTGCCTCTGCCGATGTGAGCGGAGAACGTCGCCCCTCCGCGGCTCTGTTCATCGCGACCCGCGCCACGGGGAGGTCGATGTCGACGCGGTCGCGCAGGGGGCCGGAGAGCCGCGTCGCGTAGCGCCTGATCGCCATCGGCGGGCACACGCACTCCGCACCGCGAACACCGTGGTTCCCGCATGGACAGGGGTTCATCGCCAACACCAGCTGGAATCGGGCCGGGAACCGGGCGGTGAATCCTGCGCGGTGCACTTCGATCGCTCCGGACTCGAGAGGTTGACGCAGGGCGTCGAGCGCGACACGCGAGAACTCAGCCGCTTCGTCGAGGAACAGCACGCCACGGTGCGCGCGTGCGATCGCCCCCGGTCTCGCCGCCCGGGACCCGCCTCCGACGAGCGCCGCCACAGACGCGCTGTGGTGCGGAGATTCCAGGGGTGGAGCCGCATCGAGCCGTGTCACGGCGTCACCGCTGAGCGAGCGGATCGCCGCGACCTCCAGAGCTTCCTCCTCGGTCAGCCGCGGCAGGATCCCGGGGAGACGCCGCGCCAGCATCGTCTTGCCGGCACCGGGCGGCCCGCTCAGGAGCAGATGGTGCCCGCCGGCTGCAGCGATCATCAGTGCGTCCACCGCCTCGGGCTGTCCGACGACGTCGGCGAGCTCGAGCGGTTCTTCGTGCAACGGCTCGACGACAGCCGCATCGACCGCGACCACCTCGGGTACCGCGACGTCGGCTCCATGCCACGCCGCCACCTCCGCGAGCGAGGCCGCGGCTCGCACGTCGACTCCGGGCACCAGGCGGGCTTCGTCTTCATTCGCCTTCGGCACGATCACGCGATCGAACCCGGCACGGGCTGCCGCGAACACCGCGGGAAGGATCCCCGGAACGGGACGCAGCCGCCCGTCGAGTCCGAGTTCGCCGATGTGGACCGTCCCGGAGATGGAGCGCCGGGCGATCAGCCCACCGGCGGCGAGTGTCGACACGGCGATGCTGAGGTCGAAGCCGGATCCGTGCTTGGGAAGGCTGGCTGGAGAGAGGTTGACCGTGAGGCGCCGACGGGGCAGATCCAGCCCTGCGTTCTTGCAGGCGTTGTGCACGCGCTGCACTGCCTCGCCGAGCGCCTTGTCCGGAAGCCCGATGATCTTGAACTCCGGCGTCTGGTTCGAGAGGTCCGCCTCGACCTCCACGAGATGCCCGTCGACGCCGGTGAGCGCCACGGCCCACGTGCGGGCGGTGCTCACGCGAGATCTCGCAGATGCTCCAGTGCGGCTGTCTGCGGGTCAGGACCGACGATGCCGATACCGTCGATCCGCACGGTCAGCCCCCGCGCCTGATCGGCGTGCGCCTCTATCCAGGCATGGGCGAGCCGCCAGAGGCGGTGTCTCTTGCGCTCATCGATCGCCTCGAACGGGTGCCCGAACGCCGTCGAGCGACGCGTCTTGACCTCGACGATCGCCAGGTGCTCGCCATGCACCGCGACGATGTCGATCTCGCCCTGCGCACAGCGCCAGTTCCTGTCGACCACGTCGTAGCCGAGTCCCACCAGGTGGGACACCGCACGCTGCTCGCCCGCTCTTCCGAGGTCATCTTTCGCTGCCATGGCCCCAGCATCGCGAAAGCTGCGGTTCGAGGATCTCGCCGTCGGCGCGCCGCCCGGCCGATCAGCAGAACTCGGAGAATCTGTCCGCCGTGCAGAAGAGGTGGCTCGACCGGCGTCCGGTCACTCTCCGTCGAGGGAGAGTTCCTGCGGCAGCTCGAACTCTCGACGCTGCAGCTCTTCCACGTTCACGTCCTTGAACGTCAACACCCGCACCGCCTTGACGAACCGATCTGCACGGTAGATGTCCCACACCCAGACGTCGGTCATCGAGATCTCGAAGTAGAAGTCGTGCTCGGTGTCGCGACGGACGACATTGACCTCGTTCGCCAGGTAGAACCGGCGCTCGGTCTCGACGACGTACTGGAACTGAGACACCACGTCCCGGTACTCCCGGAACAGTGCCAGCTCGAGTTCGCGGTCGTAGTCGTCGAAGGCTTCCTCATCCATGATGAATCCATCCTAGAGTCGGAGCGCCGCGATGCTGCACCGCTCGGCGCTCAGAACAGGGTCGGAGCATCCGTGATCGCCCACGATGCGCGGTGATACGGCGACAGTCCGCTCGCGCGGATCGCCTCGCGATGCTCTGCACTCGCGTATCCCTTGTTCCGATCCCACTGGTACTCGGGGTGACCGCCGTGCAACTCCACCATGAGGGAATCACGCGCCACTTTGGCGATGACGGACGCTGCGGACACCGACGCGCAATCACGGTCCGCCTTGATCACCGGACGCACCTGCAGGGGTCCGGGGTGGACGGCGGATAGATAGTCATGGTTGCCGTCCAGGAGAACCAGAGCGTTCTCGACCGATGCTCCTTGCGCCACCACGCCCAGCACGGCTCGCGATGCCGCAAGGCCGAGAGCACGCATGATGCCGACCGCGTCCACCTCCTCCGCGCTGGCCCAGCCGACGGCCGAAGCCTGCACCCAGGCCGCCGCCCGTGCGGCCACATCCGGACGGCGCTTCTCCGTCACGAGCTTCGAGTCGCGAAGGCCCTCCGGCACGCGACGACGCGCACCGGCGGCATCCATGACGGCGGCTCCGACGGCGACCGGACCGGCCAGGGCACCGCGCCCGACCTCGTCGAGAGAGATGATCAGGTCGCACTCACCGAGGAGCTTCCGCTCCAAGGTCAGCTTCGGGGCGACGATGGTCATTCGGGATCCGGGACGCCGTTGAATGTCTGGTGATGGCCGTCGATCGTCCCCATGCGGTTCAGCGGCCACGTCGTCAAGAAGGCCTTGCCCACGATGTTGTCCAGCGGGACGAATCCTCCGCTGGGCAGGTCCTGGTGCGCACGGGCATCCCGCGATCGATCACGATTGTCGCCGAGCAGCCAGACCGAGCCTTCCGGTACGACGACATCGAACGGATCGTTCGACGCTGCGGTGTCGCCTTCGGGGAGGTTGAGGTAGCTGAGCTCGTCGATGGCGGCGCCGTTGATCGTGATCTGGCCGAGGGCGTTGCAGCACACCACGTGGTCGCCGGGCAAGCCGATCACGCGCTTCACCAGATGGTCCTGAGCGTCCGTCGCAGCGATGCCCACGAAGTTCAGCGCCCAGTCCACGGCCTGCACCAACGGAGGAGCAGCCGGCTTCTGCGGTGCGGGATCGAGCCATCCACCGGGATCCTTGAACACGACCACGTCTCCCCGCTCATATCCTGTCCAGCGCGGGGTGAGTTCGTCTACGAGAATCCTGTCCTTGATCAGGAGGGTCCGCTCCATCGACGCGGACGGGATGTAGAACGACCGGACCACGAAGGTCTTCACCACGAACGACACCAGCGCGGCGATCAAGACGATGACCAGCACGTCGCGCAGGAAGATCAGGAAACCGCGACGCCGTCGGGACGTGGGTGCGGACGGGGAGTCGGTCGTCATCAGCTTCCTTCGCGAATCATGCACCGCGTGCGAGCGGCAGTATCAAGGGTCGCACACCGGGGGTAGAACACAGCACCCCGGGACATCGTGTCCCGGGGTGCTGTGGAGAAGCTGCGCGTCAGCGGTCGCGCTTCTCCTTGATCTTCGCCTTCTTGCCACGGAGCTGGCGGAGGTAGTAGAGCTTCGCGCGACGCACGTCACCGCGGGTGACGACCTCGATGTGGTCGATCACCGGAGAGTGAACCGGGAAGGTACGCTCGACGCCCACCTGGAAGCTGATCTTGCGGACCGTGAAGGTCTCGCGCACGCTGTCGCCCTGGCGGCCGATGACGACGCCCTGGAAGACCTGGATACGAGAGCGGGTGCCCTCCGTGATGTTGACGTGCACCTTGACGGTGTCGCCGGGGAAGAAGTCCGGGATGTCCGAACGGAGGGAAGCCGCGTCAACGGCGTCGAGGATCTGCATGATCGTCTCTCTCTGCACTCGCCACAGGTCGCGTGCATGATGATGGAAGGAACAAGAAAGTGTGTGTGCCGTACGGCGCTGATGCGTCCGCGGGTTCCCCTGAGGCAGAACCGGTCACGGCACAAAGACCCATTCTGCCATGAATGGGACCACCGGCCAAAACGCCGGTCGTCAGTCTCGCGGGTCGACCTCTCGCACCACGATGACCTCGTGGGCACGCGTCTCGGGGGCAGGCTCGTCCGCTCCGGGAATCGTCGACCAGGCGATGGTCTCGCGGATGCGCGCTCCACTCCCCTTCGCCTCATTCCACAACTGCCACAACTGCAGCCAGAACAGGGCGATGCCTGCGATGATCGCCCCTGTCAGCAGCCAGGGGAATGCACCATCGATGAAGAATCCCACGGCGATCGTGAGGCCATGCCAGACCGTGAACCCGAGCACATCCCACCAGGACACCGCGCGTTCGATGCGGACGGATGGCCGTGAGCGCGTGAGCAGTGTCAACAGCAGCTGCCCGACGAGAACCGAGGGGATCGCGATGAACAGCACCCAGAGGATCGCCCATCCGCCCTGGAACACGCCCCATCCGACAAGCAGCCACAAAGGCAGCAGGAACGCCGCCGGGAGAAGCCAGCGGAAGAAGGCCTGTCGCAACCACATGCTCAGATCGTACGACGCCTCATCCGCAGGAACCGCGGTGTTCGCTGTGAGCGCGCGGCGAACACCCTCCTCATCATCGGCGAGAATGGAGGAGACGAGAGGACACCCGATGATCGAATTGCGCACCCCTGCCGAGATCGACGAGATGCGCGCTGCGGGCCGCTTCGTCGCCGAGACGCTGGCGACGCTGCGAGACGAGACGAAGATCGGGACGAACCTGCTCACCATCGATCGGCGCGCCCACGACCTGATCCGCAAGGCGGGCGCCGAGTCCTGCTACATCGACTACCACCCCTCCTTCGGTGCGAGCCCGTTCGGCAAGGTGCTGTGCACGTCCGTGAACGACGCCGTGCTGCACGGGCTGCCCCACGACTACACCCTCCGCGACGGAGACCTGGTGTCCCTCGACTTCGCCGTCTCCGTCGACGGGTGGGTCGCCGATTCCGCGCTGTCGTTCATCGTCGGAACTCCTCGCGAGGAGGATCTGCGCCTCATCGACACGACGGAGCGCGCCTTGGACGCTGCCATCGCCGCCGCCGTGGTGGGCAACCGCATCGGCGACATCTCGGCCGCGGTCGCCGGGATCTCGCACGGCGAGGGCTACTCGATCAACACGGACTTCGGGGGCCACGGCGTCGGACGCACGATGCACGGCGATCCCCACGTGCCGAACGACGGGCGTCCGGGTCGTGGATTCCCGCTTCGTGACGGCCTGGTGCTCGCGCTCGAGCCGTGGCTCCTCGCCACGACCGACGAACTGGTGACGGATCCGGACGGATGGACGCTCCGCAGCGTCGACGGATCCCGCGGAGCCCATTCCGAGCACACGGTCGCGATCACCGCGAACGGTCCCATCGTCCTCACCGATCGCTCGTTCCTCGGGGTGGACTGACCCTCCGCCCCACGTCGGCCGGTCACCCCGTTCCATTCGGGGCCTCGGCGGACGGGAACGGGACGGACGAGCGCGCCTGTGCCATCCTGGGTGCATGATTCCCCAGGACCGTCACGTGCCGGAGCGCCTGTTCCTGGCGCGGCACGGCCAGACGACCTGGAATCGAGAACGCCGCCTGCAAGGGCAGCTGGACTCGCCGCTCACCGCCGAGGGAATCGCGCAGGCCCGCTCGCTCGCGGAACGGCTGTCCGGCACGGATGTGAGAACCGTCTGCTCGAGCCCGTTGGGTCGCGCACTGCGGACCGCGGTCATCATCGCGGATCGGCTCGGTGCCGACCTGATCGAAGTGCCCGAACTCGCCGAGGTGCATCACGGCGAGCTCGCGGGGATGACGTGGGACGAGATCGATGACGCGTTCCCGACTGTGCGGGAGGAACGTGCCGCCAATCGCTACGGCTGGGCGTTTCCCGGCGGCGAGAGCTATGCCCAGGCGCGAGCACGCGCGCGCAGGGCCCTCACGAGTTGCGGATGGGCGGCGTCGGGGACGCCGCTTCTGGTCAGCCACGAGATGATCGGTAGGATGCTGCGCGCCGAGCTGCGCGGACTCGACGCGACCGCCGCGCTCGGGCTCCGCCACCCGCACAGCGTGGTGTTCCGCCTCGACGGCGGCGTGGAGAGCGTGCTCTAGGACCGGTCGTCGTCGGGCGCGAGCAGGTCCGGCCGCCGCTTCCGCGTCCGCTCCAGCTGCTGTTCGCGGCGCCAGGAGGCGATCGCGGCGTGGTTTCCGCTGAGGAGCACATCGGGCACCGCGTGCTCGCGCCACAGGGATGGCTTCGTGTAGGACGGGTACTCCAACAACCCGTCCTCATGCGATTCCTCGACGAGGCTCTCGGGATTGCCGACGACGCCGGGAATCAGACGTCCGATCGCCTCGATCATCGCCATCGTCGCGACCTCTCCCCCGTTCAGCACGTAGTCTCCGAGACTGATCAGCCGCACTTCGCCGAGGGTGGATGCGTAGTCGAAGACGCGTTCGTCGATGCCTTCGTACCGGCCACAGCCGAACACGAGATGCTCACGCGACGACAGGTCGCGTGCGGTCGCCTGCGTGAAGACCTCTCCTGCCGGGGAGGGGAAGATGATCGTCGGTCGAGCAGACCGCGCGCTGACCTCGTCGAGGGCGAGCCCCCACGGCTCCGGCTTCATCACCATGCCGGCACCGCCGCCGTACGGGGTGTCATCGACGGTGCGATGCCGGTCGCTCGTCCAGTCGCGCAGGTCGCGCACCTGCAGGTCGAGGATCCCCGAGCTCTGCGCCTTGCCGAGAAGGGAGAGTGTCAGACCGTCGAAGTACGACGGGAAGATGGAGAGGACGTCGATGCGCACGGGGGAACCGTATCAGCGGTCACTCGGTCGCGTCGGCGTCCGAGCTGGTGGCAGCCTCGGCATCCGATGCATCCGGAAGGTCCTCGAACAGGCCAGGCGGGGGCGTGACGATGACTCGTCCCTGCGCCACGTCGACCGACGGGACGATCGCCTCGACGAACGGGACCATGATCTCGCGGTCGCCCGCCTTGATGATCAAGAGGTCCTGGGCGGGGAAATGCTCGATCCTGACCACGCGACCCACGACCGTGTCGTCACGGACGACGTCGAGCCCGACCAGCTGGTGATCGAACCACGCGTTGTCCTCGACCTCATCGACATCCTGATCGATCCAGAGGATCGCTCGCACGAGGCTCTCGGCGGCGGTGCGGTCGTCGACGTCGTCGAAGAACACCACCGGGCTGCCGTTCATCACGCGGTACTCGCGGATGGTGATGTCTTTCCCGTGCCACGGAGATGCCTCGGGCACCTGCAACGTGAACGCGGCACCGGTGTGGAATCGCCGCTCGGGGTTATCCGTGTACAGCTCGACCTTGAGTCCGCCCTTGAGGCCATGAGCCTTGACGAGGCGCCCGACGCGCAGCTGATTCTTGCTCTGGTTTCCGTCCTGCGACGCCACGTCAGTCGTCCGCGACATCGACGCGGACGCGACGTCCATCGGCCAATGCGGTGACAAGCGTGCGAAGCGCCTTCGCGGTGCGGCCGCCGCGCCCGATCACACGTCCACGGTCATCGGGGTGCACGCGCACCTCGAGGAGATCGCCTCGCGGCGACGTGGATTCGTTGATGCTGACATCCTCAGGGTGATCGACGATCCCCTTGACGATGTGTTCGAGCGCGGCGGCGAGCACGAGGGATTACTCTGCGTCGGCGGCGGGAGCCGCGTCGGCCTCGGCAGCGGCGGGAGCCTCCTCAGCGGGGGCCTCCACCTTCTTCTCTGCCTTGGGCTTCACGACGGACTTCTTGGCGGCGTCGATCTCGAACGGAACCTTGGGCTCCTTGACCTTGAGCGTGGACTTCGCGTCCTTGTCGCCCTTGAACTTGCCCCAGTCGCCCGTGATCTTGAGGATGGCGGCGACCTGCTCGGTCGGCTGGGCGCCGACGGAGAGCCAGTACTGCGCCCGCTCGGAGTCGACCTCGATGAAGGAGGGCTCCTCGGTGGGGTGGTACTTGCCGATCTCCTCGATCACGCGACCATCGCGCTTGGTCTTCGAGTCGGCGACGACGATGCGGTAGTACGGCGCACGGATCTTGCCCAGGCGCTTGAGACGAATCTTGACAGCCACGATTCTCCTGAATTGTGTGGAAGGGAAGGAACTGATCGCCTGGAGAGTGGGGTGCACAACCCGGCGGAAGCTCAAAAGGTGAGGACGACAGCTGGATAGAGGGTCGAGCAGGTCGTCCGACCTTCTATTCTGCCAGATCCGAGCGCCAGGAGCGAAACGCGGCGACACGGGTGTTGCGGAGACCTTCGCTCCGCGTGTCAGACTGTGCTCGTGACGCTCGATTTCGCGCCTTCGGCCCGCTCCACCGTCGGACTGGAATGGGAGATCATGCTCGCCGATCCGGCGAGCGGTGACCTGGTAGGACGCGCCCCCGAGCTGTTGGCCGCGCTCGAAGCGGAGAGCGCCGACGAGCGCCACACCGTCACCGGTGAACTGCTCACCAACACCATCGAGGTCACCAGCGGCGTCGGCGACTCCGTGGCGCAGGCGGTGGACGACATCGCTCAGGCCATCGCCGCGGTCCGGTCGGCGACCGATCCCGCGGGCATCGAGCTGCTCTCGGCCGGCAGCCACCCCTTCGCGCAGTGGTACGACCAGGAGGTGACCGACAAGACGCGGTATCACACGCTGATCGAGCGCACGCAGTGGTGGGGTCGGAACATGATGATCTGGGGCATCCATGTCCACATCGGCGTCGAAGACCAGCGCAAGGTGTTCCCCATCATCAATGCGCTCACCGGCTTCCTTCCGCATCTGCAGTCCATCGCCGCATCCAGCCCGTTCTGGGCGGGAGAGCGCACCGGCTACGCGTCCAACCGTGCGCTCGTGTTCCAGCAGCTTCCCACCGCCGGACTCCCCTGGCCCCTGCAGGACTGGGCCCAGTTCGAGGGCTACCTGGAGGACATGGTGCGCACCGGCGTCATGGCCGACGCCTCCGAGGTGCGCTGGGATATCCGACCGGCCCCGAGGTGGGGCACGATCGAGGTGCGCGCCTGCGACGGCGTCTCCACGCTCCCCGAGCTCGCCGCGATCGCCTCGCTGGTCCAGGTGCTGGTGGAGAGCTTCTCCCGCGCACTCGACGAGGGGCGAACCCTCCCGCAGATGCCCGCCTGGTACCACCGCGAGAACAAGTGGCGCGCGGCACGCTACGGCCTCGATGCCCGGGTGATCGTGGACGCGCAGGGTACGCAGCTCCCGGTGCGTGAGCATCTCGCTCAGACGATCGACCATCTCGCTCCCGTCGCCGTCGAGCTGGGGTGCGCGAGGGAGTTCGCCAGCCTCCACACGATCCTCGACGAAGGCGCCAGCCATGCACGTCAGATCGCAGTCGCGGATGCGTCGGGCGGCGACCTGGGCGAGGTCGTGCGGCATCTGATCCGCGAGTTCCGCTCGGGGCCGGAATCCTCGATCGACGAATCCTGACCTCCCCCGCAGTCGCGGGGCTCAGTCGTCCACGAGCTGGCGCGCGAGCCCTTCATCGAGCACCACGTCGGTGATGAGATCGGCCGCGATGGCGGCACGCAGGCTCACCAGCTTGGGGATGCCGGACACGACGCACACCCGCCGCGGGACGCGTCGCAGCCGATCGAGACCGGGACCGGTCGCTCGCGCATTGACCCTGATGTCGCGCCACGATCCGTCCGATCGGAAGAAGACCGTCGCCACGTCGCCGATCGCGTGATCCTCGCGAAGACTGCGGTAGTCATCCCGACCGAGGTAGCCGCCCACGTAGACGCGGCTCGGAACCTCCGCCGCCGGGGATCCCAGGCTGAACACCGCGATGTCCATCTTGGCCTGGAGATCGAGCACCCTGCGAGTGCTGCGCTCACGCCACATGGCCTCACGAGTCGCCGGGTCGTCGAAGAACGCCGGCACGGGGAACTGCTGCACCTGCGCGCCGAATGCGCTGCCGAACCTCTGCAGGATGTCGCTGGAGTACTCGACGCCGCTGGTCTGCGTGTTCCCGGCACCGTTGAGCTGCACGAACGTCGTGTTGTGGGTCTCCTTCTGGGTCAGCCCGCGGCTGACAGCGCTGATGGTCGAGCCCCATGCGACACCGACGATCATGTTCGAATCGACGAACTGCGAGAGCAGCCTTCCGGCGGTGAGGGCGACACGCTCGAGACGTTCGACCTCGCTCACGATCTCGGACATCGGCACCACGTGCGCCGCGACGCGGTGGCGGTCTCGGATCCGCTGCTCGAGGATCCCGAGTCGCTCGAGCGGTGAGTTGATGCGGATGTCGACGAGTCCGCTCTCACGCGCGAAGCTCAACAGCCTCGAGACGGATGACCGGGAGGTGCCGAGCTCCTGGGCGATCACCTCCATGGTCTTGTCCTGCATGTAGTAGAGCTGCGCTGCGGTGAGCGCGGCGATCAGCTTGGAATCGCGGGATTGCGCGCCGGGGTCGGCCATGACTTCCTCCTCGCCCTCGATCCTTGCACATATGTGCAGTGGACTTGCGCACAGCGTTCCACAGGTCGATGCTGGGTGGCAAGCAAGGAAAAGGGGTCGAAGATGATCGAGTCGACGCACTCGTCAGCGGAACGCGCTGAGGTACGCGCAGTCCGTGAATCCGGACGCACGAGCGTCCTTCTCATCGGTGGCGGGATCAACGGCATCTCCGCATTCCGGGATCTGGCACTGCAGGGAGTCGACGTCCTTCTCGTCGAACGCGGCGACTTCGCCTCTGGCGCCTCCTCTGCATCGAGCCACATGATCCACGGTGGCATCCGGTATCTCGAGAACGGCGAGTTCCGTCTCGTGCGCGAGTCGGTCGAGGAGCGCAACGGTCTCCTCAAGATCGCCCCCCACTACGTGAAGCCGCTTCAGACGACGATCCCGATCTACTCCACGTTCTCCGGGATCCTCTCCGCCCCTCTGCGTTTCCTGACGCACCGCAGCGGCAAGCCGCAGGAGCGCGGAGCGTTCCTCATCAAGATCGGCCTGACGATCTACGACACTTTCTCGCGTGACGGCGGCAGCGTTCCGCGCCATCGCTTCCTGGGACGCAAGCGCTCGCTCGCCGAACTCCCCTCGCTCGACCCGAACATCAAGTACACCGCGACGTACTACGACGCGTCGATGCACGACCCGGAGCGCCTTGCGCTGGACGTCCTGCAGGACGGGCTCGCCGCTCACCCGGCCGCCCAGGCTCTGAACTACGTCGAGGCGATCGGTCGCGACGGCGACACCGTGCTTCTCCGCGACCGTGAGAGCGGCACGGAGTTCGCGGTCGCGGCGGACGTGGTCGTCAACACCTCCGGTCCCTGGACGGACCTCACCAACGACGCGCTCGGCACCGACACCCGCTTCATGGGCGGCACCAAGGGCTCGCACATCGTGCTGGATCATCCGGAACTGCTCGAGGCGACCCGCGGCCGTGAGATCTTCTTCGAGCACTCCGACGGTCGGATCGTGCTGATCTACCCGCTCAAGGGACGCGTCCTCGTCGGCACCACCGACATCGATGCGGATCCGCGCGAGGTGGCCGTGTGCACCGAAGAGGAGGTCGACTACTTCTTCGATCTCATCCACCACGTCTTCCCCCAGATCGACGTGAACCGCGACCAGATCGTGTATCGGTTCTCCGGCATCCGTCCGCTTCCGCGTCACGAGGACACCGCACCCGGCTTCGTGTCGCGCGACTACCGCATCGAGGTCGACGAGAAGGGCTCCGTGCCGCTCGTCAGTCTCGTCGGCGGCAAATGGACCACGTTCCGCGCTCTGGGCGAGTCGCTCTCCGACGTGGTGCTCGGTCTCATCCACCGCACCCGCACCGTATCCACGGCCGGTCGCGCGATCGGCGGCGGTCGGGACTTCCCGCGCACCGAGAAGGCGAAGCGCATCTGGATCCAGGAGTACCTGCCCGGCGCCGGCGACCGCGCCGAGAAGCTCCTCGCCCGCTACGGCACACGTGCCGCCCAGGTCTGGGAGTACGTCGAGCAGGGCACGGATGCCCCGCTCGCCGGCGGCGACCTGTCGACGCGTGAGCTCGAGTGGATGGTGAACAACGAGATGGTCGCACGTCTTCAGGACGTCATCCTGCGCCGCACGAGCATCGCCTTCACGGGCAACGCCGATGCGAAGGTCATCGACGAGATCGCCGACGCACTCGCACCGCTGCTGGGCTGGGATCGTGCGCGCCACGACGCCGAGCTCGAGCAGACGCGCGAGCTGCTGAATGAAAGGCATGGACTCCACATCTCGTCGCGCACCCGCGGCTGACGAGATCTCCGACCGTCGCCCTCCTTGCGACGCTCTCCCATCCAGGTGTCACGGCAGAGGGGCCGTGACCCGCATGAAAGGTCAATGAAGACATGGCTGATGTCAATCTCGGTCTCTACTTCCTCTCGGAGTTGGTGGGCACAGCGATGCTCATCCTGCTCGGATGTGGCGTAGTCGCCAACGTCGCCCTGGCGAAGAACAAGGGCTTCGGCGGCGGCTTCCTGATGGTGAACTGGGGCTGGGGCCTCGCGGTCTTCGCCGGTGTTCTGGTGTCCGCCTACTCCGGCGCCATCCTGAACCCCGCCGTCGGCGTGGGTCTGCTCATCTCCGGCACGATCACCTTCACGATGTTCCTGGTCGCCACCGGTGCCGAGCTCCTCGGTGCCATCATCGGTGCCGTCGTGGTGTGGCTCGCGTATAAGCAGCACTTCGACGAGGAGCCCGAGCCGGCGAACAAGCTCGGCGTCTTCTCGACCGGTCCGGCGATCCGCTCGTACGGCTGGAACCTCGTCACGGAGATCATCGGTACTTTCGTGCTGGTGTTCGTGATCCTCGCGTTCGCCGACTACGGCGACATCGAGGTCGGCACGCCCGGAGGCCTCGGACCGCTCACCGCACTGCCCGTCGCTCTGCTCGTTGTCGCGATCGGTGCATCTCTCGGTGGGCCGACGGGTTACGCGATCAACCCTGCCCGTGACCTCGGCCCGCGTATCGCTCACGCGATCCTCCCCATCAAGGGCAAGGGTTCCAGCGACTGGTCGTACTCGTGGGTCCCGGTCGTCGGTCCGCTCATCGGTGGTGCGATCGCTGCTCTCGCAGCACCTGTCCTGCTCCACCTCGCCTGATCCCACCTGAATTCAAAGGAGAACACACATGGCTGACTACATCCTCGCCATCGACCAGGGAACGACCTCCAGCCGCGCGATCATCTTCGACAAGAAGGGGAGCATCATCGCGACGGGCCAGAAGGAGCACGAGCAGATCCTGCCGAAGGCCGGCTGGGTCGAGCACGATGCGTCCGAGATCTGGCGCAACGTGCAGGAGGTCATCGGTCTGGCTCTGAGCCGTGCCGACCTGACACGCCACGACATCGCCGCCGTCGGCATCACCAACCAGCGCGAGACCGCCGTGGTGTGGGACAAGACGACCGGCAAGCCCGCCTACAACGCCATCGTCTGGCAGGACACCCGCACGCAGGACATCGTGGACCGTCTGGCTGCGGATGGCGGAGTGGAGCGGTTCAAGCCGGTCGTCGGCCTTCCGCTGGCGACCTACTTCTCCGGCACCAAGATCGCCTGGATCCTGGAGAACGTGGACGGCGCACGCGAGAAGGCAGAGGCCGGAGACCTGATCTTCGGCACCACCGACAGCTGGGTGCTGTGGAACCTGACGGGTGGTGTCGACGGCGGCGTGCACGTCACCGACGTGACCAACGCATCGCGCACGATGTTCATGGACCTCGAGACCCTCGAGTGGCGCGACGACATCCTCGAGGCGTTCGGCGTGCCGCGCTCGATGATGCCGGAGATCCGCTCCTCCTCCGAGGTCTACGGCGCGGCCGAGGATTCCTCGCTGTTGCGCGAGACCCCGATCGCCGGAATCCTCGGCGACCAGCAGGCGGCGACCTTCGGTCAGGCGGCGTTCCAGAAGGGCGAGAGCAAGAACACCTACGGCACCGGCTGCTTCCTGATCTTCAACACGGGCGAAGAGATCGTCCACTCGAAGAACGGGCTGCTCACGACCGTCGGCTACAAGCTCGGCGACCAGCCGACGCACTACGCGCTCGAGGGTTCCATCGCCGTCACCGGATCGCTCATCCAGTGGCTGCGCGACCAGCTCGGCATCATCTCCTCCGCCCCGGAGGTCGAGGAGCTGGCCGACAAGGTCGAGGACAACGGCGGCGTCTACATCGTCCCCGCGTTCTCCGGCCTGTTCGCACCGTACTGGCGTCCGGATGCCCGCGGCGCCATCGTCGGCCTCACCCGCTACGCGAACAAGAATCACATCGCTCGCGCGGCACTCGAAGCCGTCGCCTTCCAGACGCGCGATGTGCTGGATGCCGTGAACGCGGATGCCGGTGTGGACCTGACCGAGCTGAAGGTCGACGGTGGCATGGTCGCCAATGACGCTCTCATGCAGTTCCAGGCGGACGTCCTCGGCGTCCCGGTCGTGCGCCCGGTGGTCGCGGAGACCACGGCGCTCGGCGCGGCATATGCAGCGGGACTCGCAGTCGGGTTCTGGAACGGCCTCGACGACCTCTCCGCCAACTGGCAGGAGGACAAGCGCTGGGAGCCGTCCATGGAAGACGCCGAGCGCGACCGTCAGCTGCGTCTCTGGCGCAAGGCCATCACCAAGTCGATGGACTGGGTCGATGACGACGTGAAGTGATCCTGCATCACTGAGAGGCGGGTCCGGGAGCTTTCCCGGACCCGCCTTTCTGCATCGGCACGGCGGCATCCACGACGCGGAGGAAGGCCCTCGCCACACTGCGGGGTGCGTCCGCGTCCCACGCCACGTACTCGATGCGGACCGGTCCTCGACGGACCGGAACCGCGGCCACGTCATGAGTCCGCCCCACGACGACACCAGGGGCGAGGAGACTGACCGCGAGCTCCGCCGCCACCAGGCCGAGGATGAGCTCGGCCGAATCGGCCTCGAACGCGACATCCCGCTCGACTCCCGCGGCAGAGAACGCCACATCGCTCTGGGCCCGTCCCGACGTACCGGCCGGGAAGTCCGCGAATGTCAGGCCGGCGAGCTCCGCCAAGGCGATATGGTCGCGGCCGGCGAGTGCGTGCCTGCGCGGAAGCGCGGCGACCAGACTCGCACGGCCGATCTCCCGGGCGGCGACACCCCGTGGCAGCGAATCCTCGCGAAGACCGAGAAGCGCGACATCGAGTTCTCCGGTGCGCACGTCGGCGACCAGTGCGTCGCTGTTCCCCACTCGCAACTCGACTCGTGCGGACGGGTGCAGCGTTCGGAACCGCACCAGCAGCTCGGGGAGCTCGATCGCGGTCACGGTGGGGATCACTCCGAGCCTCAGCGTCCCGACCACGTTCCCCGCGGTGGCGGCCGCATCCTCTTTGGCACCCTCGACCGCGCGCAGCGCCTCCCGCGCGCGAGCCACGAAGGCGGACCCGGCCTCCGTCACGCGCACGCTGCGACTGGAACGCACGAAGAGTCGCTGGCCGAGCTCGCGCTCGAGCGCGGCGATCTGATGGCTCAATGCGGACTGGGTGACGAAGCATCGTTCGGCCGCCCGCGTGAAGCTGGACGTATCCGCGACCTCGACGACGTAGCGCAGCTGGGAGAGATCCATCTCCCCATGATCTACGTTCATGATTGGTGTGACAACCATGCGTTGGACTCATGCACCGTGAATGCTCAGGCTGGAATCATGAACCGTTCCACCACCGTGCTGCTCACCGCGCTGGCACCCATCGCCTGGGGCACGACCTATCTGGTCACCACCGAGTTCCTTCCGACGGGGCATCCGCTGTTCGCCGGATTGATGCGCGCCCTGCCTGCCGGCCTGCTCGCTGTCGCCGTCAGCCGCACCCTCCCGCGTGGCACCTGGTGGCTCAAGTCGTTCGCGCTCGGGGCACTCAACATCGGTGCCTTCTTCCCGCTGCTGTTCCTCGCGGCGGAACGGCTGCCCGGAGGGGTCGCCGCCGCCGTCGCCGGGCTGCAGCCGCTACTGGTGCTCGGGCTCGGCGCGCTGGTGGTTCACGAAAGGATCCGCGCGACGACGGCGGCCGCAGCACTCGCCGGCGCCGGCGGCGTCGCCCTCGTCGTGCTCGGGCCGGCGGCGGAACTCGACGCGGTGGGCATCCTCGCCGCGATCGGCGGAGTGACAGCCACGGCAGTCGGGATGGTTCTCACGAAGCGCTGGGGTCGCCCCGAAGGAGTGGGCCCGGTCGCCTATGCCGGATGGCAGCTCACCGCGGGAGGGCTCGTGATCCTCCCGCTCGCCCTCCTGCTCGAGGGGGTGCCCGCAGAGATCGACGTCACGAATATCGCGGGCTACCTCTGGCTCGCCACTGCCGGCGGCATCGTCGCATACACGCTGTGGTTCCGTGGCATCCAGCGGCTCCCGGTCATCACACCAGGGCTGCTCGCGCTGCTCTCGCCCGTCGTGGCGACGCTTCTGGGGGTCGTCGTGGCCGGCGAGTCCTTCACCGCCGTGCAGGTCGTCGGATTCGCGGTCACGATCATCGCGCTCATCGGCGGACAGTTCGCCGCCCGTCCACGTCGAGTGCCCGAGGTGACGTCGATCGCGATGTCAGCGCACGAGCCGCGCCTGACCGCGCGCTGAGGGGCAGATCAGCTCTTGCCGAAGAGCTTCTGGATCTCGGCCATATCCGCCTCGGTCGGCGCCTTGGCGCCCCCACCCAGACCGAACCCGGAGCCCGTGGGGGTGGACGTCTGAGCCACTCCGGCGTTCTCGGCTGCGCGCTTGGCCGGGTTGCCCGAACGCGACCCGCCGGAGGACTTGCCCTTCTTGCCCCGCTTGGAGGAGGCACCGGGGCGACCCATCCCGGGCACCGCTCCCATTCCCGGGATGTTCGGGGTACCGCCGCGTGCGACCGTCTTCATCATCTTCGCCGCCTGGTCGAATCGAGCGACCAGCTGGTTGACGTCGGTGACGGTCATGCCGGAACCGCGCGCGATGCGCAGACGGCGTGAACCGTTGAGAACCTTGGGGTTGCGTCGCTCCCCCGGCGTCATAGAACGGATGATGGCCTCGGTGCGATCGATCTCACGCTCGTCGAAATCGTCGAGCTGCTGCTTCATCTGCCCCATGCCGGGCAGCATCCCCAGCATCTTCTTCATCGAGCCCATCTTCTTCATCTGCTGAAGCTGGTCGAGGAAGTCCTCGAGGGTGAACTGCTCGGTCGCGAGCTTCTCGGCCATCTTCATGGCCTCGTCCTCATCGAAGGCCTGCTGAGCCTGCTCGATCAGAGTGAGGATGTCGCCGAGGTCGAGGATGCGGCTCGCCATGCGATCGGGGTGGAAGGGCTCGAGATCCTCGAGACGCTCACCCGTGGACGCGAAGATGATCGGGCGTCCGGTCAGCGAGGCGACCGAGAGTGCCGCACCACCGCGGGCGTCTCCATCGAGCTTCGAGAGGACCACACCCGTGAAGTCGACGCCTTCCTGGAACGCCTTGGCGACGTTCACGGCGTCCTGGCCGATCGTGGCGTCGATGACGAAGAGCACCTCGTCGGGGTCGACGGCCTTGCGGATGTCGGACGCCTGCTTCATGAGCTCGGCATCGACACCCAGTCGACCGGCCGTGTCGATGATGACCACGTCGTGCTGCTGACGGCGGGCGTACTCGACTCCGTCGCGCGAGACCTTGACCGGGTCGCCGACGCCGTTGCCCGGCTGGGGTGCGTACACCGTGGCGCCGGCCTGCTCGGCGACGACCTGGAGCTGGTTGACGGCGTTGGGACGCTGGAGGTCGGCGGCGACGAGGAGCGGCGTGTGCCCCTCCCCCTCGAGCTGCTTGGCCAGCTTGCCGGCGAACGTCGTCTTACCCGAGCCCTGAAGGCCCGCGAGCATGATGACGGTCGGAGCCGTCTTCGCGAACTGCAGTCGGCGCTGCTCGCCACCGAGGATCTGCACGAGCTCCTCGTTGACGATCTGCACAACCTGCTGGGCCGGGTTCAGCGCTTTGTTGACCTCGTCGCCCAGTGCACGCTCGCGCACCTTCGCGGTGAAGTCCTTGACGACGGAGAGCGCGACATCGGCGTCGAGCAGCGCGCGACGGATCTCGCGCACGGTGCCGTCGACGTCGGCCGGGGTGAGCTTTCCCTTCGTGCGAAGGTTGCGGAAAGTCTCGGTGAGCCGATCGGAGAGCGTGCCAAAGGTAGCCATGGTGCTTTAGATTCTACGCGAGCGGAGCCTCGACGCTCAGCGCGACGCGAAGGTCCGATTTCGCTCGCTGATAGCGACCCCGCGCGGTCGAAGCCGGAATCCCGATGAGTTCGGCAGCGTCCGCGATCGAGAAGCCGTCCCAGTGCACCAACCGAACGATCTCGGCCTCATCCGGTGCGAGCCGGGCGATCGCGTCACGAACCTCCGCACCGGCATCCGCCGCCGGCGCGGAGAGGTCTTCCGGAGAGCGCAGCCGGATCCGGTCGGCCAGCGCCCACCGTCGGCGTGTGCCGCGCGCATGGTTGAGCAACGTGCCCCGGGCGATGCCGAACAGCCACATGCGCGCCCGCTCCGCGTCGTCGGGGAGATCATCCACGCGCCGCCAGGCGACGACCATGGTCTCTCCGAGCAGGTCAGGGGCGTCGTCGACACCGACCCGGCGCTCGAGGTAGGCCAGCATGTCACCGGCATTGCGCTCGAGTGCGCGCGTCAATCGTGCGGCGTCGCGGCTCACTCTCCACCCCAGTCTTCGGCGTCGCAGTGGACCTGACTGTGCGAATCCGTGCCCTCGAGCACCTCGCTCGTGAAGCCCCGGGCGGCGAGCTCCTCGTGAACGAGCTGACCCACCGCCTGCTCGTGCGCGGTCCACGCCGCCAGGTCGGCACGCCGTGGATCCTGCTGGGCCGCAGGGTCGTCAGCTGTGGACGCCTCGATCGTCGCGAGGTACTCAGGGATGAGTGGTGCTGCCGCGGCCTCGACATTCGTAGCCGCGAACCAGTCATCCACCACGCGATTGACCTGGGCGTTCAGGATCGGGTCATGCGTGTCGAGCGCGCTGAAACGCAGTTCGCACTCGCCCCAGGTGGGAGATGTGTAGGTGTACACGCGGTCGGGATTCTCCAGACCCTGACCCCAGAGCCAGTCACCGGACGCGGTGGCGATGCCGGCTCCGCCGACGAGCACCAGCGCCAGTGCTCCGCTGAGCAGGACGTTGCGCCGAGCACGACGCGGAGAACGCGCCTCGCCGCGCGCGGCGAGGATCATCGCGCGCGTGTCCGACTGCGCGAGGCGTCGCGGCGCGAGTGCCGCGTCATCCAGCAGGGCGTCCAGGGGATCGATGGTCATGGGATTCCTCCTCGTTCGAGTGGCACTTCACTCATGACCTGTCCACTCGCCGTCGAGATGTCCGCGCTGCCCCCGATCAGAATCCCTCGATCGCGTTCCTAGACGCCCCAGGGGAGATCGTGGATGGTACCGAGTGCGTCGAGGAGCACGGTCTCGGGCGTGCCCCGTCCCGCTCCCTGCTCGGCCCACACTCGCAGGGACGACAGCACGGCGGTCGCGTGCGCAGAACCCAGGATGTCCGCTCGGATGACGTCGATGCCGGAGGCGATGGCGGCGTCTGCGATCCCCGACGACAGGCGCGCATGGCGGAGACCGGTGTCGCGAACCAGTTCCTTACGAAGTCCCATCGCCGCGGCGTTGCGCAGGGCGAGGGCGAGCGGGTCGGGTTCGAACCCCCGCACGATCCTCATGAGGATCTCGCGCACCGCATCCCCGCCGGCATCGTCCCCGAGCGCCTGCAACGAGTCGAGCGCCTGGTCGATGCGCTCGTCGATCCCCGACCAGAGCACATCGCTCTTCGAGGTGAAGTAGTTGAAGAAGCTCGACCGACTCACTCCGGCACGTTGGGTGATGTCGGCGACGGATGTCCCGTCATATCCCCGCTCCAGGAACAGCTCGCACGCCGCTTCCGCCAGGGTCTCGCGGGAGGACGCCTTGGGGCGTCCGGCGCGGCCAGTCGAACTCATGCCTTCACGCTACCGCGCGGGCGCCGTGCGCCGCCGACCCGACCATGCAGGAGTATTGTTAGACCCGATCCAACTAGTCGCTCGACGGGAGACCCCCATGCTGGACATCGTCACGCCCGGACTCGCTCCGCATCTGGTTCCGTACCTGGAAGGGTGGGAGCTGCAAAGACGCATCCACGCGGATGTCGTCGCCGGGACACGACTCGACACCCTGGTCCTCCTCGAGCACGAGGCCGTCTACACGGCGGGCAAACGGACCGAAGCGCACGAACGCCCCTCGGACGGCACTCCTGTGGTCGACGTCGATCGCGGGGGCAAGATCACCTGGCATGGCCCGGGGCAGCTGGTCGGCTACCCGATCGTGCGACTTCCTGAACCGATGGATGTCGTCGCCCATGTGCGACGGCTGGAGCGCGTGCTGATCGAGGTGCTGCGCCCGCTCGGCGTGGACGGCTACCAGGTGGAAGGACGCAGTGGCGTCTGGGTGCGCCGGCCGCTGTCGGAGGACAAGGTCGCCGCGATCGGCGTCCGCGTGCAGCAGGGAGTGACGATGCACGGCTTCGCCATCAACTGCGACAACAGTCTCTCCGGATTCCGCGGGATCATCCCGTGCGGGATCACCGACGCGGGTGTCACCACGGTGAGCGAGGTCGTCGGTGCCGACGTCTCCCCCGCGGACATCCTCGAAGCCGTCGCTGCCGCCTTCACCACCGAGTACGCAGGAGTTCCCGCATGACCGCCGCCCCCGAAGGACGCAAACTCCTGCGTCTCGAGATCCGCAACGCCGAGACGCCGATCGAGCGCAAGCCCGAATGGATCCGGACCAAGGCGAAGATGGGGCCGGAGTACACCGCACTCCACTCCCTCGTGAAGAGTGAGGATCTGCACACCGTCTGCCAGGAAGCCGGGTGCCCGAACATCTTCGAATGCTGGGAGGACCGCGAGGCGACGTTCCTCATCGGCGGTTCCCAGTGCACGCGTCGCTGCGACTTCTGCCAGATCGACACCGGCAAGCCCGCCGACTACGACACCGACGAACCGCGCCGCGTCGCCGAGAGCGTCGTCAAGATGAACCTCCGCTACGCCACCGTGACGAGCGTGGCGCGCGACGACCTCCCTGACACCGGGGCCTGGCTCAACGCCGAGACCGTACGGAAGATCCACGAGCTCAACCCGAACACCGGCGTGGAACTGCTCGCGAACGAGCACAACGCGGATCCCGCGTTCCTCGGGCAGATCTTCGATGCACGGCCCGAGGTGTTCGCACACAATGTCGAGACGGTGCCCCGCATCTTCAAGCGCATCCGCCCCGCCTTCCGGTACGAGCGCTCTCTCGATGTGCTCACGCAGGGTCGCGCTGCCGGGCTCATCACGAAGTCCAACCTGATCCTCGGCATGGGTGAGGAGCCGGAAGAGGTGGTGCAGGCTCTGCACGACCTCCACGACGCCGGCTGCGATGTCATCACCATCACGCAGTACCTGCGCCCGTCACCGCGTCATCTCCCGGTGTCCCGCTGGGTGAAGCCCGCCGAGTTCGTGGAGTTCAAGGAGGAGGCGGAGCGCATCGGCTTCCTGGGCGTGCTCGCGGGACCGCTCGTGCGTTCCTCGTATCGCGCAGGACGCCTCTGGGCGCAGTCCATGATCTCGAAAGGCCGCGAGATCCCGCCGCACCTCTCGCACATCGCGGAGAGCGCCGATCTCGGATTCGCTCAGGCGGTGTGACCCGGGGCGTCAGTCGGCGCTCATCACCGACTGCACGCTGCCGTCGGAACCGAGGTTCACCAGCAGCACGTCATCGGTGGAATCGGGATCGAGCGCGTACTCCAGAACCGCGAACGGCTCGGATCCGCCGTGCTCGTCGGCCAGAATCGTCATGCTCATCAGGCGGAGCGAGCGGATGATGTCGACGGCCGGGTCGCCCGAGACGTCGACCAGCACCTCTTCGAGCTCGTCACCGTACGTCTCCTGCTGCTGCAGGATGTACTCGGTCACCTCGCTCGTGCGGTCGTCGACCTCGGCGAGCATTCCGCGGCGCGCCGTGTCGTCCACGCTCTCCAGTCCGGCGATCAACGAAGCGGCGATGTCGAGCGCCTCGGAGGAGACGTCGTCCTGATCGGGCGCGGTCAGATCGACGGTGACACTCTGGTCGCCGAGCTCCACGGTCTCCGACCAGAAGATCGAGCCGTCGGGACCCGAGGAAAGGAGTCCGAAGTAGTCGTGTTCGATCGCCATAACGCTATGAAACCAGCCTCGTGCTCGGTGCGGTAGTCCCTCGTCATCCGACGAGGGATTGAACGAAGACATGCGGGGTGAAACCGGTCAGATCGTCGATGCCCTCACCCTGTCCGAGGAGCTTGACGGGGATCCCCGTACGCTCCTGCACCGCCAGTACGAATCCGCCCTTGGCGGAGCCGTCGAGCTTGGTGAGCACGAGTCCGGTGACGCCCGCGTGCTCCAGGAACGCTTCGGCCTGAAGGACGCCGTTCTGGCCCGTCGTCGCATCCAGAACCAACAGGACCTCGCTGATCGGGGCCTGCTTCTCGATCACCCGACGGATCTTCGTCAGCTCGTCCATCAGACCACCCTTGGTGTGCAGGCGCCCTGCCGTGTCGATGATCGCGATCTCGATGCCCTCTCGCATCGCATACTCCACGGTCTGGAATGCGACGGATGCCGGGTCCTGGCCCTGCTGCTGCGGGCGCACGATGGCCGCTCCCCCGCGCTGCGCCCACGTGGCGAGCTGATCGACCGCGGCGGCACGGAACGTGTCTGCCGCGCCGACGACGACGCTGCGCTGGTATCCGCGCAGGAACTTCGTGAACTTGCCGATCGTCGTGGTCTTGCCCACGCCGTTGACGCCGACGACGAGCACGACGGCCGGCCGCTCCGTGAGCTTGAGCGTGGTGTCGAACTTCGCGAAATGCTCCTCGAGCGTCTCGCGCAGCATCCGCTGAAGATCCTGTGGATCCGTCGTGCGGAAGCGCTCGACCTTCTCACGCAGCTCCTCGACGACGCGCTCGCTGATGTCCGGGCCGAAATCCGCCGTGATGAGCGCGGTCTCCAGGTCCTCCCATGTCGTCTCATCGATCGTGGGCTTGACGAACATGCCGCGCAGTGCGCGACCGAGGGACCAAGACTTCTCCGCCATGACTCCAGCCTACGTGTCAGGTAGCATCCGGACATGCAGCGCGACGTCCTCACACGGCTCTTCCTCCATGGAGCCGGTCGACGCGGCCACGCCGCATGGCCGGGACTGCCCGAATCGAGTGGAACCTTCCTCGAGTTCGACTCCCGCTCGACGATCGACGACCAGACGCGCGCCCTGCAGGACTCCCCGCACCAGGCGATCGTGTTCGCGCATTCGATCGGTGCCGTACCTGCGGCTCTGGCTGCACGACCGATGGGCGTTCGCGGCGCGGTGCTGGTCGAGCCCGCGCTCTATGACATCGTCCGTGGTGAGAGCGCGATCGAACGCCACATCGGAATCGTCGTGGAGGCGCGGGCACAAGCCGAGGCGGGGAACCTCGAAGGATTCTGGGCGATCCTGCGCCCCCTGATGTTCGGAGGCTCCTTCGACCCCTCCACCTGGGAACAGGAGAAGCCGCTCGCGCAGCAGTGGGCGGTGACCAATCTCCCGTGGGGGCACGGAGTACGCGCGCAGATGCTGGGCGAGATACCCACGCTCGTCGTCACCGGAGGGTGGAACGACGAGTACGAGATCATCGCGAGACGCCTGGTGGACGATGTGGGAGCCGAACACCACGTTCTTCCCGGTGCCGCCCACCGCCCGCAGGACCATCCGGGATTCGTGTCGGTCGTCGAGCGTTTCGAACTCTCGCTCCGCTGACGACGGGTGATCAACGGGCGGCCGCTGCGCGGTCGCCCACGCGCTGCCCGACCACAGCCGACACGCCGTCCTGGCGCATGGAGACGCCGTAGAGGGCATCCGCGATCTCCATCGTGCGCTTCTGGTGCGTGATGATCAGCAGCTGAGAACTCTCGCGGAGCTGCTCGAACACGGTCAGCAGTCGTCCGAGGTTCGCGTCATCGAGCGCCGCCTCCACCTCGTCGAGGATGTAGAACGGGCTCGGACGGGCCTTGAAGATGGCGACGAGAAGCGCCACGGCCGCCAACGATCGCTCGCCACCGGACAGCAGTGAGAGGCGCTCGATCTTCTTGCCCACCGGCCGCACGGACACCTCGATGCCGGTGGTGAGCATGTTGTCCGGATCCGTGAGCGAGATGCTTCCCGTTCCGCCGGGGAACAGCAGGGGGAACACCTCTCCGAACGCCTCCTTGGTGTCTTCGAATGCGCTCGCGAAGATCGTCTGCATCCGCTCGTCGAGGTCCGTGATGATCGTCAGCAGGTCCTGTCGCGTCTGCGTGAGGTCTGCGAGCTGCTCGGTCAGGAACGCGTGGCGCTGCTCGAGCGCGGCGAACTCCTCGAGCGCGAGCGGATTCACCCGCCCGAGCTGAGCCAGCTTGCGCTCGGACTCGTTCAGACGCCTCTGCTGGATACGACGATCGAACGGGATCGCCGTATCGTCGCTGCCGTCGTCGCCGTCCACGACCGTGAGCGGATCACGTGGAACCGGCTGATCCGGTCCATATTCCGCGATCAGAATATCTTCGTCGAGCGCGAGCTCGGACGCCACCCTCTCGAGCAGGCTGTTCAAGTGGAGCTTCTTCTCGTGGATCTGCAGTTCGAGACCGTGCACGCTCTCTGTGAGGCCGGCGAGGCGCTCCCGCAGCGAGGTCTCCTGCGCGCGGAGAACGCTCAACTCCTGGTTCTGCGCCGAGCGCGCGGACTCCGCTTCGGCGAGAGCGACACGGGCCTCGGTCACCGAACGGTCCAGCGAATCGAGGATGCGGGGCAGCTCCTCGGCCACTCCGGATGCCGACTCCCGCTGTGCGCGTCGGATCACCGCACGCCGGGCGGCCTCAGCGGCCGCTCCGCGTTCCTGTTCACGCTGACGCTCGAGTGCGGTGACTCGGGCCTGTGCAGCACGCACGCGCTCTCGGAGCGTCTCGATCTCCAGCCGTGCCCTGACCTCGCCCTCGCGGGCCGACTCCAGCGACTCCATGAGCCCGTCGCGCGCCGAGGCGTCGAGCACGGGTCGAGGTGCGGCGATCGCCTCCTCGAGCGCGTCCTTCGCCTGCCGCGCCTTGACCTCGGCATCGGCCACAGCGGCCTGCGCCTGCGCGAGACCGGCTTCCAGACGCTCGCACTCGGCGACAGCGGCCTCGTGCTGCACGGTGATGCGGTTCACCTGCTCGGCGTGACTGGCCAGAGCCGCGTCGTGCTCACGGAGGGCACGCAGCGCGTCCCTGGCATTGCATCGCGTCGTCTCGACGCGCTCGTTCGCGTCCTCGCGCGCTTCGCGCAGGGAATCCACGACGACTTGGATCTCTGCCAGCCGCTCGCTCGCCGCGTCACGCTCGGCCGCGAGCTCGAGCCGTGACCGCTCTCCCCCCGACCCGGTACGCAGCGTCTGCGCCGTGATCACATCACCGGTCACCGTCACGATGGTCGTCGTCGTGTCGCCGGTCACGTCGAGAGCCGCTCGCGCTGCACGCGCCGCGCCGAAGTCCTCTGCGATCAGGACGTGTGCCAGGATGCCGAGCACACCGGCCGGTGCCGTGACCGTGTCCACAGCCGGTGTCACCCCGGCCAGCTCGGGCAGGGACAGGCTCGGGCGAGCAGCATCCGCGACCACGAAATCGACCACACCTCTGCGTGCATCCGCGGCCTCTGCCGCGAGAGCGAACGCATCTGCGGACGAGTCCACGAGCACGCCCTCTGCCAGGGGGCCGAGCACGGCGGCGACCGCCGCCTCGAAGCCCGCCCGCACCTGCACCGAGTCACCGACGAGTCCCCGCACTCCCTGTGCACCCAGCTTCACGATCTCGGCGGCACCGCCGGAGATCGCGAGCGCACTGCTGAGAGCAGCAGCCTTGGCCGTGAGCGCATCGACCTCGCGTTCCGCGGCGTGCAGGCGCTCGCGCAGGGTCTCACGTTCGGCCTCCGCCGCTGTGGCCGCACGCTGGGCGCTGTCGTACGCCACCGAGTGCTCGGCGGCCGTGCCCTCCGGCGCCTCGGCATCGTCGATCGCCTCGAGCGCATCCGCGGCCTCACGACGACGCACATGGGCAGCCTCCAGAGCGTTCTCCTGCCGGAGGACCGCTCCACGCACGGCAGCCAGCGCGGATGCGGCGGCGTCGGACGTGCCGCGAAGTGTGTTCAGGCGCATGTCGTACTGCGAGACGAGCGCACTCTGCTCGGCGATGTCGACATCGAGCGTGTCGAGTTCGGCCCGCGCGTTCATGACCTCACGGCTCGCCGTCACCGCCGCATCCTGCGCATCTCCGAGGCCGGCGGAGATCTCCGTGATCTCGTCCTTCGCCTCATCGATCGTGCTCTGGGTCACAGTGACCGCCGTCACCGCCGCGTCGTCCTCCTCGGACCCCAGCAACGCGAGACGCTGGTTGGCGAGCGTGTAGAGGCCACGCATGCGCTCCTGCACCTGCTCAAGTCCGAATGCCACACCGCGCGCCTGGTCGACGGCCACGGAGTTCTGGTCCTGCTCCAGGCGAGCGATACCCGCGCGCACGCCCTCGGCCTGATCGGTGAGGACGAGTCGTTCGGTGTGACGCTCGTGTTCCGTGCGCGTGTGATCAGCGAGCGCCGTCCGCAGCGCGACGACGTCGTCAGCGAAGATACGCGCCTTCGCGTCGCGGACGACCGCCGCGATGGTCTGCGCCTCACGCGCGATCTCGGCCTGCCGACCGAGCGGCTTGAGCTGGCGCCGGATCTCGCCGGCGAGGTCGCTCAGACGCGTGAGGTTCGACTCCATCGCATCCAGCTTGCGGAGGGTCTTCTCCTTGCGGCGACGGTGCTTGAGGATGCCGGCCGCCTCCTCGATGAAGCCTCGACGGTCCTCCGGGGAGGCCTGCAAGACCGTGTCGAGGCGTCCTTGCCCGACGATCACATGCATCTCGCGTCCGAGCCCGGAATCACTGAGCAGTTCCTGCACGTCGAGCAGGCGGCAGTTGTCCCCGTTGATGGCGTAGTCGCTCGAGCCGTTCCGGAACAGGGTGCGGCTGATCGTCACCTCGGCGAATTCGATCGGCAGCGCACCGTCACTGTTGTCGATCGTCAGCTGCACTTCGGCGCGTCCGAGCGGGCCACGCGTCGACGTGCCGGCGAAGATGACGTCTTCCATCTTGCCGCCGCGGAGCGTCTTCGCACCCTGCTCGCCCATGACCCAGGCCAGTGCGTCGACGACGTTCGACTTGCCGGAACCGTTGGGGCCGACGATGCAGGTGACGCCCGGTTCGAAGACGAAACTCGTGGGTTGCGCGAACGACTTGAACCCTTTGAGCGTCAGGCTTTTCAGATGCATACGGGCACCGCTCGTCGGGGGAGAATCACGCCCACACGCTACCGGAATTCCGCAGATCCGCCCGCATCCCGCGCGGCACGAGCGGGAACCGGACCACACCGCGACACGCCGGATCCGCACCGAGATGCTTGACGAGCGCGCGCGCCGTTCGCTACGGTAGGCCACCGGATCGCCACACACGAAGGAGGTTACCGATGATCACTCAGCTGAACGCACAGGCCACAGACCTCGCCGCGCACGCATTCTTTGCGCCGCGCCTTGCGCACTCGGTAGCCACCGGCATCCGTCCTCGCGCAATCTCCTAGAACCGCACTCGGAGACTCTCGACCGTTTCCAGGGTCGAGTCTCGAAGGTTCTTCCACGCCCGCTCGCCCGATCTCCGGATCATGCGACCTCCGCCACCCCGGCAGTCGCCGGACGCGTGGCTCCGGAATTCCGCCACTCCGTGCGGACTCCGTTCGCCGACCCGGCATGAGTCCGGTTCGGCGCTTCTCGCCAACTCTTCCTCGAAGGAATCACCGTGAACACCACGCTGTCTCACAGCACCACCCACCCGCCGGATACCGAGGACCGCCAGGTCCTGCAGATCCCCGCCCCCGCAGAACTGCGCCGGCTCGCGTTCGCTGATCGCCTGTCGCTGCGCTTCGCCATCTGGCTGTTCGAGCGGGCCCAGCGTCCGCGTCGTCCGCGCGTCACCGCCACCGTCGATCCGTTCCTGCTCCGCGAGCAGAATCTCTCACATCGCGAGTCGATCGCCCTGCTCACCTACGACCTGCAGCGACAGCTGCGATGACCAGGAGCCTTCCCATGGAGATCGTCTCCCTCCCCGCCGGGGCGACCCTGCATCCGCTCGTGCTTCCGGCACGAGCGGATGCTGCGGACGCGGGCGAGTTCCACGAACTCGCCCGCGTCCGCAACGCCGTGTATCGCGAGCTCACCGGACGCGATGAGCAGGACCGGTCGCCGGCAGAGCTGCTCCCGCTGCTGCGTTCCCGCACGGAGCGCACGACCTACGTCTGGACCGTCCAACAGGGCGGCGAGGTCGTCGGTCGTGCCGTCGTCGATGTCCCGCACGATGCCGGCTCTCGCGTCGTGATCGCCACGATCGAGATGCTCCCTCGGGTCTGGGGCCAAGGCATCGGCACGGCGGTTCTCCCGCATGTGGAAGCCATCGCACGCGACCACGGACGATCGGTGATCCAGAACTGGACGGAGCAGCAGGCGAGCGACGGCCCCCGCATCGAGGCGCCGACGGGGTTCGGCAGCGTGCCGCGCGATCACGTCGCCCGATTCCTGCAACACAGCGGCTTCGGGCTCGAACAGGTGTATCGCGTGAGCCACCTCGCCCTGTCCGCGCGGATCGACGCCCACGTCGACGCACTTCTCTCCGACGCTCGTGCGGCGTCTGCCGGATACCGGCTCGTGCACTGGACGACGCCCACTCCGGCCGCGCGCATCGACGACTACGCGTGGCTCAAGTCGCGCATGTCGACGGATGCACCCTCGGCAGGTCTCGACACCGATGAGGAGAAATGGGACGCCCGGCGCGTCATCGAGATGGAGGAGCGCGTGGCGCAGATGGGACAGACCCTCCTGGTCGTCGCGGCGGAGCATATCGAGACGGGCCGACTCAGCGCCTTCACCGAGCTCGGGATCGGTTCCGACCACACCGCGACGACCCATCAGAACGACACGCTCGTGCTCAAAGAACACCGCGGTCATCGCCTCGGAATGGTTCTCAAATGCGAGGCGCTGCGGCTCTGGCGCGATCTCATGCCCGAGTCGACACGCGTCATCACCTACAACGCCGAGGAGAACCGGCCGATGCTCTCCATCAACGAAGCCATCGGCTTCCATGCCATCGCCTATGAAGGCGCCTGGAAGAAGGAACTGAGATGACCGACGCCGATCTGACCATCACCCCGCTCACCGTCCCGGGGAGTCTCGACGACACGGACGCGGCAGACTTCATCGCCTTCGGCGACCTCAGCCGGCTCGTCTGCGATGAGGAGGTGGGACTTCCGGATCTCTCCCCCACGGCCTCACAGATGCTGGCCTCCTGGCAGGACGAGTCCGACTCGCTCCATCTCGGGTTCGTCGCCCGCCGCGACGGCGACATCGTGGGAATGGTGTCACTCTCCTACGCGCAGGAAGAGCACGCGAAGGCAGCAGAGTTCGACGTCCTGGTGCCCGCAGCGCATGCCGACGAGGGCATCGCGCAGGCGCTGCTGCTCTGCGCCGAGGACGACGCGCGTCGCCGCGGACGTGATGTGATGCAGACGTGGACGCTCCATCGTCCCGCGAACACGAGTGACGTGCTCATCCCGAAGACGGGCTGGGGACGGATCCCGCCCACCGCGCTGTCGAACTTTCTCGAGGCCCATGGTTACGGCCTCGAGCAGGTCGAGCGCAACAGCGAACTGGACCTGCACGCGGATCCGGGCGTCTGGGAGCGCGCGCTCGCTGACGCATCCGCGTTCGCGGGACCGGACTACCGTTCGCTCACCTGGGAGCTTCCGACCCCGCCCGCGCTGCGTGCCGGGTACGCCTCTGTGCTCGCCCGGCTCGTGACCGACGCCCCCAGCGGCGACATGGAGTTCGACGCAGAAGTCTGGGATGCCGATCGAGTCGCGCGCCGCGACGTGCGCATGACCAGCGCGGGCCAGCTGGTCGCGGTCTCGGCCGTCGAGCACGTGCCCACCGGCGAGATCGTCGCCTACAACGAACTGCTGGTCGGCCCGGACCGCGCGGGCATGACGCACCAGTTCGGCACACTGGTGGCGACGGAGCATCGCGGGCACCGCCTCGGCACGATCGTGAAATGCGCGAACATCCTGCGCTGGCGCGAACTCGTGCCGCAGTCCTCGCGCGTCTCCACGTTCAACGCTGAGGAGAACCGTCCGATGCTCGACATCAACGAGGCGCTCGGATTCGTCCCCGTCTCCTACGCAGGGGCATGGCAGAAGAGGATCTGAGTGTGCGGTGCCGAACTCATCCTCCGGGATGAGATCGGCACCGCATCTTCATCCGCCCGACCGACGCATCGCCGAAGGTCGGCGACGAGGCTGGAGACATGAACGCTCCCGTCATCGAAGCCCATGCTCTCCAGAAGACCTTCGGCGTCACCCGTGCTCTCGCGGGTGTCGACCTCGCAATCCATCGTGGCGAGTCCGTCGCGATCATGGGCGCCTCCGGATCGGGCAAGACCACCCTGCTGCATGTGCTCGCCGGGATCATCACCCCGGACTCGGGATCCGTCACCTTCCGTCCGTCCGAAGGCGCGGCGATCGATGTCGCCGCGCTCGGCGAGTCCGCTCGTTCCCGCCTGCGACGTGAGCGTTTCGGGTTCGTCTTCCAGCAAGGGCTGCTGATCCCGGAGCTCACAGCGGTCGAGAACGTCGCCCTCGCATCGATGATCAACGGCGTGTCGCGGAAGGATGCCATCCCGCACGCGGCGGCGTGGCTCGCAGCGCTCGGGCTGGCAGGTATGGAGGACCGCCGGATCGGCGAGCTCTCCGGCGGCCAGGCCCAACGCACGGCGATCGCCCGCGCCCAGGCGACCGGCGCAGAGCTCGTCTTCGCCGACGAACCGACCGGAGCACTGGACTCCCAGACCTCCTCCGAGGTCATGGACGCCCTCCTGTGGTCGACGACAGGTCAAGGCCGGTCGCTGGTCGTCGTCACGCACGACGCCGAGGTCGCAGCCCGCTGCACACGGACGATCGCGGTCCGCGACGGTCGCATCATCGCGGCGGCGGTCAACGCATGAACCGTCACGTGCTGGCGCTCCTCCTGCGTCCTGCCGAAGGTCAGGGCAGCCTTGTGGCCTTGCCCGTCATCGCCTTCGGCGTCGTCACCACGCTGGTGCTCACCGTCATCGGCGGCGCACAGTCGTTCTGGGGGTGGACCGATGGATACGCCGGGCTCTACCAGGCTCTCGCCGCCATCGCCCTCGTCCTTCTCCTCGTCCCCCTGACGTCGCTCGGCGGTGCTGCCGCCCGGCTCGCCGCGCGGAGAAGGGACGAGCGACTCTCCACCCTGCGCCTGCTGGGAGTCTCACCGGGCGGTGTCGCGGTCGCGACCGTGACGGAGTCGGCACTTCTCGCCGGTGTCGGTTCGCTGGCCGGGGTCGTCGGGTATCTCGCGCTCAGCCCGTTGATCGCACTCATTCCGTTCCGCGGCCAGGCGCTCGGGCTCACGGGAGTGCTGCTTCCTCCGCTCACGGTCGTAGCCGTCGTCGCCGGTGTGCTCCTGGTCGCCGTATCGAGCGCCGTGATCGGGCTTCGACGCGTCGTGATCTCGCCGCTGGGGGTGCGCATGCGTGCCACGGCGACGAGTGCGCATTGGATCCGCGCTGTCGTGGCGGTCTGCGTCCTCGCGATCTCCTTCGTGCTGATCAAGGTCTTCCCGTCTGTGGGCAGCCTGCTCACGACGATCGTGGTGCTGTCCGTCCTGTTCGGCGGCGCCCTCGCCGTCTTGAACCTGGTGGGACCGTGGGTTCTCAAAGTCGTCGCTCAGCGCCAGCTCCGTCGCGCTGAGCTTCCCGAAAGGCTGCTCGCGGCGCGCATCGTGCTCGACTCGCCCCAGGCGGCGTGGCGTCAGGTCGGCGGCATCGCGATGGCCAGCTTCATGGCCGTCTTCGCCGGCACCGGGGTCTCCCTCATGGGTCTGATGAACGCCGAGGGCTCGTCCGCCGACGCCGCCCTCGCGGTCGACATGCGCACCGGGCTGATCATCACCCTGATCGGATCATTTCTGATGGTCGCCGCCTCCGTCGGTGTGAACCAGGCGTCCGACGTGCTCGATCAGAAGGAACTGCATGCGAGTCTGCATCGTCTCGGCATGCCCTGGCAGACGGTCGATCGCGCGCGCCGCCGCGCGATCATGTCGCCGTTGCTGATCACCGCCATCGGCTCGGCGGTCTGCGCGGCGATCCTCGTGTTCCCGCTCCTGGGCATCGCGCTCATCACCACCCCGGAATCGCTCCTCACCATCGCCGCCGTCGTCAGCGCGGGGATCGGGGTCGTCTGGGCCACGACGCGGGCGACACGGCCGCTGCTCGCCCGGTCGTTCGCGACCGTGTGACGTGCGCTGGAGCTTCATGGTTCATTCGAGCCGCGAGTACATGTACATGTCGCGCCGACGAGACCCGATCTCCTGCCAGCCGCGAAGCAGCCCCTCTCGCAGGAAGCCGCATCTTTCCGCGACCCGCCAAGAGCCTTCGTTCGCGGGCTCGACATAGAGCTCCACACGGTGCACCCCGGGGAGCGTGAGGCCCCAGTCGGAGATGGCCGCCAACGCCGCGGATGCGATCCCGTGGCGCCGGTGACGGGACCCGACCCAGTATCCGATGCTGACGCGGCCCCGGTCCGCGTCCCTCAGCCACAATCCGATCTGGCCCATCGCGACATCCGAATGTGCATCCGCGATCGCGAAAGAGTATCCGGTTCGAAGCCGCAGCCGATCATGCTGGCGTCGGATGAATGCAAGGATCTCGTCCTCCGTGCCGTGGGAGGGCACAGAGGTGATCGAGGGAATCAGCGCGTCGACAGATGCGTCTCGGATCAAAGCAGCATCCTTCGCCGCGAATGGACGCAGACGGACGGCGTCGGTCTGCAGGATCGGCTGGATCAAGGGCTCCATACGAGCATCCTCCTCTCTCACTCGGCGGATCATCTCGATGCTGCGGGCCTCAGCGCCTGCGCTGGCACCGGGGGCAGAAGTGCGAGCCGCGGTTCATGAAGCTCTCCCGCACGATCGGCGTTCCGCAGCGCGGGCACGGCTTGCCCTGCCTGCCGTAGGCGTTGAGCGAGTGTGCGAAGTAGCCAGCCTGCCCGTTCACGTTGACGTACTGCGCGTCGAAGCTCGTGCCGCCTTCGGCGAGGGCCTTCATCAACACCGCCCGGACTTCGGCGAGCAGACGCCGCACGGCCTGCGTCGACAGAGCGCTCGCCGGCGTCTCCGGATGGATGCGCGCGGCCCACAGCGATTCGTCCGCATAGATGTTGCCGATGCCGCTGACCACACCTTGGTCGAGCAGGACCCGCTTGATCGCACTTCCTCGTCGCGCCAGCGCGGCGCGGAAGTCCCGGTCGTCGAAGGCGGCGTCGAGCGGATCCCGCGCGATGTGGGCCACCTGCGACGGCACAACGGAAGCGCCGTCGACGACCAGCGGGTCCACCGCCAGCGAGCCGAACGTGCGCTGATCCGAGAACACCACGGCCAGCTCGCCGTGCACAGGATGCTCGAGGTGGATGCGGATGCGCTCATGCCGCTCCGCGACCGCGTCGGGCGTGCGCAACAGCATCTGCCCGCTCATTCCGAGGTGGGCGATCAACGCCGCATCCGTCGTGTCGAGCGGCAGCCAGAGGAACTTGCCCCGTCGGACAGCATCCGTGAACGTGCGCCCCTCGAGGCGCGCGACGAAGTCCGCGGCACCCGCCAGGTGCCGGGTCAGAGCCCGCTCGTCGAAGACGCTCACCGCCGTGATCAGCGATCCGATCGTCGCGGGAGCGAGCCCCGCGCGGACCACCTCGACCTCGGGAAGTTCAGGCACGCTCGTTGAGCAGGCGCCACGCACTCAGCGCGGCAGCCATCTCGGCAGTCTTCTTGCTGCTGCCCTTGCCCGTCATACTCACGTCGCCGACGGTGACCGTCGCGGTGAACCGGCGGTCATGATCCGGGCCGCTCGCCTCGATCGAGTACTTCGGCGGGGTCGCTCCGGTGCGGGCTGCGAGCTCCTGCAGGCTGGTCTTCGGGTCCATCGCCGCGCCGTAGCGCTCCGGATCCGCGAGAAGCGGTTGCGTGAGACGGAGCACCAGCTCCGTGGCGGCCTCGGGACCGGCCGACAGATAGGTCGCTCCGATCACCGCTTCCATGGTGTCGGCGAGGATCGAGTCCTTGTCGCGTCCGCCGGTCTGCTCTTCACCGCGTCCGAGCAGCAGATGACTACCGAGATCGATGCCGCGAGCCACCTCTGCCAGCGCGACCGTCGACACGACGCTCGCGCGTCGCTTGGCGAGTTCGCCCTCATCGAGCTCCGGATGCGTGGTGAACAGCATCACGGTGACGGCCTGCCCGAGCACCGAATCGCCGAGGAACTCCAGGCGTTCGTTGTGCGGGATACCGCCGTGCTCGTACGCGTAGGAACGGTGGGTGAGGGCCAACCCCAGAAGCTCCGCGTCGATGTCGACGCGGAGCTTAGCTGGGAGAGGTCTCGTCCCCCCGGGGACCTCCGTCACGATCTGAGTTTCGAGACTCAGACGTCAGCGACCTTGCGGCCCTTGTACTCGAGGAAGAGCTCCGTGCCCTGCGAGTCCGTGACGACCTTGGCCTGGTGAGGACGGCTGTAGACGACCTGGCCGTTCTCGATGGTCTTGACGAGGGCGACGGGAGCCGCCTTCCACTGCGCGCGGCGCGAGCGGGTGTTCGAACGGGAAACCTTGCGCTTCGGGGGGTTACCAGCCATGACTAGCTCTCTTCTTTCTCGGCGGCGCGGCTCTCTGCCTTGCCGTCTTGGTCTGTGATCTGCTGGAGCGCACTCCATCGAGGATCGATGGGAGCTGCCTGCTCCGTTCCGGTGCTCACGGCCAGTCGTTCGCCCGTTTTCGAGTCGAGACCCGGGCAATCCGGCTGACACACCGGCTGAAATGGAAGTGCCAATACGGCCGCTTCCCTGACGAGAGTTTCAAGATCCACGTGGTCGTCTTGAACCTCGAAGTCAGTTTCTTCCTCACCAGGATACGCGAAAAGCTCCTGGAACTCGACTTCGACGGGCCGGGCGATGTCAATCAGGCATCTTCCGCACACTCCCACGTACTCGCCTTCCGCGGAACCCGTGACGAGAATGCCCTCATGGACCGACTCCAGACGTACGTCCAGGTCGATCTCGGAACCGGCTTCGAAGGAGACGATGCCCTCACCCCACTGTTCCTTGAGCGTGATCGTGAACTCATGCTCACGCATCTCACCAGGACGTCGGACGATGTCTCGGGCGGGGAGGACGAAGGGGCCGTTCAGTCGAGATCGCACTCCACCATGCTACCGGCTCGCCCTGGACAGCGGCCGGGGACCGCGAGACGGCCCCACCGGGTCAGATACCGCGCGCGCCCGTGTCGAGGAACGCGGCGACCGCCGGCGGCACGAACGGTGAGACGTCGCCGCCGAGCGACGCGACCTGCCGCACGAGCGAGCTCGACACCAGCGCGTGTGCCGGATCCGGCAGCAGGAAGACCGTCTCGATGTCGGCCAGGTGTCGGTTCACGATCGCCATCGGCGATTCGTAGGCGACGTCGATCTGCGAGCGGATGCCCTTGACCAGGACGCCGGCGTTGACGTCGCGTGCGTAGTCGACCAGCAGTCCCATGCTCCAGGAGCCGATCACGATGTTGCCCGGCATCCCGTCCTCGGCGATCGACTGCTCGAGCAGCGCGAGACGCTGGGCGATCGGGAGCATCGCCTCCTTGCCGGGGTTGTGCACCACCAGCACATGGAGTTCATCGAAGAGGATCGCGGCTCGACGGATCACGTCGAGGTGACCCAGGGTCGGCGGATCGAAGGAACCCGGGACGACGGCGATCCGGCTGCTCATGCGATCAAGCCTAGGGCACGGCGGATCACGACGAGTCGACGCGGTAACGCAGCGTCAGTTCTTCGCGAGGGCAGCGCGGTCGGCATCGCTCACGCGTCGTCCGATCGCGTCGCGCAGGCCGGGATGACGGTCGAGTGCCGGGTCGTGCGCAAGGATCTCCTCGCCGATCTCTCTGGCGCGCGTGATGAGCGCGGCATCCTTCACGACCCGCAACAGCTTGAGCGACGACCGCACTCCCGCCTGGGCCGCTCCGAGCACGTCGCCCTCACCGCGCAACTCGAGGTCGACCTCCGCCAGCGCGAAACCGTCGAGAGTCGCGGCGACCGCCTCCACCCGGTCGCGAGCGAGCGTGTCGGACTCTGCCTCGGTGACCAGCAGGCACAGGCCAGGCACACCGCCTCGACCGACGCGGCCACGCAGCTGGTGGAGCTGCGAGACACCGAACCGGTCGGCATCGAGCACGATCATCGTCGACGCGTTCGGGACGTCGACGCCCACCTCGATCACGGTCGTCGCGAGCAGGAGATCGATCTCCCCGCGCGCGAACGCCTGCATCACGGCGTCCTTCTCATCGGAAGGCATCCGGCCATGCAGGACGGCGCGCCGGAGCCCGCCCAGTGTCGGGTGCGTGGCCAGCACCTCGTCGAGTTGCACGACGCCCCATCTCGGTCCGTTCCCGCCCTCCGTGCCGAGGGCAGGAGCTGCGGGTTCTGCAGCTTCGGCTGTCTTCTTCGCGGTGTCGATCGCCGCACACACCGCGAACACCTGACGACCCTGCGCGATCTCCTCCGCCGCGCGCTCCCACACCCGGTTGAACCAACCAGGGTGCTCGGCGAGCGGCGCGACGAACGACTGGATGCCGGCACGCCCCGCCGGCATGGTGCGGATCACCGAGGTGTCGAGATCTCCGAAGACCGTCATCGCCACGGTGCGCGGGATCGGTGTGGCGGTGAGCACCAGCGCATGCGGGCTCGACCCCTTGGCCCTGAGGGCTTCACGCTGCTCGACACCGAAGCGGTGCTGCTCGTCGACGACGACGAGACCGAGATCGGCGAACGTGGTCTTCTCCCCCAGCAGTGCATGGGTACCCACGACGATGAGCGCCTGCCCCGAGGCGACACGGAGCGCGGCCTTACGGCGCTCCGCCGCCGGCATCTGACCTGTCAGCAACGTCGGCATCACGAGCGGCGCGAGCTGGGGTCCCAGCATCTTCGCGATCGATCGGAGATGTTGCCCGGCCAGCACCTCGGTGGGGGCGATGAGCGCAGCCTGTCCCCCGCTCTCAGCGACCTGGAGCATGGCCCGCAGCGCCACGAGCGTCTTTCCCGAACCGACCTCGCCCTGCACCAGACGGTTCATCGGCCATGTTCCGACGAGATCGTCGGCGATCTGCGCCCCGACCGTCTGCTGGTCGGGAGTCAGCGTGTAGGGCAGCGCGGCGTCGAAGCGCTCGAGGAGACCGCCCGCGGAGGCGGTGCGTGGCGTGGCCGAGAGCGCGCGCACGGCATCGCGCTGCTGCAGGAGAGCGGTCTGCAGCGTCAGGGCCTCGTGCATGCGCAGGGTGCGCACGGCGGGGTCGATGTCGTTGCGCGTGCGTGGGCGATGGATCCGCTCGAGCGCCTCAGGCGCGGTCAACAGCTCCTCCTGCACACGTACCTCGTCGGACAGCGGATCGGGGACCGCGTCGAGATCATCGAGCACGCGGCCGATGAGACGCGCGATCTGCCACGTCTGCAGGGTCGAGGTCGCCGGGTAGATCGGGATGGGGACGGCGGCTCGGGCATCCGCCGTGCGGCGGGCCGTGTCCTCGTCGTCGAAGAGCTCGTATTCCGGGTGGGCGAACTGCGTGACGTTGTTGAACATGCCGACCTTGCCGGAGAACACCCCCCGACGTCCCACAGCGAGATCCTTCGAACGCCACTCCGCTGCGCCGACGTTCTTCGCGAAGAACATGAGGGACATGCGCCCGATGCCGTCGCCGATCACGACGTCGACCATCGCGCCCGGCCGGTTGCGCATCCGCCGGAAGCTGGACGACAGCACCTCCGCGACGATCGTGACGGTCTCGCCGATCGGCAGATCCCGGATCGGCGTGAGCTCCCCCGGATCGGCATACCGTCGCGGGTAGTGCGAGAGCAGATCTCCGACGGTCTTCATGCCGAACGCACGATCGAGCGTCTTCGCGGGTGCCGCGCCGAGCGCATCATCCAGCGACGAATCGAGCGTGAGCGACATGCTCCGAGTCTAGAGAACCTCGCCGACACCCCGAGCGCGACGGCTGTCGTATCGTGATGAGGTGACGAGGATCATCGCAGGCCGCGCAGGCGGCGCCAGACTCGACGTACCCAGCGCCGGTACGCGCCCGACCAGCGACCGTGTGCGGGAGTCCCTGTTCGGCTCGCTGGATTCGGCTGACGCGATCGACGGTGCACGGGTCCTCGATCTGTACGCGGGCTCCGGTGCGCTCGGCCTGGAGTCGCTCAGCCGCGGAGCGCAGAGCGTCGAGCTCGTGGAACAGAATCGCGCCGCGGCCGCCGTCATCCGTCGCAACGCCGCCACCGTGGCGCGCGCGGGCGATCTCCCGGCCGCCCGCGTGCACGAGAGCGCAGTGCGTCCGTACCTCCTGCGTGCGACGGGGGCATTCGACCTCGTCTTCACCGACCCGCCCTACGACCTCGGCGACGAGGCCATGAACGAGGATCTGAAGGCTCTCGCGCCGCTGCTGTCCGCGCAGGCGGTCGTCGTGATCGAACGCGCCAAGCGCTCCGCTGCGCCCGATCTCGCCGCAGCGGGACTCGAGCTCTTCCGCGAGAGGAACTACGGCGACACCACGCTCTGGTGGGCGAGTCCTCTGCCCGCGCAGGATGCGGCTGCCGTGGACGATGAGGCCGCTCGCGCGGCCGCTCAGCCCGAGACGGAGTCCCAGTCGCGATAGGGGTCCCACCCCAAGATGTCGACCGGCTCCTCATCGCACAGGATGCCATCCGCACCTCGAGGACGCACCTCGCCGATGATCCGGAACCCTGGGGGGAGCACGCCGTCCGGGAAGGTGGCCAGCAACGCGTGATCCTCGCCGCCGACCAGGGCGCGGTTCGGGTCGTCACCGAGCGCTGCACGGCTGAGCGCGATCGTGACCCCCGAGGCCGATGCCAGACGTCCGGCATCCAGCGCGAGTCCGTCCGAGACATCCATCATGGACGTGGCTCCGGCGATCGCGGCGATGCGACCGAGGCCGATGGGCGGGGAAGGGCGCAGCTGAGCGTCGAGCGCGGCGCTCTCCCCTGACGCGAGCCGGGCGGGGTCGACCGGAACAGGGGAACCCCCCTCACGGAACCTGTCGAAGAGGACGGCCAATCCATGCGCGGCGTGTCCGAGCTCGCCTGCCACCGCGACCGTGTCACCCGGCCGTGCGCCGGAACGCGTCACCGCCTCCCGGCCTTCCAGATCCCCCAACGCCGTCACGGCGACGGTGAGCACGTCGGACGTCGTCAGATCCCCGCCGACGACTGCACAGCCGGGAGCCAGGGCCGCACAGGCGTCGCGGAAGCCGTCCGCAAGACGCTCGACGAACGACAGCCGAAGATCCCGGGGAATGGCCAGTGCGACCAGCAGGGCGGTCGGCAGTGCGCCCATCGCGGCGATGTCGGCGAGGTTGACCGCTGCGGCCTTCCACCCCAGGTCGTAGCCGCTGGTCCAGGCGAGCCGGAAGTCGGGGCCGTGGACGAGCGTGTCGGTCGTGGCGACCACGCTGCCGGACGGTGCGGCGATCACCGCGGCGTCATCGCCGGGTCCGAGGATCGTGTGCGTCGCGCGTGCGGTGCGCGAGAGGATCGCATGCAGGATGCGTCCTTCGGAGAGGTCACCCAGGCGTGGATCATCGGCTTCGGGTCGGGAGGGCATGCTGTCAAAGGTAGCCTGGAAGCATGCCCCGTATCCGACGTCTCGTTGCCGCCGGGAGTGCGTTGATCGTGGCGGGCGTCCTCGCAGGATGCTCGACCACGGTGCACCTCGAACCCGCCGACGATGCGAACAACCCGGCGTGCGCCGCCGTCTCCGTGCTACTGCCGAACAACGTCGGCGGTTTCGACCGGGTCTGGACCGATGCCCAGGCGACAGGAGCATGGGGAGACCCCACCATCGTGCTGCGCTGCGGCGTGGAGCCGCCTGCGCCCTCGACGCTCAACTGCACGACGCTCGGCGGTGTCGACTGGCTGGTCCTCGATCAGGAGGAGGACCGCCAGCGACTCGTCACCTACGGACGCGACCCTGCCGTCGAGGTCAACATCCGGCGCGGCGAGGAGATCGATTTCGCGACCGTGGTCGACAAGCTCTCCGCCAGCATCCAGTCGGGCCTCGCCCCGGCCACGGCGCATTGCACCGAGCGGGTCGAGACGCCCGCGAGCTGAAGCGGCATATCGCGGCGTGAGCCCGGGCGAGGCGCGAAGGCAGCGCCGCCCGGGCGCACCGTCAGCGGCGCAGACCTGCCTCGATCAGCTCCGAGATCAGATCGCCGTAGCTCAGCCCCGACGCGACCCAGCACTTGGGGAACATCGAGATCGGCGTGAAGCCCGGCATCGTGTTGAGTTCGTTGACGACCAGCTCGCCGGCAGCAGTGAGGAACATGTCGACACGGGCGAGCCCTCGGCCGTCGACGGCCTCGAACGCGCGGATACCGGCCTCCTGGATCGCCGTCACCTCCGCAGGGGCCAGCTCGGCGGGGCAGACCACATCGACGCCATCGCCCCCGAGGTACTTGCCCTCGAAGTCGTAGAAGCCGCGCGAGGTCAGCACGATCTCCCCGGGAAGAGAGGCGCGGACGCCGTCTGCACTCTCGAGGACGGCCACTTCGATCTCACGACCGACGACACCGGTCTCGATGAGCACCTTGTCGTCCTCGGCGAACGCGAGCGCCAGTGCGGCGTCGAGTTCGTCCGGGGCGTCGACCTTCGAGACGCCCACGCTGGAGCCCGCGCGGGCGGGCTTGACGAAGAGCGGAAGGCCCAGTGCCGCGGCATCCTCGCGGATCGTCGCAGCGTTCGCCGCCCAGTCCCGGCGCCGTACGGTCACCCAGGGCGCGACGGCGATTCCCGCCGCCTCGAGCGCGATCTTCATGAAGTGCTTGTCCATGCACAGCGCGGAGTCGAGCACCCCGCCGCCGGCGTAAGGGACTTCGAGGGTGTCGAAGTAGCCCTGGATGGTGCCGTCCTCACCGTGGGTGCCGTGCAGGATCGGCAGCACGATGTCGATCTCGCCCAGCCCCTCCACCGTGCCGTCGGTGTGCACGACGCGCAGCGTGCGGTCGCCGCCGGGTTCGGGCCAGCGCACGCGGCTGCCGTTGTCGACGACCTCCGGCAGGTGCTCGGCGTCCAGCGGGAACTTCGCAGGGTCATCGTCTTCGAGGACGAAGGCGCCTTCCCGCGTGATCCCGACGGGGATCACGTCATAGCGGTCGCGATCAATCGCGCCCAGCACGCCCCCCGCCGTGGCGGAACTGATCGAATGCTCGCTGGAGCGTCCTCCGAAGAGCACCACCACCGTCTGCTTGTCCATGGTTGGTCCTCTCGCCCTGGGGGGTGTCGTCGTCCGTCGTCAGGTGGGGTGCGATGTCACGGGGGTCCATCTTCCCGTCCAGCACCATCTTCACCTGCTCGACGATGGGCATGTCCACTTCGGACTCGCGCGCGAGCTGCAGGATCGGCGCCACGGACGCGAGGCCCTCGGCGGTCTGCTGCATCTGCTTCACGACGTCCTGGAAGCTGTAGCCCTGGCCGAGCAGGCGCCCGGCCGTGTTGTTGCGGCTGAGCGGCGACTGGCAGGTGGCGATCAAGTCGCCCAGTCCCGCGAGGCCCTGAAGCGTCTCAGGGTGTGCGCCGTTCGCGACCGCGAAGTCGGTCATCTCCACGAGTCCGCGCGTGATGATCGATGCCTTGGTGTTCTCGCCGTATCCGACGCCGTCGACGATGCCGATCGCCACCGCGATCAGGTTCTTCAGCACACCGCCGAACTCGGTTCCGATCACGTCGGTGTTCACGAAGGTGCGGAAGTAGCTGTTCCGCGCCGCACGCGCGACGATCTCCGCCGTCTCCTGGCTCCGCGAGGAGATGACGGCGGCGGTCGGCTGCTCGCGAGCGATCTCCAGGGCGAGGTTCGGGCCGGAGGCGACCGCGATCCGATCGGGATCGCAGCGGAGCTCCTGCTGGATCACCTGGCTCATGCGCAGCCCGGTGCCACGTTCGACGCCCTTCATCAGGCTGACGATCTTCGCATCGCTGTCGGAGAGCAGCGGCCGGAGTGCCTTGAGGTTCTCCCGCAGCGACTGGCTCGGCACCGACAGATAGACCTGCTCGGCCCCCTGCATCGCGGTGGCCAGCTCGTGTGTCGCCGCCATCGTCCGCGGCAGGTTGATGCCCGGAAGGTAGCGGGAGTTGCGTTTGGCCTCGTTGATCTCCTGGGCGAGCTCGGCACGACGCGCCCACATGGTCACCTGGGCACCGCCGTCGGCGAGGATCTTGCCGAAGGTGGTTCCCCAGCTGCCCGCACCGATCACGGTCGCGCGGGGACCCACGGGCACGTTTCTCTTAGGAGTCAAGACGACCCGTCTCCTTCTGACCGTGGCTCGCGGGGTTCCAGCGCTCAGCGGGCGCCTTCTCGTCGCGCAGCTCCTCGAGCAGCGCGGTGATCGCGTTCATGAGCCGATTCGTCGCCTCGTTGAGAGCGGACTGCTCGCCGGCGCGGCCGCGGAGATCCGACACGTCGACCGGATCCCCGATCACGACGCGCACCGGCTTGCGCAACGGCCACAGGCTCAGGCCCTTCTGGTAGCGCCCCATGATCTCCTGCGTACCCCACTGGGCCATCGGGATCAGAGGGATGCCGTCAGCGAGAGCGAGACGCACCGCGCCGGACTTGCCGCGCATGGGCCACAGGTCAGGGTCACGTGTGAGCGTGCCTTCGGGGTAGACGATCACGCCCCGACCGTGCTCGACGAGCTCGGCGGACTGCTTCATGGTCTGCTTCGCAGCCGAAGCCGACGAGGTGCGGGCCACGGGGATCATGCCCGTGCGCCGCAGCAACCAGCCCAGGACGGGAATCTTGAACAGGCTCTCCTTCGCCATGAAGCGCGGGGCGCGGCCGATCCGCCACACCGCGAGGGCGACGATCAGCGGATCGAACTCCGAGTAGTGGTTCGGTGCCAGCACGAACGCACCGGTGCGCGGAAGCTTCTCCGCACCGGTGACCCGGACCTTCGCGATCAACGAGACCAACGGCACGACGATCGCGGCGAGCGGCCAGAACAGGCTCGGCCGCGACTTCTCCCCCGAACCGGAAGACACCGGCGTCACCGGATGACGTCGAAGTCAGCGCCGACGGCGTCGAGCTTGGCGAGGAACTTCTCGTATCCGCGGCTGAGGATGTCGACACCCGAGACCTGGGACTCCCCCGACGCGGTGAGAGCGGCGATCACGTGGCTGTAGCCGCCGCGCAGATCGGGGACGACGATGTCGGCACCGTGCAGCGGCGTCGGACCGGTGATGACGGCCGCCTGCTCCAGGTCGCGACGCGGAACACGACGGGGACCCGCCTGCAGGCCGCGCGGGTGCACGACGATATCGGCGCCCATCTTCACGAGCGCGTCGGTGAAGCCGAGCCGGTTCTCGTACACGGTCTCATGCACCACGGAACGTCCGTTCGCCTGCGTGAGCGCGACCACGAGGGGCTGCTGCCAGTCCGTCATGAAGCCGGGGTGCACGTCGGTCTCGATGACGACGGGCTTCAGCTCGCCGTCGCGACGGAAGAGGATGCCGTCCTCCTTGATGTCGAACCAGCCGCCGGCCTTGCGGAAGACGTTGAGGAACGTGAGCATCTCCTGCTGCTTGGCCCCGCCGACGAAGATCTCGCCATCCGTCGCCAGTGCCGCCGAAGCCCACGATGCGGCTTCGTTGCGGTCGAAGATGGAGCGGTGGTCGTAGCCGCGGAGCTTCTCGACACCCTCGATGACGATGACCCGGTTGGGCTCGTACGAGATGATCGCGCCCATCTTCTGCAGCACCGCGATGAGATCCATGATCTCGGGCTCGATCGCCGCGTTGCGCAGCTCGGTGACGCCCTCGGCGCGGACAGCGGTCAGCAGCACCTGCTCGGTCGCGCCGACGCTCGGGTAGGGCAGGTGGATGTTCGCGCCGTGCAGACGCGTCCCACCCGTCGAGAGGCGGATGCCGCTCGGAAGCTTCTCGACGACGGCGCCGAACTTGCGCAGCGCGTCGAGGTGGAAGTCGATCGGACGGTCGCCGATGCGGCATCCCCCGAGGTCGGGGATGAAGGCCTGACCGAGACGGTGCAGAAGCGGACCGCAGAAGAGGATCGGGATACGGGAGGCTCCCGCGTGCGCATCGATCTCCTCGAAGTGCGCGGACTCGACATCGCTGGGGTCGAACACCAGCGCGCCGGGCTCGTCGCCGTCCGAGACGCGGACGCCGTGCACCTCGAGCAGCGAGCGCACCACCGCGACGTCGCTGATCGCGGGGACGTCGCGCAGCACGCTGACCGAGTCGCCCAGGAGGGAGGCGACCATCGCCTTGGTGGCGAGGTTCTTCGCCCCCTTCACGTCGACGCGGCCGCGCAGCGGGCGTCCTCCTCGAATTGCGAGGACGTCTCCGGTGAGAGCGGGGACTCCGTCCGGAAGAGCATCGCGCACGGGTGTCGTCATTCGGAGCCTCACTTCATTCACGGAAAATCAGGGGCGGGGCGCCCCTCGGCCACCCGCCCCTTCCGTATCACTGCACGGGGAGGGTCCGGGGCCGCCACGACTCGCGACGGGCCTCGAACTGCGCGATCTTGTCTTCGTTGCGCAGCGTGAGCCCGATGTCATCGAGCCCTTCGAGGAGCCGCCATCTAGTGTAATCGTCGATCCCGATCTCAGCCTGGATGTCGCCGATCGAAGCGGTGCGCGCCTCGAGGTCGACGGTGATGCTCGCCCCGGGAACACGGTCGATCTCCGCCCAGATGCGCTCCAGATCCTCTTCCGAGATCGTGGCGGCGAGCAGTCCCTGCTTGCCCGAGTTCCCGCGGAAGATGTCGGCGAATCGCGGGCTGAGGACCACCTTGAATCCGAAGTCGCGCAGCGCCCAGACGGCGTGCTCCCGGCTCGAACCGGTGCCGAAGTCGGGACCGGCGACGAGTACGGATGCCCCCTGGAACACGGGCTGATTCAGCACGAACTCATCATCCTGACGCCAGGCGTAGAACAGGGCGTCCTCGAAGCCGGTCTTGGTCACGCGTTTGAGGAACACCGCGGGGATGATCTGGTCCGTGTCGACGTTGGAGCGCTTCAGCGGCGCTGCGATACCGGTGTGGGTCGTGAACTTGTCCATGATCAGGCCTCTTCTCCGATGGTGACGAGCAGATCGCCGGGGCTGGACAGCGTGCCGCGAATCGCGGTGGCCGCAGCGACCAGCGGCGAGACCAGGTGCGTCCGGCCGCCCTTGCCCTGCCTGCCCTCGAAGTTGCGGTTGGAGGTCGAAGCGCAGCGCTCACCCGGCGCGAGTTGGTCGGGATTCATCCCGAGGCACATCGAGCAGCCGGCGAACCGCCACTCCGCTCCGAAGTCCGTGATGATCTTGTCGAGTCCCTCGGCCTCGGCCTCCAGGCGCACGCGCGCGGATCCGGGGACGACCATCACACGGACGCCGTCCGCCTTCTTCTTGCCCTCGATGATCGAGGCGAACGCCCGCAGGTCTTCGATGCGACTGTTCGTGCAGGAGCCCATGAACACGGCGTCGACGGGGACGTCCTTGAGAGGGGTGCCCGGCGTGAGGTCCATGTACTCCAGCGCCCGCTCGGCCGCGGCGCGTTCGTTCGGATCGCTGATGTCGGCAGGGTTCGGAACCGAGGCCGACAGCGAGCTGCCCTGGCCGGGGTTGGTGCCCCAGGTCACGAACGGCTCGAGCAGATCGGCATCGATGAAGACCTCGGCGTCGAACGTGGCGCCGTCATCTGTCGGGAGGGTGCGCCAGTAGGCGACCGCGTCGTCCCAGTCCTGTCCCTTCGGCGCGTGCTGACGGCCCTCGAGGTACGCGAACGTCGTCTCGTCCGGAGCCACCATGCCGGCGCGGGCGCCGGCTTCGATCGACATGTTGCAGATCGTCATCCGGCCCTCCATCGAGAGCGCGCGGATGGCGCTGCCGCGGAACTCGAGCACATAGCCCTGTCCCCCGCCGGTTCCGATCTTCGCGATCACCGCGAGGATGATGTCCTTCGCCGTCACGCCGGGACGCAGCGTGCCGTCGACCGTGATCGCCATGGTCTTGAACGGCTTCAGCGGAAGGGTCTGCGTGGCCATCACGTGCTCGACCTCGCTGGTGCCGATACCGAAGGCCATCGCGCCGAACGCGCCGTGCGTCGAGGTGTGCGAGTCGCCGCAGACGACGGTGATGCCCGGCATGGTGAGGCCGAGCTGCGGGCCGACCACATGCACGATGCCCTGCTCGGCGTCGCCCAGCGAGTGCAGACGCACACCGAACTCCGCGGCGTTGCGCCGCAGCGTCTCGATCTGCGTCCGGCTGGTCAGATCGGCGATGGGCTTGTCGATCTCCCACGTCGGGGTGTTGTGATCCTCGGTGGCGATCGTCAGATCCAGGCGACGCAACGGACGCCCTTCGCTGCGCAGGCCGTCGAACGCCTGCGGGCTCGTGACCTCATGGACCAGATGAAGGTCGATGTAGATGAGGTCGGGCTCGCCGTTCTCGCCCTTCACGACGAGGTGGTCATCCCAGACCTTCTCGGCGAGCGTGCGGGGGCGTACGTGATCGGCACCTGATGCGGGGGTGTTCATTGCGTGTCTCCTGAAGCTGGCGGTTCGGCCCACGATGGACTCCGCGACGAGGAGGGGCTCAGAACGAGGTCTCGTCGCGGCCGCTAAGAAGGAGCACGATCCGCATGACGTCAGATTACCACCGCTTCAGCACGGTGTGACGCGCCGTGACACTCTACTGAGACCTGCCCTATCGAGAGGTACCCGTATGACCGCCGACTCCGCCCACTTCGTCACCCGTGCGGTCCACGCTGGCCGCACTCGCGAGACGGCCACGTCGCGTGCCACTCCGATCTTCCTGACGGCGGGCTTCGAGTTCGACGACTTCGACCACGCTGCCGACCACTTCGGCACCGGCGCCGGCTTCGGTTACACCCGCACGGGGAACCCGACGGTCCGCACGGTCGAGCGGCAGCTCGCCGCTCTCGAATCGGGTGCGGATGCGGTGCTCGTCGCCAGCGGCCAGGCCGCCGTCGTCACGGCGTTCCTGACCGTCGCCGGTGCGGGCGACCACATCGTGAGCTCGACCCACATCTACGAAGGGACGCGCGGTCTCCTGGTCGACAACCTGGCGCGACTGGGCATCGAGGCCACGTTCATCGACGACATCGATGACCCGGAAGCGTGGCGCGCCGCCATCCGTCCGAACACGCGCGCGCTGTTCGCGGAGTCGATCGCGAACGCGCGCAACGACATCCTCGACATCTCGGCGATCAGCGCCGTCGCCGACGAAGCCGCGATCCCGCTGATCGTCGACAACACGCTGGCGACCCCGTATCTGGTGCGGCCTCTCGAGCACGGAGCCGCGATCGTCGTGCACTCCGCCTCGAAGTTCCTGGCGGGGCACGGTTCCGTGCTCGGCGGTGTGATCATCGACGACGGCCGATTCGATGCCGTGCGCCACGGCCACAACGCGCCGCACCTCGTCCTCCCCGGTCGCGGGGGCCTCCCGAGCGTCGCCGCGCGCCACGGAGGGAACGCACGCATCGCCTACGCGCGGGAGTCCGTCGCGCCGCGTTTCGGTGCCTCCCCCTCCCCCCTCAACGCCTTCCTGATCGGGCAGGGGGTCGAAACCCTCGGTCTCCGTGTCGAACGCCAATCGCGCAACGCCCTCGAGATCGCGCGCTGGCTGGAGTCGCAGGACGAGGTCGAGAGCGTCGACTATGCCGGCCTGCCCTCCCACCCCGACCATGCGAAGGCCGAGCACTACCTCCGGGGCGGATTCGGGTCGATCTTCACGTTCACGCTGCGCGGCGGGCTGCCGGCGGCGCGTCGCTTCGTCGAGAGCGTCGAGGTGTTCGTGCACATGACCCACATCGGCGACGTGCGCTCCCTCGTGCTGCACCCTGGCACGACCAGCCACGCCCAGCGCGCTCCGGAGGAACGCGAGCTCCACGGGATCTTCCCCGGCACGCTCCGCCTGTCGATCGGAATCGAGGACGTGAGCGACCTCATCGGCGATCTCGCCCAGGTCCTCTCGGCGACCGAGGCTGCGATCGCATGAGCCGTCCGCAGCACTTCGGCTGGTTCCTCGCGCGCGGCTTCGGCCCGCAGGGATGGGGCTACCCGTCGCTCGACTGGGACTACGACTGGACCCGCCCCGAGATCTACCAGGAGGCGGCGCGCACGCTCGAACAGGCCGGCTTCGACCTCGTCATCATCGAGGACAGCCCTTCGCTCGGCTCCCCCGAGACGATCGACATCCGCGTCCGCCACGCCTTCGGCGGACCGAAGCACGATCCTCTCCTGCTCGCTCCGTACCTGTTCCAGGCGACGAGGCACCTCGGTGTCGTCCCGACCGTGAACCCGGCGGCATCATTGCCGTTCACCTCCGCTCGCCAGTTCGCCACACTGCAGCACCTGAGCGGACATCGTCTCGGCCTCAACGTCGTGACGGACACCGGCAGTGCACGACACTTCTCGGACGCACCGCAGCTCGATCACGATGCCGCCTACGACCGCGCCGAGGAGTGGCTCGACGGCATCCGCGCGCTCTGGCACAGCTGGGACGACGGGGCCTTGATCGCCGACAGAGGCACGGACGTCTATGCGGACGGCACGAAACTGCGTCCCATCAGGCACCGCGGTGAGCACTTCGCCTTCGACGGTCCGCTCAACGCACTCCCGTTCACCGACGGGGAGCCCGCCATCGTCTCGCCCGGCGGGTCCGGGCGTGGTCTCGGTTTCGCCGGCGCGAACTCGGACGTGCAGTTGGCGCTGGCTCCGCTGCATGAGGCGTCCGTGCGCGCCTATCGCGCGAAGGTGCACGACGCCGCGATCGAGAAGGGCCGGCGCCCGGAGGATATCAAGATCCTGTTCGCGATCCAGCCCGTCATCACCTCCTCGGTCGAGGAAGCGGAACGGATCGTCGCCGCATCGGCGCACCCCGATGATGCCGCCCTTGTCCAGATCGCCCGCAAGCAGTCGAGCGACCTGGAGACGGATCTGACATCGCTCGATCTCGACAAGCCCCTCGATCTGTCGCTCTTCGGCGCGCACGTGTCGCGCGGCAGCATCCAGCGTCTGATCGGCGATCTCGGAGAGGATGCCCCGCTGCGCGCCCACCTCACGGCACTCGTCCGTGCCGGACGCATCGACGACCGCAGCGGCTTCGTCGGCACCGCAGAGGAGTTCGCCGATCTCATCGAGGAGCTGGGCGAGTGGGGCAACGACGGAGTCCTGCTCTGGGGAGACTTCCACCCCGTCACGCTGCATCGCACGCTCGACGAGCTCGTGCCGATCCTGCGCCGACGCGGCATTCTGCGCCGCGAGTACGTCGAAGGCGGCCTGCAGGCGAACCTGCGCGCGTTCTGAGTCGACGCACCGGCCGAGGCGCTACCAGCCCTGCGAGCCGGGCACGCCTTTGAACGGCCCCACGACGGAGGACGTGACCCACCCGCCGTAGAATCCACCCGGTTGCGGAGTGACGACCTCGCCGCCCACCGTGCATTCGTCCATCTGCCCTGCATACACGGCGACCCGGTCGACCAAGGTCTCGTATCCCGGATCCGGATGCGGATAGTTCCACGCCGCGCCCTCGCGCACGAGACCTCCGCTGCGCACGTCGAGGTATCGTGCGGCACCCTTGAACTCGCAGAACGACGTGCCGCGCGCATCCACGAGGGCACCGGGGACGAAGTCCGCGATCGGCAGGTAATACACCGGAGGGTGGCTCGTCTCGAGCACCCGCACCGCGTGACGGGTGTCGGCGATCAGCGCACCGCCGAGGCGTATCGTGACCCGCTCCGGGACCGGCTCCACCCGCGGCGGCCGCGGATAGCCCCACACGGATTCCTGGCCGTGAGCGGGCGTGACGGGATGAGGCCTGCGCATCTGTTCACTGTACGTCGCTCGGTGTTGACTGGTGCGATGATCGCGATACCGATGTTCCCGCTCGGCTCGGTGCTGCTGCCGCACACTCCGCTCCCCCTGCAGGTGTTCGAGCCGCGATACCTCACCATGATCGGACGCCTGCTCGACGAGGAGGAGGCGCGGTTCGGCGTCGTGCTCATCGAGCGCGGCCACGAGGTCGGCGGCGGCGACCGGCGGAGCGGCATCGGCACCGTGGCCCGCCTGGTCAGCGTCGCGCCAGGCGCGGACGTGGTGCACATCGTGGCCGTCGGCACCGAGCGATTCACCGTCGAGCAGTGGCTGGACGATGATCCCTATCCCCGCGCCGAGGTCACGGCACTGCCCGAGCTCGGATGGAACGATGCTCTCACCCCGCTGCGCACCGAAGCCGAGGCGATCGTGCGGCGCACTCTCGCGCGGGCTCCCGAGGCACGATGGGATGCCGGCACCGAGCTCTCCGACGACCCCATCGCCGCCGCCTGGCAGCTCGCTGCGATCGCCCCGCTGGGCGAATACGACCGCTACACCCTCCTGCGGTCGACCACCGCCGGATCGCTGCTCCGTCAGGTCATCGATCTCACGCTCGAGGCGGAGCTGCTGTGGTCAGCCGAATGACCCGTGTGCGCCCCGTGAACTCAGTCGACGCTGAGGGCGTTCCTGGCGGCGCGTTTCTCTCGTGATGAGGCGATCAGGCTGGCGACGGTGGCGCCGACCATCGCGACCAGGATGACGGTCAGCGACATCCAGATGGGGATGTCGGGGGCCCACGCGATGTGCTCGCCCCCGTTGATGAACGGCAGCTCGTTCTCGTGCATGGCGTGCAGGACGAGCTTGACCCCGATGAAACCGAGGATGATCGCGATGCCGTAGTGCAGGTAGCGCAGTCGATCCAGGAGGTCGCCCAACAGGAAGTACAGCTGACGCAGCCCCATCAGCGCGAAGATGTTCGCCGTGAAGACCAGGAAGCTGTTGTGCGTGATGCTGAAGATCGCGGGGATCGAGTCGATCGCGAACATCAGGTCGGTCACACCGATCGCGACGAAGACGATGATCATCGGCGTCCACATGCGCTTGCCGTCGACGACCGTGCGCAGCTTGTTGCCGTCGTACTCCTCACTGATGTCGATACGACGACGCAGCAGCCGGACGATGAAGTTCTCGCGCTGCACCTCGCCGTCGTGGTCGCCGTCCGGCATCGCCTGACGGATCGCGGTGTAGATCAGGAACGCACCGAAGATGTAGAAGATCGGCGAGAAGTTCTCGATGATCGCGACACCGAGCAGGATGAACAGTCCGCGCAGCACCAGCGCGATGATGATGCCGACCATGAGCACCATCTGCTGCAGCCGCCGCGGCACCGCGAACTGCGCCATGATCAGCACGAAGACGAAGAGGTTGTCGATCGACAGGCTGTACTCCAGCGCCCATCCGGTGAGGAACTCCCCCGCGAACTGGCCGCCCGCGAACAGGGCGAGCAAGCCGGCGAACACCAGCGCGAGACCGACGTAGAAGGCGACCCAGAGGGTGGATTCCTTGGTCGACGGGATGTGCGGGCGCAGGCGCACCAGCATCAGATCGCCGATGAGGATGAGCACGAGGACGACGAGCGAGCCGACTTCGAACCAGACGGGAATGTTCACGCGCGCACTGCGCCTTTCGAGAGGGGTCGTTGGATACCGAGAGTCTCTCCCCCGCACAGAGTGCGTCGCGCGCCCGGAGCAGCGGAACTGGTGCTCGTGATGACGTTACGCGCGGATCCGGGATACTCCCCCTCGCGATGCCCATGTTAGCGGAGCGGGCGGGGGTGCAGGACCGTTCCCGCGGACGTGACTTCCCCCGGCGATTCTGAGACGATGGCGCTTCTGTCGACACTTCTCTGTTGAGAGACACCGAACGGAATCAGGATGCCCGTGCAGACGAGTGATCAGAAGTGGGCGGCGCAGGCCGCGGCAGGTGACGAGAGCGCCTTCCGCGAGCTGTATCGCGCCCATGTCCGACCGGTCTTCTGGATCGCCGACGGCATCCTCGCGTCGTCCTCGGACGCCGAGGACGTCACCCAGGAGACGTTCGTGGTCGCCTGGAGGAAACTCCCGAGCCTCGAACTGCAGGGGGAATCGATCCTGCCGTGGCTGGCGACGATCTGCCGCTTCCAGGCGGCGAATCGGCTCCGCCAACGGCGACGAGATCAGGCCCACACCGCGGATGTCCTGGACGAGAACGTCCCGGACACGGTGAGCGTGGAGGAGCAGGTCATCACGGCCGCGCTCGCCGCGCGGATCGCGGCCGAGGTCGGCACCCTGAACGAGCTCGACCGTGAGATCTTCCGCCTGTGCGCATCGGAGGGCTATGCCTATCAGGCAGCCGCCGATGAGCTGGGCGTGAGCCATGCCGTGGTCCGGAACCGTCTCTCCCGAGTGCGCACCCAATTGCGTGGCGCCGTCAAGGAAGTGAGAGACGCATGAACGACCAGAACTCGATCGACGACCTGCCGGACCTGCCGGATGACGCGATCGCGCGGATCGAGAACGCGGTGTTCTCGCAGATCGCCGAGGAACGATCGCCTGCCGCTCCCACGGCCGCGCGCTCGAGGCTGCGGCGTCGCCGGTGGCTGACAGGCGCCGGCATCGCTGCCGCCTTCACCCTCGGAGTGCTCGTGACACCGCCCATCCTCGGTGCCGTCGGCTCCGGAGTCGTGATGAGCACGGCAGACGGCACCGACATGTCCGGAGGATCCGTCGCGGAATCGAGCGCGGGGTCGTCTGACCGGAGCTCAGAGGTCGTACCTGGCGACGGGTCGAGCGACGCATCGGCACCGTCGACCCTCCTCGGCGCCGAGGCCGGGGATGCCGACAGGGAGATCGTCACCACGGCGAACGTCACTCTTCAGGTGAAGGACATCCCGACGGCCGCTGCGGCCGTGACCGCACTCGCGGAGGAACACGGCGGCTACGTCGAGAGCACGCAGGTCGGCAAGGCACTCGCGATCGATGACAGCTCCGCTCCCGCCCCGGCCGATGCGGGGTACGGCTGGATCAGCGTCCGCGTGCCGTCCGCCGATCTCACCGACGTGATCAGCGAGCTCGGCGATTCCGGCGAGGTGCTGTCGTCGTCGATCGCGAAGCAGGACGTGACTTCGACGGCGATCGATCTGCGGGCACGCGTCGATGCGACCAAGGCGTCGGTCGAGCGGCTGACCGAGCTCATGGCGCAGTCCGGGAGCGTCTCCGAACTCATCGAGGCTGAAGTCGCGCTGACCGATCGTCAGGCACAGCTCGAATCGTGGGAGCAGCAGCTCGCCTCCATCGAGGACCAGGTCGCGATGTCGACGGTGCAGGTCGAACTCACGCGTGCCTCGGTGCCGACCACCGCCGACCCCGCCGGTTTCGCCGACGGCGTGCTGGCCGGATGGAACGGCTTGGTCGTCTCGCTGAACGCCCTCGTCATCGCCGTCGGATTCATCCTCCCCTGGCTCGGCGTCGCCGCCGTCGTGGTGCTCGTCATCTGGCTCATCCGCCGCGCCCGTCGGGCTCGGCGCGAAGCAACGGTCAGCGCGGACACCGCCGCGGACTGAGGTCGCACCGAAGGCCGCCGCGGGTCTCGTTTCCGCGGCGGCCTTCGGCGTGGACGTGCGCGTATCCCGCGTCTTTCCGCGGTATACAAGAACTCTTGTGGGTCTCAGCGACCGGGCATAGCGTGTCCTCTCGTGGAAGACATCTCCGTGATCACCGCCGTGAACCACCCGCTGCGTCGCCGCATCTTCGATTACCTGCTCCTGTACGGGACGTCACAGGTGACGACGATCTCCCGCTCGTTGGAGAGCCAGGTGGGCAGCATCAGCCATCATCTGCGGATGCTCGAGCGGGCCGGCGTCGTCGAACGCGCCGAAGACCCCCGCGGAGATCGCCGCACCAGCTGGTGGCGCCTCGCCCGGCGCAGCATGACCTGGTCGGCCGAGGACTTCGCGGACTCCCCCGCGGACGCCCTGCTCGCCCGCGAGGCGGAGCGCCAAGGCATCCGCATGCAGATGGAGCGGCTGCAACGCTGGCGACGTCATCGAGGCGATCCGGCATACGCCGAATACGAGGCGTTCAACACCGAGACGACCACCTGGGCGTCGGCGGCGGAGATCAAAGATCTGTCCGACCGCCTGCGGCAGACGCTGAGCGAATGGCAGACGTCGATCGACGACACGGATGGGCAGCCGCGAGTGCCGGTCTTCTTCTTCTCCCACATCTTCCCGACGGAGCCGTGATGAGCGTCGCGGAACCGATCGTGCTGCAGGAGCCACCACCGTTCCCGCGCGATCGGCGCGTACATGCCTGGATCGGGATCAAGGCGTTGTCCGATGCCGGAGACGCGCTCTGGACGATCGCGCTCGCGTGGACGGCCGTGCAGATCGCCACCCCTGCCGTCGCGGGCCTCGTGGTCGCGGCAGGTACCGTGCCCCGAGCCGCCGTGCTGCTGTTCGGCGGCATCCTCGCGGACAGGGCGGACGCGCGCCGCGTCATGCTGTTGTTCAACGCACTGAGGGTGGGGGTGCTGATCGCTGTGGCGCTCTGGGTCGTCGCGACGCCACCCACCATCGCGGTGCTGCTGTTCGCCGCCATCGCGTTCGGGGTCTGCGACGCTTTCTACGAACCGTCGGCGGGCACGATCGCGCGGCAGCTCGTGCGCGCCTCGGATCTTCCTGCCTATTCGGCGGTCGCGCAGACGGCCTCACGGCTGGGAACGATGGGCGGAGCCGCCCTCGGTGGCGTGGTGGTCGCGCACGCCGGACTGGCCGGCAGCGCGTCCGCCAATGCGCTCACCTTCGTCGTCGTCGTCGCGTTCATCGCGCTCGGGCTGCGTCCACGCTTCGCGCTTCCGCGAGCTGCCAAGGAACCCGCGCTGCGCGGGATCGCGCGCGGCTTCGTTCACCTGAAGAACGCGCCCACGACGCGCACGCTCGTGCTCGCCCTGTCCGGTCTGAACCTGGCCGTCGGTCCGGCTGTCGGCATCGGACTGGCGTTGCGGGCCCACGACCAGGGGTGGGGCGCGCAGGCGGTCGGCCTGTTCGAAGCGCTCCTCGGAGTCGGCGCAGCGCTCGGCGCCGTCTCCGTCGCGCGATGGCGGCCTCGGCGCGAGGCCTCTGCCGGCTTCTGGGCACTGGTCGTGCAGGGCGGCGGCATCGTGGCACTCGGCATCGGACCGGCCTGGACGGTGGCGATGGCGTCGTTCGTGATCGGAGCGACCGCGGGATACGCGTCCGTGCTGCTGAGCTCGACGTTCGCCGCGACGATCGACACCGCCTATCTGGGCCGCATGGGCGCGATCACCCGCCTGGGTGACGACTGCCTGATGCCGCTCGCGATGATCGCTTTCGGTACGCTCGCCTCGGCGACGGCGCTCTGGGTGCCGTTCACGGTCTTCGGGGCGGCGATGGCCGCCCTGATGATCGTGCCGCTGCGGAACAGGACCTTCCGCGAGCTCTCGCTCCGCCCCGTGAACTGACCCGGATGCGACGAAAGCCCCCGGAGAACCGGGGGCTTTCGTGTGTTGTGTGACCCCAGCGGGATTCGAACCCGCGTTACCGCCGTGAGAGGGCAGCGTACTAGGCCGCTATACGATGGGGCCGTCTGGCGGAACGTTTCCGTCCCGCGACAACCGTTCAAGTATGCCACGGCGATTCTTGCTGCGCCAAATCGAGCCGAGGGTGCCGTACGCCCGGGCGTGGCGCACCCGTCATCGGTTTGCCCGCAGACCCCAGAAGGAGTTGACTCATCCCATGCGCGTGACCAAGTTCGAACATGCCACCCTCCGGATCGATCAGAGCGATCAGACACTGGTGATCGATCCCGGCTCCTTCACGACTCCGCTCGACGACCTCAACGGCCTGGTCGGCATCGTGCTCACGCATGAGCACCCCGACCATTGGACGCCGGAACACCTCGACCGCCTCCTGCGCGCTGCCCCCGGCACGCCGATCTTCGCCCCCTCCGGGGTGGCGGCGGCCGCTTCGGGCTATGACATCACGATCGTGTCGCCCGGCCAGACGGTGACGGTGGGCGATTTCACCCTGCGCTTCTTCGGAGGCACCCACGCGATCATCCACTCCTCGATCCCCACGATCGAGAACGTCGGAGTACTCGTGAACGAGGAGTTGTACTACCCCGGCGACTCGTACGCTGTGCCGGAGGGCATCGCGATCGACACTCTGGCCGCCCCGCTCGGCGCCCCCTGGCTGAAGATCGGCGAGGCGATGGACTACGTTCTGGCCGTGAAGCCGCGTCGCGCCTTCGGCACGCACGACATGACGCTCTCTGTCGCCGGAAAGACCATGCACCGGGCACGTCTGCAATGGGCGACGGAGCAGGGCGGCGGCGAGTTCTTCGTGCTCGAACCCGGCGAGTCGCTCGACCTCTGATGAAGGCGGCCAAGCGGCTGCTCCCTCCGCCGACCGACCGGCTCCGATTCCGTGAGATGACATCGGACGACCTCGACCGGATGGCAGCCCTTCTCGGAGACCCCGACGTGATGTCGTACTATCCCGCGCCCAGATCGCGCGAGGAGAGCGCGGACTGGATCGCTCGCATGCAGCGCAGCTACGACCAGCATGGCCATGGGCTCTGGATCATCGAGACGCACGACGGGGAGTTCGTGGGCGACTGCGGGGTGACCTGGCAGTCCTTCAACGACACGCCGGTCCTAGAGGTCGGCTACCACGTGCGTGCGGCACTGCAGCGCCGGGGCTATGCCACCGAGGCCGCGCTGGTGTGCCGCGAGCTGGTGCGTCGCGAGTTCTCCCCCACTCTGCTCACCGCGATCATCCACCCGGCGAACGACGCCTCACGCGGCGTCGCCGAGAAGCTCGGCATGACGCACATCGACGACGACCGCGCACATCCGTGGATCGTGCGCACCGTGATGGGGATGCAGCTCGAAGCCGAGCCCGAGACGTAGCCCCCGGATCAGCCGATCTTCCTCGCGCCGCGCACCCGCAGCTCCCTGGCGAGGTGATCACGCTGCTCGATCACGATGCGGCGGAGTGCCGCCGGCGCCGCGGTGTTCTCCGTGAGCCAGGTGTCGACGAGCGAGAGCGAGTCCGTCGCGGGGAACAACCCGATCACCAGACGCCGCGCGAGCTCGATGCTGCGCGAACTCCATGCCGCACCGATGCGCTCGAAGTACGTCGCGTCGAAGGGCTCGATCAGATCACGTCGGCCGCCGGCGCGGAAGCCCGCGATCTCCGCGTCCAAGTGGTCGTTGCTGAGCGCCAGGTCATCCCAGGCGGCGTCCCAGGCCGCACTCCGCACGAGCGGATCCGGTCGCGATGCCCTCGCCCGCCGTGCCGCCGTGCGCCCGTTCCCCGTGTCGTCGCGCGCCTCCTCCGCCTCGATGTCCTCCGTGGTCGCATGCCCGGTGGTGACGAGCGCGGTGAGCATCTGCCAGCGCAGATCGGGGTCGATCGTGAGTCCGTCGGGTGCCGTGCCGTCGAGCATGACGCGGAGGTCCACGCTGTGGAGGTCGTCGTAGGCCGACGCACCGGCGAGGGCGCGTGCCCAGCTCAGCTGGGCGTCGCTCCCGGCATCCGCTGCCTGCAGCGCCGTCCAGGTCGTCTCCGTCCAGGCACGCTGCTCCTGGGCGCGTCGCTCGTCGACGACGAAGTGACGCACCGCGTATGCGGCGTTCGCGATGACCCCGGCGAGCAGTCCGATGTTGGACTCCGCGGGCGCATGCGTCCGGACGACGGCCACGTAGCGGGAGGCATCGAGCTCGCCGTCACGCGTGGCGTTCCACAGCGACGACCAGACCAGCGCACGTGCCAGCGGATCCTCGACGATCGACAACGACTCCTCGACGGTCCGCAGGGACCGCTCGTCGAGGCGCGCCTTCGCGTACGTCAGGTCGTCGTCGTTCAGGATCACCAGGTCGGCGTCCGGAAGGTCGACGGGAGTCCGCGTCGCGGCGATGTCCAGCGCCACCTGCCCCTGACGCACGATGCGGTCGCCGGTCCGACCGTAGAGACCGATGCGCAGGCGATGCGGACGCGGATCGGTCTGCACCAACTCCACTGTCCCTGACCCGGTCTCCTCCAACGCGAGGGTGGACATGCCGGTGGTCTCGAGCCATGCCTGCGACCAGTCGCTTATGTCGCGACCGGAGACGGCGCTCAGCTGCTCCAGCAGGTCGGCGAGCGTGGTGTTGCCGAACGCGTGCGCGGCAAAGTACCGTCTCGCGCCTTCGAAGAACGCCTCCTCCCCGACGAAGGCGACGAGCTGCTTGAGCACCGCCGCTCCCTTGGCATAGGTGATCCCGTCGAAGTTGAGCTTCGCCGCCTCGAGGTCGGTGATGTCGGCGACGATCGGATGCGTGGTCGGCAGCTGGTCCTGCTGATACGCCCAGGCCTTGCGGTTGGCGGCGAACTTCACCCAGGCATCGGTGAACCGGGTCGCCGCGGCGGAGGCATGCGCCCCCATGTAGTCGGCGAAGGATTCCTTGAGCCACAGATCGTCCCACCACCGCATGGTGACGAGGTCGCCGAACCACATGTGCGCCATCTCGTGGAGGATCGTGTTGGCGCGCGCCGCGCGCTGCGCGTCGGTCGCCGCTCCGCGCGACAGATAGGCCTCGGTGAAGGTCACCAGCCCGGGGTTCTCCATCGCGCCGAGGTTGTACTCGGGCACGAAGATCTGGTCGTACTTGCCCCAGGGGTACGGAGAGGCGAAGGCGTCGGTGAAGAAGTCGAGACCCTGGCGGGTGATCTCGAGGATCTCCTCGGATTCCAGATGCGCGGCGAGCGAGCGCCGCGCGAACACGCCCAGCGCGATCCGCTGAGCACCGCGGGACCATTCCCCGTCGACCCGCACATACGGTCCCGCTGCGACAGCGGTGATGTAGCTCGAGATCGGCAAGGTCGGGGCGAACTCGACGCGCTGGCGAGCATCGTCGTGCTGCGTGCCCACCGCGATCTGATTCGACAGCACCTCCCAGCCGGACGGCGCGTGCACCACGAACGTGTAGGGCGCCTTGATGTCGGGCTGCTCGAAGCACGCCATCACGCGGCGTGAATCGGCCGGCTCGTACTGGGTGTAGAGGTAGGTCTCCCCGTCAGCCGGGTCGACGAAGCGGTGCAGTCCCTCACCGGATCGGCTGTAGGCGCCGACGGCTTCCACCACGACGATGTTGCGGGCGGCCAGTCCGACGAGAGGGATCCGGGCACCGTCATGACGCGGCTCCTGGTCCACACCGTTGAGGGTGATGCGGTCCACGGACTCGCCGATGAAGTCGAGCCAGGTCTCGGACACCGTTGCGTCGAAGTCGATCGTCGTCACGGTCGGGAAACCGCTGTTTCCCGGATCGGGCGCCCCGGTCAGATCGAGTTCGACACGGATGCTGCGCACGGCGACGGCAGCGGATCGCGCAGCCGTCTCCTCGCGGGTGAGATTGGCGGTGTCCATGCATCCATCCTGTCATCCGCGTCGTTCGATCCGGATCTCACCAATGTTGTGGAATGCAACAGCACGGCGTAATGTTGCATATGACAACAGGAGGCGCGCGATGGACATCGAAGAACAACGAGACCGGCACAGCGCGACGGTGCTCCGCTCGCTCGTGGCGATCTCTCGCCGGGGCCTGGCGGACGCACGATTCGACGACACACCACTCTCGGTCACCGACCAGTCCATCGTGATGGCCATCGCCGAGCAGCCGGGGATCCGCTCCATCGACATCGCGCGCATGTTCCGGCTCAACCGGTCGACCGTGTCCCGCCAGCTCGCCTCGCTCACCTCGCTCGGCATCGTCCGCGAGGTCCCCAGCGACTCCGGGCGCGGACGGCCGCTCGAGCTGACGCCCGCAGGGACAGCGGCCTACCGAGGCACACTCGACACCCTGCAGAGGATCATCGATGCGCACCTCGCTCCCTGGACAGACGAAGAGGTCGCCCGGTTCGCACACGACCTCGAGCGATTCGACCACAGCGCCGATCTGCCCTGACCGGGCGCATCGGCGCACCCGCGGAACCCGACCCACAAGGTCACCACAGAAGGAAGAGAAATGAAGAACATCACCGTCCTCGGCACCGGCGTCCTCGGATCGCAGATCGCGTTCCAGACCGCCTTCCACGGCTTCGACGTCGTCGCGTACGACATCGACCAGCCCGCCCTCGGTCACGCCTCCGAGCGCTTCCAGGGCCTCGCCGCGCGTTACGAGGCCGATGGGGTCGCCGGTGCCGCCGACGGCGGTGCGGCAGCCGCGATCCAGCGGATCCGTCTGAGTTCAGATCTGACGGATGCCGTGTCCGCGGCCGACCTCGTGATCGAGGCCGTGCCCGAGAACCTCGAGCTGAAGCAGAGCATCTACCGGACGATCGCCGACGCAGCCCCCGCAGCGACCGTGTTCGCGACGAACTCCTCGACACTGCTCCCGAGCGCTCTGTCCGCGTCCACCGGTCGCCCCGACCGCTTCCTCGCACTGCACTTCGCGAACGAGATCTGGTCGCACAACACCGCCGAGGTCATGGGCACGCCCGCGACCGACCCCGCCGTCTACGAGCAGGTCGTCGCGTTCGCCGGTCAGATCGGGATGGTCCCGATCGAGATCAAGAAGGAGAAGGCGGGCTACCTGCTCAACTCGCTCCTGGTCCCGTTCCTGCAGGCGGCCGGCGAGCTCCTGGTCGACGGCATCGCCGAGCCCGAGGCCATCGACGCCACCTGGCGCATCGGCACCGGGGCCCCTGCCGGTCCGTTCGAGATCTACGACATCGTCGGACTCACCACGGCGTACAACATCTCCCGGATGGGCGACGCGAAGCAGCAGGCCTTCGCCGACCTCATCAAGGAGCGCTACATCGACCAGGGCAAGCTCGGCGTCGCGACCGGAGAAGGCTTCTACACCTACCCGCGCAGCAACTGACCCACGCGACGAAGCGGTCGCCCACCGTACGGTGGCGACCGCTTCGTCGTCTCCCGGCTCAGCGTCGTCGGCGCGGCTTCTCCGCCAGCAATCGACGGATCGCGGTCTCGGGAGCGACCGTCAGATCGAGCGTCGTCCCTCGGGCGTACAGACGGAAGACCCGAGGATCGATGTAGCTCCCGCGGGCGACCGCCGTCGTGTTGCCCAGCGCGGTGGCGGTGGCCTGCACCGCGAGCCGCTCCGCCTTCTTGCGCTCGGCCGTCGTGTCGAGCACGCCGATTCGCGCGAGGGCGTCGGCCGCAAGGATCGTACCGTGCAGAGTGCGGAAGTCCTTCGCCGAGAAGACCCCGCCGGTCACGCGGCGCAGATAGTCGTTCACCTCGGCAGGCGTGATGCGTACGCGGCGCCGCCCCTTCCGATAAGCGAGCAGGAAGGCACGATCGGGGCCGGCGGAGAGCTCCGTGAGGACATCGGCGAGCGGCGCGTCAGAGATCTCGATCGACGCCGTCTGACCGCTCTTCGCCGGGAAGGACAGGGCGACCGTCGACGCGGTGATCTTGACATCGCGTCGACGGAGCGTCGTCAGACCTCGACTCCCGTGCTTGACGAGATAGCGCTCCGACCCCACCCGCAGGGCAGCGTCGTCGAGCAGACGGAACGCGGTCGCGAGCACGCGCTCGCGCGACAGGCTCTCGTCACCGAGTGCGCGGGTCACGCGCGCTCGGGCCCGTGGCAGCCGCTCCGCCAGGTCGAGCGCGCGCCGGAACTTGCTCCGATCGCGGCGCACGCGCCAGAGCGGGTGGTACAGGTACTGGCGGCGACCCGCCTCGTCGGTCCCGACGACCTGGATGTGCGCGAGCGGATCGGCGGCGATCCACACGTCTTCCCACGCCGGCGGGATGACGAGGTCGTGGATGCGTTCCCGATCGGGTTCGGGTGCCGGATGGCCGTCCTGGTCGACGTAGCGGAAGCCCGAACCGGAGCGACGACGACGGTACCCGAGGTCTTCACCGGGCACGACCCGGACGAGCGTCGTCATGTCATCGTCCCGGCGGTCTGCAGGGACGCGGAAGGGCAGGGAAGGACGATCATCGCCCCAGGATGAGGCGCCGCGGGCAGTCCGGAAAGGGGCTGGCTCTCGGCAGGAGGATGGTGCTAGGAGGGGGCGTCGATCTTCGGATCGCGGAACATGGCACGCATATGATCGCTGGTGAGGAAGTCGGCGATGCCGATCATGATGAGGCTGAACATGATCTGCTCCGTGACCATCCACAGCGGATACAGACCGGGGATGGCGGCCATCACGAGCGTGATCACAGGGAAGATCTGCGCGAACAGACGGAGACGGAGATAGGCCCAGCGCCACCCGCGTGCGGCACGCCAGGCGAAGTAGAACAGCGTCGCCGTCATCGCCAGCACGACGACGGTGCGCATCCAGACCGCGAGCGGGACCGACTCGCCTTCTCCGGCCAGCACCACCGCGACGACGACGGCCCCGACTCCGATCAGCAGCTCGACGACCAGCAGCCAGATGATCCAGGTGAACGCCCGACGGGTGCGCGGGTGCGTGCGATTGGCATGGCTGATCTCGACGCCGGCCTGCCTCCCCCCGGCGATGCGGTCGAGGCGGAGCAGAAGCGGTTCGAGGGACATGTTCGGAGCCTATTCCTGCCGACGACGTTCAACCTCACCCATTCGATGGAGTTCCCTCGACGATCGGTGACACGACGGCCACACCGTTCGCAGCCGGCGGTACGACCCGTTCGAGCGCGAGCGCGAGCAGACCGACCGCGAGGCTTCCGACGATCATGACGCCGATGAACCAGGCGTCGAGCCCTGCTCCGAGAAGCAGGCCGGCGACGAGGGGGCCGGTGATCGCTCCCCCTTGGAACGCGGCCGAGTTGATCGCGTTGTATCGTCCCCGCGTGCGATCAGAGGCGAGATCGTTGTAGATCGCCGGGACCGTCGGCTGCAGCATCGTCTCGCCGAACGCGAAGATCCCCATGAACGCCAATACGCCGATCGCCGCGATCAGCGAGTCCGGCAGCAGCCCTGCCGCGCCGAGCACCAACCACGACAGCGCCCAGATCACGGCCATGACCTGCATCACCCGCGTGCGCCGCCTGCCGGTGATGAGCTTCAGCACGGCGAACTGCAGCAGCACGATCACCAGCGTGTTGACCGCGAACGCGAGCCCGACCACCCTCGTCGACACCTCGGCGACCTGGCGCGCGAAGGCGGGGAACCCTGCCTCCATCTGCCCGTACCCGATGAACATCGCCAGGAACGTCAGCAGCGTGAGCCAGAGCACTGCCGGGCGGCGCAGGATCTGCCGATAACCCCCGGCGGAGGTGGCGTCGGTGTCGTCCGAGCCCTCGGAGTGGGTGCGCACATGTCGTAGCGGGCCGAGCAGCAGGGCCAAGGGGATCAGGCTGCTGCCCGCATCGATCAGGAAGACCGTCGTGAACGTGGCGGGGTCGTCGACATTCACGAAGAATCCGCCGATCACTCCGCCGACGCCGATCCCCAAGTTGACGAGAGCGAAGTTGACGCCGAAGTACTGCTGGCGCACCTCGCCGTCGACGACGCTGGCGATCAACGCGTTGAACCCCGGCCACGACACGCCGAAGTTCACCCCGATCAACACCACTGCCACAGCGGCGACGGCCGGGTGCGTCGCGAAGGCCAGGAGCGAGCAGCCGACGATCATCGCCAGCAGACCGACGATCAGCACGCGGTGCGCGCCGTATCGATCGATGAGCGTCCCGCCGGGGCCCGTCACGATCAGGCCGGTGATCGCGATGAGGCTCATCAACGCCCCGGCGATGCCGAGCTCGAAACCGCGCACCTCATGCAGGTAGATGATCGTGAACGGAAGCGTCATGCCACGGCCGAGGGTTTGGATCGCGACGGTCGACAGCAGCCACCGTCCCTCGGTGGGCAGCGCGCTCCAGAACGTCCTCATGCCGATCACCAGAGCAGTCTGACCCAGGCATCCGACATCGTGCGAATCCACGCCGCCCCTGGCATCCGGATTGAGGCGACCCCTTCGGGTCTGAAAGGATCACGAGCATGAGCCTGTCTTTCGAAGAGTTCCGCGAGCGCCTGTCGACACCGGGCGGCGCGGCATCGCTCGGTCTGACCCTGACCGATGCCGAGGGACTGCAGGTGCGTGCGGATGAGCCCGCTTCCCGCAGCTGGTACGACTACTGGACCAGCAGTGCTCTCCCTGTCGTTCCCGACGCGACGACTCACGACATGGCTGCAGCTCCGGCTGTCTCCGAGCCCTCTGCTGCAGCGCACGGCGCCGGCGGACACGACCTCTCTGCGCTGCAGGCCACCCCTGCCGCTTTCCCGGCGCCCGCGCCCGCCGACGGCACTCCCCCTCGCAAGAGCAGAACCGGCCTGTGGGTGCTGCTGTCGGTCCTGGGAGCGCTGGTGCTCATCGCCGTCGTCGTGCTCGTGATCGCGCTCACGACCGCGCGCCACTGGACGAAGGTGGATGTGCCGGAGCAGCCCGAGACCTTTCACAGCGAGGAGTACGAGACCGGACGGTTCGACGTCACGATGGACGACGTCAACCCCTGCTTCGTCGACCAGGCCTGGTCCGACTGCATCGACGCCATGGCTGCCCAGTATGACGCGGTGTGCGCTGACGTCGAGCTCACCGAGCCGGCGACGAGCGTGTGCACCGAATACCTCGCGGCGATCGACGACATGAGGTCGCAGGGTACCGACGGCGTCGTGGCGAGTCTCGGCAGCTTCGGGAAGCTGTCGCGCACAGCCGAGCTCGCGACCCGGCAGGTGTCGAACGAGGACTACCGGCCTGCCGAGACGCATGAGGCGGTCTGCTACCTCGGATTCCTCGGAGAGTGCCGGTAGCCCTCTCTCATCGGCGCATCAGGCCTCGCTGAGGTCGGGCTCCGGCGTGCGACCCGTCGCGACCGACGTCGGCACCTCGCCCGGCCGGTAGCGCGGCAGACGGCCGGCCGGAACGATCGCCAGCGCGCTCACACCCGCGAGGATCAGCAGGCCGATCTTGAGAGCGCTCAACCGTGCGTCCTCGTTCACGGCGACAGCGGCGTCGATCTGCGCGGGCGTCGCATCCGTCTGCTCGAGCACGTCCTTCAGACGGTCGTTGCTGACGAAGTTGGTGCGGTCGAGATCGACCTGTGCGACCAGCTCGGGCGGAAGTTCCGGGTGATCAGCGAGGGAGGCCACCACATTCACGCTGAGGATGCCCACCAGCAGCGCCCCGGCGACCGCCGTGCCCACCGCGGAGGCGAGATTCTGCGTGGTACCGCGGACCGATCCGACGTCTCCCGCGAGCGACTTGGGCGACGCCGTCACCAGCACGTTGAAGACCAGGGTGACGAGAGCACCCTGCCCCACACCGAACACGAAGAGCCCCAGGATGGTGGGGAAGGTCTCCCAGTTGTTGTTCACGACGAAAGCGAGCCAGACCAGGGCCACCGTGGTGAGGCTGAACGAGAACACGCCGATCGTGCGCGGAGAGAACCGTCGATAGAACCGCACGACCAGCATCGCGGTGAAGAACACCGTGAGGTTGAACGGCAGCATCGCCAGCGAGGTGTCGAAGGGAGTACGGCCCTGCACGATCTGGATGTAGAGCGGGATGCTGAAGTTGAGCGCGGCTTCCAGTCCGACGACGATGAACATCGCGTACACGGCGGCGCGCTCGCGCGAGGAGCCGAACACCGACAGGCTCACGAGCGGGACCTTGCCCGCTTTGGTGCGCCGACGGGTCCAGAGGAAGAACAGCTGCACCAGCACCAGACCGATCACCACCAGGACCGGGGCGGGTGACAACCCGAGCACATCGAACGGGGCGTCCGCACCGGCGGTCAGAAGACCCCACCGGTTCAGGTTGTTCACGCCCAGGGTGAGCGACACGATTCCCGCGCCGATCAGGAGCGCCGCGACGACGTCGATCTTGATCTCGGGGTTCCCCGGCTCTCCCCGCAGCCGGAAGCTGAGGAGGAACACCGCGACCGCGAGGATCAGCACGACGATGAAGACCTGCCGCCATCCCACCAGGGTGGCGAGCGTGCCCCCGATCAGGAACGCGCTGACGCCGGCGAGGGCACGCGCAGAGCCGAGCGAGCCGATCGCTGTCGCCTGCTGCGCGCCGCGGTAGTTCTCGGCGATGAGTGCGACGAGCGAGGGAACGATGATTGCCGCAGAGGCACCCGCGAGAGCCTGTGCGAGGATCACGAACTCGACGGAGGGCGCCGAGATCATCAGGATCGCCGACACCGCGAAGACGGCCACGACGACCCGGAACACGATCACCCATCCGACGCGCTGGCCGATCTTCGCTCCGACCATCACCAGCGCGGCGACGACCAGGCCATAGGTGACGATCGCCGTGCTGATGTCCGTAGGCGGCACACCGAACGTCTCGACCATCCCGCCCAGCGATACCGGGAGCGCCGACACGTTGTACGACATCAGGATCTGCGCGAGGAAGAGTCCGATCATCGGCACCCAGGATGCGCGCACCTCCTCCGCGAGCGGCGCGGACCCGGGGCCGGGGCCGGTGGATGATGCAGAGCTCATGCGTCGGTTCCTCTCGTGAAGTGCGAATCGGAGGCGAAGATGTTGAGGCCCAGCGAGCGGGCGAGGAACGCCGTGGCGATCTGTCCACGCACGCTGTTGCCGGCGCTGTCGAGCGGCGGCGCGTAGGTGCCGATCCCGACCTTGCCGGGGGCGACGGTGACGAGGCCGCCGGCGACGCCGGACTTCCCGGGAAGGCCGATCTCGAACAGCCACTCCCCCGAGCGCTCGTACAGACCACTCGCGGAGAGCACGGCCAGAGTGTCGCGGCAGACATCGGCCGATACGACACGTTCCCCCGTCACCGGGTTCACTCCGCCATCCGCGAGCGTGGCGCCCATCACGGCCAGGTCTCTGGCATCGACGAGCAGCGAGCACTGCCGGGTGTAGACGTCGACGACGGCGTCGGGATCGGTGGTGATGCGCCCGTAACTCTGCAGCAGAGTGGCGATCGCACGGTTGCGATGGTTCGTCTCGGACTCGGAGCGGTACACCTCCTCGTCGACCTGCAGCTCTCTGCCGGCGAAACGGGAAAGCCCTGCGCGGATCGCTTCCCATTTGTCTTCGGCATCACCCGGCAGGAGCGCCGTGGTGGCGATCGCTCCCGCGTTCACCATCGGGTTCATGGGGTGACCGTCGTTGAGCTCGATCGCGACGACCGAGTTGAAGGCGAGTCCCGTGTTGTTCACACCCACGACGTCGAAGGCCTTCTCATGACCCACCTGCTCGCTGAGCAGCGCGTACACGAATGCCTTGGAGATCGATTGGATCGAGAACGGGATGCGGGTGTCGCCGATCTCGTGGAGTCCCCCGCGCACATCCGTGACGCACACGCCGAACGCCGTGGCATCCGCTTGCGCGAGCACCGGGATGTAGTCGGCGACCGCACCCTCGTCGTGACGCTGCGCGCGCGCATATGCCGCGGCGAGCACCTCGTCGAGCCGGCTGTCCGGCGGCACGACTCCGGTCGCCACCTCTTGGCCGATATCCGCGACATCCAGTTCGTTCGCCCGCATGATGCTCAGCGTAGAGCCTGGGGAAGCGACAGGCGGGTGTGTGTCCGACCATGTGCGGCACGTAGAGGCTCCTCCGCCCCGCACGTAGAGGCTCCTCCGCCCCGCAGGAGCGAGAGAACGTTCGCCACCGACGACAAAACCCCCGCCTGAGCGGGGGTTTTCATCTTGCTGGGGTACCTGGACTCGAACCAAGAATAACGGAACCAGAAACCGTCGTGTTGCCAATTACACCATACCCCAAGGGCGAAACCGGAGCCTCGCACCGAGAGTCAAGCTTACCCGACCGATCGCCGCGCACCAAATGGAGCGCGTCTTCCGCACCCCGGGCGTGGCGGATCCGGAATCGAGACGTCAGAGGAGGAGGACCGCCAGGCGATCCCCCTCCTCCGAGACGACTCTGCGACGTGCGTCAGCCGGCGAGCGTCGCCGACAGCGCCCGCAGGCGGCGCAGCGACTCGTCCTTGCCGAGCAGTTCCATCGACTCGAAGAGCGGCGGAGAGATACGTCGTCCCGTGATGGCGACGCGCGGCGGGCCGTAGGCGATACGCGGCTTGAGCTCGAGCTTCTCGACCAGCGCCTCGGCCAAGGCCTCCTGGACCTTCTCCGGGGTGAACTCGGTCACCGGCTCGAGAGCGGCGACGCAGGCGTCGAGCACGTCAGCCGCGTTGGCCGGCAGACCCTTCAGGGCATCCGCGTCGTAGGACACGTCGTCCGTGAAGAGGAATCCGACCATGCCCGGAACCTCGCCCAGCAGCTGCACGCGCTCCTGCACCAGAGGGGCGACTCGGAACGCCTGCACCAGCTGCTCGTGCGTCGGCTCGTCGAACAGACCGGCGGCCGCGAGATACGGGATCGTGCGCTCGGCGAAGTCCTTGCCGTCGAGCATGCGGATGTGGTCGCCGTTGATCGACTCGGCCTTCTTCTGATCGAAGCGAGCCGGGTTCGGGTTGACGTTGACGATGTCGAACGCCGCGGTGAACTCGTCGAGCGTGAACACGTCGCGGTCGGGGCCGATGGACCAGCCCAGCAGTGCCAGGTAGTTCAGGAGCCCCTCAGGGATGAACCCACGGTCGCGGTGCAGGAAGAGGTCGGCCTGCGGGTCGCGCTTGGAGAGCTTCTTGTTGCCGGTCTCGCCGAGCACGAGCGGCATATGCGCGAATCGCGGCACGAAGGTCGTGACATCCGCATCGATCAGCGCCGCGTACAGAGCGAGCTGACGCGCGGTCGACGGCATCAGATCCTCGCCGCGCAGCACATGCGTGATGCCCATGAGCGCGTCGTCGACGGGGTTCACGAACGTGTACAGCGGCACACCGTTCGGGCGCACCACCACGAAATCGGGGAAGGATCCGGCGGGGAAGGTCACCTCGCCGCGGATGAGGTCTTCATACGTCAGGTCCTCGTCCGGCACGCGCAGTCGCAGAGCAGGCTGACGTCCCTCCGCACGGAACGCCGCCTTCTGCTCTTCGGTCAGATCGCGGTCGAAGTTGTCGTAGCCGAGCTGCTTGGCGCGGCCGTTCGCCTCGTTGCGTGCATCGATCTCGTCGGCGTTGGAGTAGCTCTCGTAGAGCGCGCCGGAGGCGACGAGCTTGTCGATCACGCCGCGGTAGATGTCGTGACGCTCCGACTGCCGGTACGGTGCGTGCGGGCCTCCGACCTCGACACCTTCGTCCCAGTCGATCTTCAGCCAGGTCAGCGCGTCGACGAGCTGGCGGAAGCTCTCCTCGCTGTCGCGCGCGGCATCGGTGTCTTCGATGCGGAAGATGAGCTTGCCGCCGTTGTGGCGGGCATAGGCCCAGTTGTAGAGGGCCGTGCGCACCATGCCGACGTGCGGCAGGCCTGTCGGCGAGGGGCAGAAGCGGACGCGGACGTCGGCACCGCTGGCGGTCGTGGTGAGGGGGTGAGGAGTAGCCATATCCCTTCGATTCTAGAGCGCGCGACCCACCGCCACCGCTGCGGTGTGCTCCAGAAGAACCAGTCCCTCCACGGCGTGCTCGGCACAGACCTCATCGAATGCCCCTCGGAACTGCGCCCTGTCCTCCCGTCCGAGCCCTCGATAGAGCATTCCCGCCGACGCCACCCCTCCTTCCGCCGATGCCCAGAGAACAGAGGGCACGGCGCGCCAGGTCCACGACAGTTCCTCGACGCGTGCGCCCTGCCACCCGCCATCGGCCAGCATCGCCGCGAAACCCTCGCTGGTGCGTGCGAAGTCCTTGTCGGCGGGAAGCCTCTCCCCCGACGACGCGACGATGCCCGCCCTGGCGACGATGTCCATCCAGAACCAGGACGGCGATCGCACCCAGATGCTGGCGGCGAGCGGTGCGCCCGACACGGCGATGCGCGCGATCTCCCGCGCGGACGCTCTCGGATCGGGCACGTGATTGAGCACGAAGTTCGCCGTCACCGCCTCGAAGGCAGCGCTGGTGAAAGGGAGTTCCGGAAGGGCGCCGGCGACGACGCGAATCCGCGGATGCTGGCGTTCCGAGACCGCGCGCATCGTGGGCTCCGGCTCGCACCCGGTCACGTCCCACCGTGCCCGTCGGAAGCGATCGGCGAGCTCACCGGTACCCGATCCGATGTCCAGCAGTCGACGTCCACCCGGAGCCCCGAGCGCGCTCAGGAGCGCGTCGCCGGTGCCGGCGCAGAGCGACGCATAAGAGGCGGCATACGCCTCACCGACGCCAGCCCAGGGCTTCACGAGCGCGGCGACCTGGCGAGCGGCGAGAGCGCCACGATCGCGATGACGAGCACGGAGGCGGCGATGCCCAGGCCCGCGTACTGGAAGTTCGACAGCACGACCCCGGCGAGTACCGCGCCCGCCGCCGCGCACAGGCTCATCAGCGAGTCGCTGCGCCCCTGACGACGCGTCCGCAGCGCGGGTGCCGATGCCTCGGTCAACAGCGCCGCCCCGGCGACCGTCGCCGCGCTCCAGCCCAGTCCGAGCAGGATCAGCGCCGACATCACACCCCAGGGCTGGTCGTTCGCGAAGATCGCGAAGAGCAGCGACGCCGCCGAGAGCGCCTGTCCGAGCAGCACCACGCGCAGCTTGCCCCAGCGATCCGCGAGGATGCCGAACACCGGCGACAGCGCGTACATCCCGGCGACGTGCAGCGCGATCGTCACACCGACGAGCTGCGAGACGTCGGCCGGGGTCGCCTCCATCCCGTGCGCGCCGTGCGCCATGTGCGAGAGGTGAACGGGCGTCATGGCCATCACCGAAGCCATCACGACGTGCGAGGCCGCGACCGCGAAGATCGCATATCGCGCCACGACAGGACGATCCGCGACCGTCTCTCCCACTGCTGCGGCCGCGGTGCGTGCGAGTCGTTGCGCCGACAGGAGCGGGTCGGGACGCAGAGCGAGCACGTAGAGCAGGAGCGCCGCGCACTGCGCCACGAAGGAGAACACGTACGATCCGGTCTGCGGCGGCATGCCCAGCGCCTGACCGACGACCTCGCCGGGAGCCAGCAGCAGCGGACCGGCGACACCACCGATCGTGGTCGCCCAGACCACGATCGAGAGGTCCCGTCCACGATGCACCGGAGCGGCGAGGTCGGTCGCCGCGAAGCGCGACTGCAGATTGCCTGCATTGCCCGCACCGATCATCAGGATGCCGGCGAGCAGGAGCGGGAAGATGCGCAGCGCTGCAGCGAGGATCACGACCGCGATCCCCACCAGGGCGAAGAGGTTGCCGAGAGTCAGAGCCCGGCGGCGTCCGACCTTCGCCGCGAGGCGGGCGAGAGGGATCGCGCACAGTGCCGCGCCGAGCGTCACGGATGCCGTTGCCAGACCGGACAGCGCATCGCTCCCGGAGATGTCGGCGGCCAGCAGCGCGCCGAGAGAGACGGTCGCGCCGAAGGCGATGCCACCGAGCACCTGACCGAGCGAGAGGACCAGGACGGTGCGCCGCTGGACGACCGCCTGCTCGGTCGCCGTCAGCGCCGCCGAGGTCATGACGGACGCGGTGCGTCGCGCACGACGTTGCGCAGGATTCCCAGTCCGGTGATCTCGACCTCGACGGTGTCGCCCGCGTCGAAGGTGCCCACACCCGCCGGAGTCCCGGTGAGGATGACGTCGCCGGGGAGCAGGGTGAACACGGCGGACGCGTACTCGATGATCGCCGGTACGGAGTGGATCATGTCGGTCAGCGGTGCCTGCTGGCGGACCTCGCCGTTCACGCGGGTCTCGACGCTCGCCGTCGTCAGATCGAAGTCCGTCTCGATCACGGGGCCGAGCGGGCAGAACGTGTCGAAGCCCTTCGCGCGCGACCACTGCCCGTCCTTGCGCTGCAGATCACGCGCCGTGACGTCGTTGCCGATCGTGTATCCCAGTACGTAGTCGAGGGCGTCGGCCGCCTTGACGTTCTTCGCGATCTTGCCGATCACGACCGCGAGCTCGCCTTCGTACTCGGTGCGCTCGGACAGCGCGGGGCGCACGATGGCATCACCCGGGCCGATCACCGAGGTGTTCGGCTTCAGGAACAGCAGCGGCTCCTCGGGCGCCACTCCCCCCATCTCGGCGGCGTGATCGTGATAGTTCTTGCCGACGCAGACGACCTTGGACCGCGGGATCACCGGAGCGAGCAGTGCCGCATCGGCGAGGGGTACACGGTCGCCCGTCGTCTCGTATCCTGCGAACAGGGGGTCCCCGGCGAGCACGACGAGGTCGCTCCCGTCGATGATTCCGTACATGATGGCGTCGTCGTGACTGAACCGGGCGATCTTCATCCGTCCAGCCTATCCAGACCGCGCGCCCTCGATACCCTTCTGCCGCGACGAGACCCCGCCCTGCAGACGACAGCAGGACGGGGTCTCGTCGGTGAAGCGGGGTCTCGGCATCACGCCGAGAGGATCAGGCGTCGAGGCGGAGGAGCCAGCCGTGCTTGTCCTCGCGGCGACCGTATTGGATGTCGGTCAGTTCCTCTCGCAGCGAGAGGGCGAGTTCGCCCAGCGGCTGCGGCTCGTCGAACCCGTCGCCCACGAGAGCGCCGATCGGGGTGACGACCGCGGCGGTGCCGCAGGCGAACACCTCCACGATGTCGCCCGAGGCGACACCGGAACGCCACTCATCGATCGAGATCGGTCGCTTCTCCACCGTGTATCCGCGATCCGCGGCGAGCTGCAGCAGCGAGTCGCGCGTGATGCCCTCCAGGATGCTGTCCGATTCGGGGGTGACCACACGGCCTTCCTTGAAGACGAAGACGACGTTCATGCCGCCGAGCTCCTCGACGTAGCGGTTCTCGTTCAGGAACACGACCTGGTCGCAGCCCTTCGCGCTCGCCTCGCTCTGTGCGAGCAGGCTCGACGCGTAGTTGCCGCCGGTCTTCGCCTTCCCCGTACCGCCCTTGCCCGCGCGGGCGTAGTCCTCGGACAGCCAGATGCGCACCGGCTTCACGCCGCCGGAGAAGTAGGCACCGGCGGGGCTGGCGATCACGTAGTACGCGACCTTCTGCGCCGCGCGGACGCCGAGGAACGCCTCCTTGGCGAACATGAACGGGCGCAGGTACAGGCTCTGGTCGGCTCCGGACGGAACCCAGCGTCCGTCGACGGCGACCAGTTCGCGCAAGGACTGGATGAAGTACTCGGTCGGCAGCTCCGGCAGCGCCAGACGTCGGGCGCTGGCCTGGAGGCGCGCGGCGTTGCGATCGGGACGGAACGTGTGGATCGAGCCGTCCTCGTGACGGTAGGCCTTGATGCCCTCGAAGATCTCCTGCGCGTAGTGCAGCACAGACGCGGCCGGGTCGAGCGGGATCGGGCCGTAGGGCTGCACCCGCGGACGATGCCATCCGCCCTTCCCGGACCAGCAGATGTCGACCATGTGATCGGTGAACACGACGCCGAAGCCCGGGTTCTCGAGCACCTCGGCGACCCGCGCGGGCGTCGCGGCTGCAAGGTTCTTGGTCACAGCGAAATCGAGCGGCGCCACGGCCGTCTCAGCGTCGATGGTCGTCATAGTCGTCTTCCATTCCTCGTGGGTGGGCGCATCGTCGCGCCGTCTCAGCCTACGCCTGCCGATCAGAGGCGGGCAGTGATCGCGGAGCCGATCTCCGCGGTGGAGCGGGCACCTGTCCGGCCCGCGATGTCGGCCTCGACGGCGTCGCTGACGCGCGCCGCCTCGGCCGGGAATCCGAGGTGGTCCAGCAGCAGCGCGATCGAGAGGATCGCCGCCGTCGGGTCCGCCTTCTGCTGCCCCGCGATGTCGGGGGCCGAGCCGTGGACCGGCTCGAACATCGAGGGGAAGGTGCCGTCCGGATTGATGTTCCCGGATGCGGCCAGTCCGATGCCGCCCGTGACGGCACCGGCGAGGTCGGTCAGGATGTCGCCGAAGAGGTTGTCGGTGACGATCACGTCGAACCGCGCGGGATCGGTGACGAGGAAGATCGTCGCCGCATCCACGTGCAGGTAGTCGACCGCGACCTCGGGGTGCTCCGTGGCCACCTCATCGACGACGCGCTTCCAGATCGCGCCGGCATGCACGAGCACGTTGGTCTTGTGCACCAGCGTCAGCTTCTGGCGGCGGCGCGCGGCAAGCTGGAACGCGTGGCGCACGACGCGCTCCACGCCGAAGGCCGTGTTCACAGAGGTCTCGTTGGCGACCTCCTGGGGCGTTCCCACGCGGATCGCACCGCCGTTGCCGACGTACGGGCCCTCGGTACCCTCGCGCACGACGACGAAGTCGATCTCACCGGGGTTCGCGAGCGGACCCGGCGCGCCGACGAACAGCTTCGAGGGACGCAGGTTCACGTAGTGATCCAGCGTGAACCGCAGCTTCAGCAGCAGACCGCGCTCGATGTTGGCGTCCTTCAGGCGGGGGTCGCCTGGCGTTCCGCCGACGGCTCCGAGGAGGATCGCATCCTGGGCCGTGATGGCGGCGAGGTCGTCATCGGTGAGCGTGTCGCCGGTCTCGAGGAAGCGCCCGGCGCCGAGCGAGAAGCGCGTCTTCTCGAAACGGACATCGCTGTCGGCGGTGACCGCGTCGAGCACCTTCTCCGCCTCAGCGATGACCTCGGGGCCGATCCCGTCTCCGGGGATGACGGCCAGCTTCACGACACGCGACATGACTCTCCTTGCACCGGGATGAACCGACCCGCGTCCATGAGAGGTCGTCAGGGCCGGTCCATCCAGCGTACTGGTCAGTGCGAGGTGCGCGTGCGCAGTGTGACGCCCGCGATCACACCGGCGACGACGACGAGTCCGGCGCCGATCAACGAGGTCACCATCACGCCGGAGCCGAACGCGGCGGCTGCCGCGTCCCAGAGCGCATCGCCGAGAGCTCCCGGCAACTCGTGCGCAGCAGTGTACGCACCGGCCAGCGTCTCCTTGGCGGCGTGCGCCACTTCGGCGGGAAGCCCCTCGGGCAGCACGAGTGCCCCGCGATAGAAGGCCGTGATGAGTCCACCCAGGATCGCGGTGCCGAGAACGGCTCCGAGTTCATAGGCGGTCTCGGAGACGGCACTGGCCGCGCCGGCCTTCGCCGCCGGCGCACTCGAGAGGATGAGCTCGTTCGAGATCGTCTCCGCGGCACCGATGCCGATGCCGAGCACGACGAACGCGATCACCAGGGGGGCGACGCCGTGCTCGTGCGTCGTGAAAGCCACGATCAGGTAGCCCGCCACGGAGAAGGCGAGCCCTGCGGGCACCACCACATGCGGCGGCACACGACGCGAGATCGGTACGACGGTGAGACCGGCGACGATCATCGCGAGCATGCCCGGCACGAGAGCCAGACCCGCCGTCATCGGCGAGAGGCCGAGCACGAGCTGCAGGTGCTGCGACACGAAGTAGAGGAAGCCGACCAGCGCGACGACGCTCAGCAGGTTCACCAGGATCGCCCCGGAGAACGACCCCCGGCGGAACAGCGCCATGTCGAGCATCGGTATCTCGGCACGCAGCTGGCGTCGCACGAACAGATATCCCATCACGAGGCCCAGCAACGCCCATCCGGCGGCCATCACACTGGGGCCGTCGACCGCGAGCGACTTGATCGCGTAGACCACGGGGATCATCGCCGCCATCGAGAGCACGATGCTGATCAGGTCGATCCGGCCCGGGTTCGGGTCGCGGCTCTCCGGCACCAGCAGGGGTGCCGCGATCAGCAGCGGGATCAGGACGGGGACGGCGATGAGGAACACCGACCCCCACGCGAAGTGCTCGAGGAGGAAACCTCCGACGATCGGGCCGAGCGCCGAGCCTGCGGAGAACGCCGACGCCCAGACGGCGATCGCCATCCGGCGCTGGTCACGGTTCTGGAAGATCGAGCGCAGCAGAGAGAGGGTCGACGGCATCAGCATCGCACCGAAGAAGCCAAGCAGCGCGCGGGCCGCGATCAGCAGGGCCGCCGTCGGCGCGAAAGCCGCGAGGGCGGAGACCGCCGCGAACCCGGTCGCTCCGATCAGGAGCATCTTCCTGCGGCCGAAGCGGTCGCCGAGCGTCCCCATCGTCACCAGGAGTCCGGCGAGGACCAGCGGATAGACGTCGATGATCCACAGCTGCTCGGCGCCCGAGGGCGCGAGGGCGATGGAGATCTCGGGGAGCGCGAAGCTCAGCACCGTATTGTCCACCGATACCAGGAGCACCGGCAGCATGAGGACGACCAGCGCCGCCCAGCCCCGGGCTCCGACACGGGGAGCATCCGTCTCTGTCGTCGGGATCGACGCAGTACGGGTCATGGAACACCTCTCAGGATCACGAGGACGATCTTTTACTAAACCGTCCGGATGGTATAGTAACAGAATCCCGTCGTCTCCCCTGTGCAGAGGACCCCGAATGCCCCGACCGCCCCTGGCTCGCGAACGCGTCCTCGACGCCTTCGAAGCCATCGTCATCGCCGAGGGTGAACGCGCGGCCACCCTGGAGGCCACCGCGAAAGCAGCCGGCGTCTCCAAGGGCGGGCTCCTCTACCATTTCGGCTCGAAGGACGAACTCGAAGCGGGGATGCTCGAGCGCCTGGACGCGCTCACCACCGCCGACCTCGCACGCATGGCCGCGGCAGAGGAAGGGCCGGTGGCGTACTACGTCCGCACCTCCGTCATGGAGGATGACGCCCTCGATCGGGCGTTGATCGCGACCACGCGCCTCGCGCAGGGCGGCTCCATCCCCGCCGCAGACATGCTGCGGCACACGCGGGGACGCTGGGCGGCCGAGATCCGCCCCCACGTCCGGGACGCGGCGAGCCTCGACCTCGTGATGCTGCTCAGCGACGGGCTCTACTTCAACAACTCGCTCGACGTGCACGGCCCCGAGCGGTTGGTTCCGCATCGTGAAGAGCTCGCCGCGCTCATCGAACTGGTGCTGCGCGCCACGTCCTGACCTCCCCCGGCACGCAGAAGAGGCGGGGGCATCACGCCCCCGCCTCTTCTCCGAATCCGTGGATCAGACCTCGGTGAGCTCGATCTGACGGAACAGGTCGGCGTCGATCGCGGCGCTGACGTCTTCCAGCAGCTCCTCCGACACCGGCGAGTCGAGCGTGAGGACGCTCAGCGCCTGCGCACCCGCGGCCTGACGCGCGATCTGCATACCGGCGATGTTGATCCCCGCCTCGCCGAACTTCTGGCCGTACACGGCCACGATTCCGGGGCGGTCGGTGTAGAGCATCACGACGTGGTGCTTCTCGATCGGCAGCTCGAGCGTGTGGTCGTTGATCCCGACCAGCTTCTCTGCCTGCTTCGGACCCGTGAGCGTGCCGGACACGGAGAGTTGCGAACCGTCGGACAGTGCACCGCTGAGCGTGATGACGTTGCGGTACTCGTCGCTCACATCGTCCTTGAGCAGACGCACCGCGATCCCGCGCTGCTCGGCGAGCAGCGGCGCATTGACGTACGACACGGTTTCGCTGACGATGTTCGTGAACACGCCCTTGAGCGCCGCGAGCTTGAGCACGCTGACGTCGTACTCGTTCAGCTCGCCGTGCACCTCGACGTCGAGGCTCGTGAGCGGCGACGTCGCCAGCGCGGCGAAGATCTGACCGAGCTTCTCGACCAGCGAGATGCCGGGGCGCACGTAGGGGTCGATGACACCACCGGCGACGTTGACCGCATCCGGCACCAGGTCGCCCCCGAGGGCCAGACGCACGGACCGCGCGACCGAGACGCCGGCCTTCTCCTGGGCCTCTTCCGTACTCGCGCCGAGGTGCGGCGTCACGACCACGTTCGGCAGGTCGAGCAGCGGGCGGGCCGTGCCGCCCTCGGCCGGCGGCTCCGAGGTGAAGACATCGAGACCGGCACCGGCGATCTCGCCGGCGACCAGCGCCTCATGCAGGGCGACCTCGTCGATCAGGCCACCACGGGCGACGTTCACCACGAACGCGGTCGGCTTCATGGCCTTGAACTGCTCCGCGCCGATCATCCCCGTCGTCTCGGGCGTCTTGGGCATGTGGATGGTGAGGAAGTCCGATTCGGCGACCAGCTCGTCGAGTGAGAGGAGCTGCACGCCGAGCTGCTGCGCGCGCGCCGACGTGACGTAGGGGTCGTACGCCACGACGCGCATGTCGAACGCCGCGAGACGTGCCGCGACGAGGGCGCCGATCCGTCCGAGGCCGACGATGCCGACGGTCTTCTCGAAGAGCTCGGCACCGGTGAAGGAGCTGCGCTTCCACTGTCCTGCGGACAGCGAGGCGTGCGCGGCGGGGATGCGGCGTGCGAGGCTCAGGATGTGTCCGACCGTGAGCTCGGCGGCCGAGACGATGTTCGAGGTCGGCGCGTTGACGACCATGACACCCGCCGCGGTCGCGGCCTTGATGTCGACGTTGTCGAGGCCGACGCCGGCGCGGGCGACGACCTTGAGCTTCGGCGCGTGCGTCAGCGCCTCCTCGTCGATGCGCGTCGCGGATCGGACCAGCACCGCATCCGCGTCGGACAGCGCGGCGAAGAGCGCCTCACGGTCGGTGCCGTCGACGTCACGGACGTCGAAATCGGGGCCCAGAGCCTCGATCGTGGCGGGAGAGAGAACTTCGGCGATGAGGACGACGGGCTTCGGCACAGAGGATCCTTCGGGGCAGCGCAGCAGGGGCCGATGCGCCGCACACCATGGGGGCGCGATCACCTCCACTGTACCGGAGCCGTCTCACCGCTCCGTGCCGTGTGACGGGGCCGAGCCCGCTACGAGGTCGCCAGAGTGAGGCTGTACGCGATCAGACTCATCCAGAACACCGCGACGATACCGAGGCCGGCGAGCAGCGCCAGGGCGAGCTCACCTGCCTTCCGCCGACGCCCGATGACGTAGGCGAACGCGAACACGATCGCGGGGAAGACCACGCCGAACGAGAGCACCGCCCAGCCGCCGCCGCTCAGTCCGCCCTGAGCCATCGCGATCAGATGCGCGACCGCATTCCAGACCGCGTAGGCATAGAAGAGTCCGGCCAGGCCCAGGACCAGTCCGACCAGCCAGCCCGGAGACGCGGCGGTGCGTGGGCTCTGTGTTCCGCTCATGAGCCGATCACCCCCACCGTCACGAAGGGCCAGGGAACGAGGAGCACGACACCCAGCAACAGCAGAGACACCCGGATCCATGCCGCCCGGCCGCGCGTGAGCGCCCAGGTCGCGAGGAACCACAGCGCGGGAGCCGCGATCGCGAGCACGAACCACGGCAGGAACATCGCGTCGGCCACGAAGAAGTTGGCGAGCGGCTTGAGCCGCAACCCTCCGACCACCCACCCGATCGAGTAGAGCAGGTAGACGCCGCCGACCACCCCGAGCACCAGGAGCATCGCGGTGCTGAGCGGTTCCGAGCCCTCCGGGTCGGCGACCGCAGTGTCCTCGGCAGCGCCGTCGTCACCGACACGGCCCACCTCGTCACTGCCCTTGCCCACGGCGTTCCACCCTGAGGGGAGCGCCGGTGCGATGGGCGGCGCGTCCTCGTCACCATCCCAGCTCAGGGCGTCATCGGAATCGGAAGTCATTCCCCCAGAGTAGGACACGCGTTCCACTAGGCTCAGGGGCATCCGGGCCGGTCAGGTCCATGTCGGGGGAAGGATCACCGTGGCTGAGCAGCACAAGAAGGTCGAGCAGGGCGCATCGAAGGCCGACGCCGGCGAACCGCCCGCAGGCTGGACCCCGACGCCCGAGGCGAAGGCGAAGGCCACGCGCTTCCGCTGGATCGCGGCGATCCTCTGGGCTGTGGCGATCATCGGCGAAGCGGTCGGCATCTTCTGGTTGCTGCGTCAGCGCGTGTTCGTCGGCGAAGACGGGAAGCTCGTCCGTGACGCCGACACCGGCCTCCTGCGGGAGCAGGGCGTCGCCGCGGAGTTCCCCCAGTGGGCGTTCGTCGCGCTCCTGGTGCTGCTGGTGGTCATCGCCGCCCTGTCGATCACCGGTTCCGTTCTCTGGAAGAAGGCGAACCGCCTCGATCCGGCACGCAAGTCCGACACCGTGCGGTTCTTCGTGCAGAACCAGCTCGGCGCGATCATCGCGATCGTCGCGTTCCTCCCGCTCATCATCCTGATCTTCCTCAACAAGGACATGTCGAAGGGGCAGAAGACGACCGCCGGCATCGTCGGCATCGCGCTGGCCGTTCTCGCCGCCGTCCTGGGCACCAGCATCAACCCGCCGTCGGTCGAGCAGTACACGGCCGACCAGTCCGCCGTCATCCAGCTGCTCGGACAGGACGAGGTCGTGTGGGTCGACGGCGGTGCCGTCTACCACGTCTGCGACGAGGTCTCCGCGATCCAGACCGGCAGTGAGATCCGAACCGGCACCACTGCCGAAGCCATCGAAGCGGGCAAGAGCCGCCTCACGCTGCAGTTCGCCTCGGAGCTGCGCGCCTGCGATCTCTCCGTGCCGGAGAACGCCGATCAGATCACCGAAGCCCTGCGCGCGATCCAGGCAGGACAGACAGATACCGCCCTCCCCGCCCCCGTGTGGGCGGACCCCGCCGACGCTCCCATCACCGTGGAAGAGGCTCCCGCGGAGTAGTCCTCCGAAGCGCGCTCGGCGCTACTCGGCGCCGAGCGCCTCGACGAGTCTCTCCTCCGCGGAGGAGAGATGCGCATCCAGCAGCTGGGCGGCGCGCTGACCGTCCCCCGAAGCCACGGCGTCGAGGATCTCGGCATGCTGCGCGGCGATCGCAGAGGCGTCCAGCAGCCTTCGCCCTTGGACCTGGGCCATGCACAGCCGCACCTCGTCGAGGACGCTGCGATACATCCGCCCTGTGCGCTCACTGTGGAGGGCATCGATGAGGGCGGTGTGGAAGCGCAGGTCAGGGTCGACCGTCGCAGGATCCGGCCCTGGCTCCATGGCGAGGATCTCGGCGTTCGCGGCGATCGCCGCAGCGGGGACGGCCCGTCGCGCGGCGAGCTCGCGCAGCGCCGCGCTCTCCAGGCGCGTCCGCGTCCGATAGACGTCGCGCACCGTCTCAGGATCGATGCCGACCACTCTCGCGCTCCGATGCGCCGTGCGCTCCAGAAGCCCCGACGCGACGAGCTGCTCGATCGCGGCCTTCGCGCTGGGCCTGGCCACACCGAACATCTGCGACACCGCCGCTTCGGTGAGCGGAGCGCCGGAGCGGATCTCACCGCTCAGGATCCGCTCGCGCAGCTGCGCCGTCACGGCATCCACCACGCCGACGATGCCGAGGGCGGCTTCTGTGGTCGTCATTCGATCAGTCTATCGAAGCGCCCACATCTCGGTACACTTGTCAGACAATCTTCCGACGGAGCAGAGGAGCACCGTGCCGACCACCCTCGCCGAACCCCTGGATCCCGCCCTTCTCGGGCCATCGACTCAGGTGCACTCACGGTCGATCGATCGCTTCGCCCGGGCGCACGATGCCTCGCACTATCTGCTGATCCCCGACGCCGTGCTCTCCCCCGCCGATGCCGAGGGCGTCGCACGGGCCTTCGGAGCAGTGCGTCAGGCCGGTCGCACCCTCACCTTCCGCTCCGGCGGCACCAGCCTCTCCGGCCAGGGCGTCAGCGGAGACATCCTCGTCGACACCCGCAGCCACTTCCGCGACATCCACGTCGAGGACGAGGGGGCGACGGTGCGCGTCGGCCCCGGCGCGACCGTGCGCCAGGTCAACACCCGCCTCACCCGATACCGGCGCAAGCTCGGCCCCGACCCCGCCAGCGAGATCGCCTGCACGATCGGCGGCGTGGTGGCGAACAACTCCAGTGGCATGGCGTGCGGCATCACCGAGAACTCCTATCGGACCATCCGCTCGCTGCGCGTGGTGCTCCCCAGCGGAACGATCCTCGACACCGGTGCTGCCGACGCGAACGCCCAGTTGCGCGCGGCCGAGCCCGCCCTCGCCGAGGGGCTGCTCGCGCTGCGTGAGCGGCTGCTGGCATCACCCGATCATGTGGCCTTCCTGCGCCAGCAGTTCTCCATGAAGAACACGATGGGATACGGCCTCAACGCGCTGCTCGACTTCGACGATCCGGTGCGCATCCTCGAGCACCTGATCATCGGCTCCGAGGGCACGCTCGCCTTCGTGGCCGAGGCGACATTCCGCACGATCGAGGTACGCTCCGCCATCGCGACCGGACTGCTCGTGTTCGAGACGCTCTCCGCCGCCATGGCAGCTCTGCCCGCACTGACCGATCTCGGACTCGCGACGATCGAGCTGCTCGATGCCGCCTCCCTCCGCGTCGCCCAAGGGCTGAGCGACGTTCCCGCGACCATCGCCGAGATCGAGGTCCGAGGTCACGCCGCACTCCTCGTCGAGGTGCACGCCGCGGATGCCGAAGCGCTGACCGCCTCCCGCGCGGTTGCTCAGGCGCACTTCGAGGCCCTGCCGCTCGCCGTGACGCCGAAGCTCACCACCGATGCCGCCGAGCGCGCCGCCCTCTGGCATGTGCGCAAGGGCCTCTACACGGCGGTCGCCGGCGCGCGCCCCTCCGGCACCACCGCTCTCCTCGAGGACATCGTGGTGCCCGTCAATCGGCTGCTGGTCACCTGCGAGCGGCTGATCGAGCTGTTCGCGGAACACGGGTACGAGGGCTCCGTCATCTTCGGCCATGCCAAAGACGGCAACGTGCACTTCCTGCTGAACGAGCGCTTCGACGACGCCGACAGCGTCGCTCGCTATCGGCGCTTCACGGACGACCTCGTCGAGCTGGTACTCGGCCAGCAGGGCTCGTTGAAGGCCGAGCACGGGACCGGCCGGATCATGGCGCCGTTCGTCCGCCGACAGTACGGCGATGAGCTGACCGACATGATGTGGGAGATCAAGCGCCTCTTCGATCCCGATCTGATCCTCAACCCGGGCGTGGTGCTCTCCGACGACCCCGACTCCTATCTGCACGATCTCAAGCGTGTGCCCACAGTGGAGAGTGAAGTCGACCGCTGCGTCGAGTGCGGGTACTGCGAGCCGACCTGTCCGAGCAAGAGCATCACCCTCACGCCGCGCCAGCGCATCGTGATCCGGCGCGACATGGCCTGGGCCGAGGAACAGGGCGATACGGCACTGCTGCAGGATCTGCAGGCGGACTACGACTACGACGGCGTGCAGACGTGCGCCGTCGACGGCATGTGCGGCGTGGCCTGTCCCGTCGACATCAACACCGGCGACCTGGTGCGACGTCTGCGCGCCGAGCAGTCGTCGAAGATCGAGGACACGGTGTGGGATGCCGCAGCGAAGGGATGGGGGGCCGTGACGCGCGTCGGCGGCACTGCGCTGACTTTCGCCGCCGCGATGCCCGCCCCCCTCGTGAAGGGTGTCACGCAGGTCGGCCGCGCCGTCCTCGGCGCGGACACCGTGCCGCTCTACGACGGCGGACTCCCGCGCGGCGGCACCAGAGCACCGGCGGCGCAGAACCCTGCCGATGCACAAGCGGTGTTCTTCGGCGCCTGCATCGGCACCATGTTCGGAGCTGAGGGCCATGGCGAAGGCTCGCGCGACGCGGTGCGCGCGCTGCTCGACCGCGCCGGGATCGCCGTGGTGATCCCCGAAGACACCGGCGGGATGTGCTGCGGCACCCCGTGGAAGTCGAAGGGCCACCTCGCCGGCTACGACCGGATGACGGAGCGCGTGCTCTCATCCCTGTGGGCGGCCAGTCGACAGGGCGAGCTCCCGGTCGTGTGCGACGCGGCCTCCTGCACCGAGGGCCTGCACACCATGCTCGCGAAGTCCGTGGCCGAGTATCCGGAGTACGCCGCGCTCGTGATCGAGGACGCGACGACCTACATCGCCAGGGAGGTGCTCCCCCGCGTGACCGTGTCGGCCAAGCTCGACAGCGTCGCTGTGCATCCGACCTGCTCGACGACCGCGCTGGGAGCGACCGGTGCGCTCACGGAGATCGCTGCGGCCGTGGCATCCGATGTGTTCGTGCCGGACGGCTGGGGATGCTGCGCGTTCGCGGGCGACCGCGGCATGCTGCACCCTGAGCTCACCGCCAGTGCGACCGAGGTCGAATCGGCAGAGGTCCGCGCCGCGGATGCCGATCGAGGCGGCTTCGACGCGTTCGTCTCGGCGAACCGCACCTGCGAGATCGGCATGACCCGCGCGACCGGCCAGCCCTATCGCCACGTGGTCGAGGTTCTCGAGGAGCTCACGCGGGGCTGAGACCAGGCCGGACGACGAAGAACGGGCGCCCCTCTCGGGACGCCCGTTCTTCGTGAATCAGATCAACCGATCAACTCAGCGTGCAGCCGAACCGTCGATGTAGTCCTCGTCCTGCTGCTTCCACGCGAAGAGCGAACGCAGCTCCTTGCCGGTCACCTCGATCGGGTGCTGCTCTTCCTTGGCGCGCAGCGCGAGGAACTCCTCGGCACCGTTGTCCTGGTCGTCGATGAAGCGCTTCGCGAACGCACCCGACTGGATGTCGGCGAGCACGCCCTGCATGCTCTCCTTGACGCGTGCGTCGATGACGCGCGGGCCCGAGACGTAGTCGCCGAACTCGGCGGTGTCGGAGATCGACCAGCGCTGCTTGGCGATGCCGCCCTCCCACATCAGGTCGACGATCAGCTTGAGCTCGTGCAGCACCTCGAAGTACGCGATCTGCGGCTGGTAGCCCGCCTCGGTCAGCGTCTCGAAACCGGCCTGCACGAGGTGGCTCACGCCACCGCAGAGCACGGCCTGCTCGCCGAACAGGTCGGTCTCGGTCTCTTCCGTGAAGGTCGTCTTGATGACACCGGCGCGGGTACCGCCGATGGCCTTCGCGTACGAGAGCGCGAGGTCCCAGGCCTTGCCCGATGCGTCACGCTCGACGGCGATGATGTCCGGGATGCCGCGACCGGCGACGAACTCGCGACGGACGGTGTGACCCGGAGCCTTCGGGGCAACGAGGATCACGTCGACCCCCTCCGGGGCGTCGATGTAGCCGAAGCGGATGTTGAAGCCGTGCGCGAACGCCAGGGTCTTGCCGGCGGTCAGGTTCGGGGCGATGGACTCGCTGTAGATCGTGCGCTGGTGCTGGTCCGGCGCGAGGATCATGATGACGTCGGCCCACTCGGTCGCCTCGGCGACGGTCTTGACGGGGAAGCCGGCCTCTTCGGCCTTCGCGGCGGACTTGGAGCCCTCCTTGAGCGCGATGGCGACCTCGACACCCGAGTCGCGCAGGTTCTGCGCGTGGGCGTGACCCTGCGAACCGTAACCGACGATCGCGACCTTCTTGCCCTGGATCAGGGACAGGTCGGCGTCGGCGTCGTAGAAGATCTCGGTGCTCACGTGTGTTTCTCCTTGTTCGTGGTTGATGCGGGACCGATCGGTCCCTGAGTTCTGGGGTGGTTCAGCCGCGCAGGACGCGCTCGCTGATGCTCTTGCCGCCGCGCCCGATGGCGAGGAGGCCGGACTGGGCGATCTCCTTGATGCCGAAGGGTTCGAGCGCCTTCAGCAGCGCCTCGACCTTGCCCTTGTCACCGGTCACCTCGACGACGAGCGCATCCGGCGCGTAGTCGACGACGGAGGCACGGAACAGGTTGACGACCTCGATGACGTTGGACCGCGTCGCGTTGTCGGTACGCACCTTGACCATCATGTGCTCGCGCTGCACGGACGTCGAGAAGTCGAGCTCGACGATCTTGATGACGTTGATCAGCTTGTTCAGCTGCTTGGTCACCTGCTCGAGTGGGAGCTCGTCGACGTCGACCACGACGGTGATCCGGGAGATGCCCGGGACCTCGGTCACGCCGACCGCGAGGGATTCGATGTTGAAGCCGCGACGGGCGAACAGACCGGCGACGCGGGTCAGAAGACCGGGACGGTCCTCCACCAGCAGACTCAGCACGTGGGTCGACATGTCTCAGACCTCCTCATCGAACGAAGGCGCGTGGTCACGCGCGTACTGGACGTAGCTGTTGCTGACGCCCTGGGGAACCATCGGCCACACCATGGAGTCGGCACTGACGACGAAGTCGATCACGACGGGGCGATCGTTGGTCTCGAGAGCCAGCTGGATCGCGGCGTCGACCTCCTCCTCCTTCTCCACGCGGATCGCGAGGCAGCCATAGGCCTCTGCGAGCTTCACGAAGTCGGGGATGCGGATCGTGCCGTGCCCGGTGTTCAGGTCGGTGTTGGAGTGACGCCCGTCGTAGAACAGCGTCTGCCACTGGCGCACCATGCCGAGCGAGGAGTTGTTGATGATCGCGACCTTGATCGGGATGTTGTTGATCGCGCAGGTGGCGAGCTCCTGATTGGTCATCTGGAAGCAGCCGTCGCCGTCGATCGACCACACGACGCGATCGGGCTCTGCGACCTTCGCGCCCATCGCCGCGGGCACGGAGTACCCCATGGTGCCCGCTCCCCCGGAGTTCAGCCAGGCGTTCGGACGCTCGTACTTGATGAACTGTGCGGCCCACATCTGGTGCTGACCGACGCCGGCCGCGTAGATGCCCTCCGGTCCGGTGAGCTCACCGATCCGCTGGATCACGTACTGCGGGGCCAGCAGCCCGTCGGTCGTGGGTGCGTAGCCGAGCGGGAACTCAGTGCGCAGTCCGTCGAGGTACGACCACCACTCCTCGATGTCGGGCTTGGCACCCTCGGTCGCGCCCCGGAAGGCGGCGTCGAGGTCGGTCAGGACGTCGCGCACGTCGCCCACGATCGGCACGTCGGCCATGCGGATCTTGGAGATCTCGGCGGGGTCGATGTCGACGTGCACGACCTTGGCGTTCGGCGCGAAGAGCGCCGCCTTGCCGGTCACGCGGTCGTCGAAGCGGGCTCCGAGCGACACCAGGAGATCGGCCTCCTGCAGCGCCAGGACAGCGGGCACGGTTCCGTGCATACCGGGCATGCCCAGGTGCTGCGGGTGCGAGTCGGGGAAGGCACCGCGGGCCATGAGCGTCGTCACGACCGGCGCGCCGGTGGACTCGGCGAGCTCGAGCAGCTCGGCGGAGGCGCGACCGCGGATCACTCCGCCGCCCACGTAGAGCACCGGCTTCTTGGCCGAGGCGAGCAGAGCGGCTGCTGCCTGGATCTGCTTGCCGTGCGCCTTCGTGACGGGACGGTAGCCGGGCAGGTCGATCTTCGGCGGCCAGACGAACGGCGCGGTGGCCTGCTGCGCGTCCTTCGTGATGTCCACGAGCACGGGGCCGGGACGACCGGTCGACGCGATCTCGTAGGCGGCGGCGATCGCACCGGGGATCTCGGCCGCGTCCTTCACGAGGAAGGAGTGCTTGGTGACCGGCATCGTGATGCCGACGATGTCGGCCTCCTGGAAGGCGTCCGTTCCCATGAGGGTCGAGAACACCTGGCCGGTGATCGCGAGGAGCGGCACCGAGTCCATGTAGGCGTCGGCAATCGCCGTGACGAGGTTGGTCGCGCCGGGTCCGGAGGTCGCGATGCACACGCCGACCTTGCCGGACGCGGAGGCGTAGCCCTCGGCGGCGTGGCCAGCGCCCTGCTCGTGGCGGACGAGGATGTGACGCAGATCCTCGGCGTCCATCAGCGGGTCGTAGACGGGAAGGATCGCCCCACCGGGCAGGCCGAACACATCGGTCACCCCGAGCAGCTCGAGGGAGCGGACGACGGCTTCGGCACCGGTGATCTCCGGCGCGGCGGACTGGCGGGCGGGTGGTCTCGGCACGGCCGAGACGGAATCAGCAGTCATGATGTTCCTTCATGGTGGTCTGTGGAGCCGAAGTCATCCGGCGGGTGAACCTGAACGAAGTCGAAGGATCAGCCGGTGGTCGCGCCCTCTGCGGCAGACCGCACGAGACGCGAGTACTTGGCAAGGACGCCACGGGTATAGCGCGGGGGAAGCGGCTCCCAGCCAGAGCGGCGGGAGGCGAGCTCCGCCTCGTCGACGAGTAGGTCGAGAGAGCGAGCTGCGATATCGACCCGTATCAGATCACCATCGCGCACGAAGGCGATGGGACCTGCGTCCACCGCTTCGGGTGCTATGTGGCCGATGCACAGGCCGGTTGTGCCGCCTGAGAATCGTCCGTCCGTCAAGAGTAGTACATCTTTTCCGAGTCCCGCGCCCTTGATGGCCGCGGTGATGGCGAGCATCTCGCGCATGCCCGGCCCGCCCTTGGGTCCTTCGTAGCGGATCACGACGACGTCTCCGGCCTTGACCTCGCCCGCGGCGAGGGCATCCATCGCGCCGCGCTCGCGCTCGAACACACGGGCGGGACCTTCGAAGACGTCGGCGTCGAAGCCTGCCGACTTCACGACAGCGCCCTCCGGGGCGAACGAGCCATGCAGGATCGTGATGCCACCGGAGGCGTGGATCGGGTTGTCGAACGAGTGGATGACGTCGCCGTCGACCGGGTCGGGGTTCAGATCGCGGAGGTTCTCGGCGACCGTCTTGCCCGTCACCGTGAGCGCGTCGCCGTGCAGCAGTCCCTCGTCGAGCATCGCCTTCATGATCACCGGGATGCCGCCGTGCCGGTCGACGTCGTTCATGACGTACTTGCCGAAAGGCTTCATGTCGGCCACGTGCGGCGTCTTGCTGCCGATGCGGTTGAAGTCATGCAGGCTGAGCTCGATCTCGGCCTCGCGGGCGATCGCGAGCAGGTGCAGCACGACGTTGGTCGAGCCGCCGAGCGCCATCGCGAGGGCGATCGCGTTCTCGAAGGACTCCTTCGTCAGGATGTCCTTGGTGGTGATCCCCTGACGGAGCAGGTTCACCACGGCCTCGCCGGACCGGTGCGCGAAGTAGTCGCGGCGACGGTCCGCCGAAGGCGGGGCGGCGGAGCCGGGCAGGCTCAGGCCCAGTGCTTCGGCGACAGACGCCATCGTGTTCGCGGTGTACATCCCGCCGCACGCGCCCTCGCCGGGGGCGAAGGCGCACTCGATGCGCTTGAGGTCCTCTTCCGTCATCCGACCAGCGCGGCAGGCGCCGACGCCTTCGAACGAGTCGATGATCGTGATGTCCTTCTCGGTGCCGTCCGAGAGCTTCACCCAACCGGGTGCGATGGATCCGGCATACAGGAACACGCTGGAGAGTCCCAGCCGTGCACTGGCCATGAGCATGCCGGGGATCGACTTGTCGCAGCCGGCGAGGAGCACGGAGCCGTCCAGCCGCTCCGCCATGATCACGGTCTCGACGGAGTCCGCGATCACCTCACGCGACACCAGGGAGAAATGCATCCCCTCGTGACCCATGGAGATGCCGTCCGAGACGGAGATCGTGCCGAACTGCAGCGGGTATCCCCCACCGGAGTGCACACCCTCCTTCGCGCCCTGAGCGAGACGATCCAGACTCAGGTTGCACGGGGTGATCTCGTTCCAGCTCGAGGCGATGCCGATCTGGGGCTTCTCCCAGTCCGCGTCTCCCATGCCGACGGCACGGAGCATGCCGCGGGAGGTGGTCGCCTCGATGCCGTCCGTGACGACGCGGCTACGGGGCTTGATGTCGATGGGCGCGTGGGGGGCCGACTCGTTCGAGGACATGCAGGAAGTCTATTCCTGCAGCGCGGCTCGCTCGTCCGCCAGCGCCTCCAGAAGGAGGGCCATCTGTTGTGGGTTCTCCACACGGATCGCCGCTGCGCTCTCGCCGGGTCCGACGCGCACGCCGAGGTCGCCGTCGCCGAGCACGCGCATCGCATCCTCGTCTGTCACATCGTCCCCTGCGAAGACGATGCCGGTGGCGCCGAGTCGCTCACGCAGAGTCGCCATCGCGGCATCCTTCCCCTCCGTGCGGGAGGAGAACTCCAGCACACGGTGCCCCGCGCGGCGGCGCCAGTGCGGGAACCGCTCGGCGACGAGCGCGTCGATCTCCGCGAAGACCTGCTTCTCGACCTCGCGGTCGGCCCGACGTGTGTGCACGCCCATGCCGAACGTCTTCGGTTCGAACTCCGCGCCCTCATACCGTTCGATGATGGGGCGCGCCGCGGCCCAGAGTTCCTCACGGGCGCCGTCGTCGGTGGGATCCCCGGCCGCATCGGCCTCGCCATCGCCGGGGAACCAGTACTGCGCGCCGTGCGAGCCGGCGAGCACGATCAGGGAGTCGTCCTCGTGCTCGGTGATCTCTCGGAGGTCATGGAGGCTGCGACCCGAGACATAGGCGACGACCGTGTTCGGAAGCGCCGCGAGCCGTGCCACCTGTGCGGCGACCTCGGGAAGAGCGCGCGCGGCCATCGGGTCCGGGACCAGCGGCGATGCCGTGCCGTCGAAGTCGAGGGCGACCACGAGCCGCTCGGTGGCGGCCACCGCACTCACATCGGCATCGGGCGCTCCGGGGGTCCACACGCGCGTCACAGGGTCTCCATTCTCAGCAGGGTTCATCAGTAGCAGGGGGTGTTCTCCAGTATGGCCGCCCGCGCCGCGGCGACGTGTTCAGCGCGGGTGGACCTCGGCCAGCGCCTTCAGGAACGACGACGACCAGGCATCCACGTCGTTGTCGAGCACCCGGCGACGCAGCGAGCGCATCCGCCGCGACTGCTCGGAGGGCGACATCTCGACGGCCGTCATGATCGCGTCCTTCACTCCCTCGATGTCGTGAGGGTTCACGCGCACCGCCTGGCGCAGTTCGTCCGCCGCTCCGGTGAACTCGCTCAGCACCAGCACGCCGCGGTTGTCCGCCCGCGTCGCGACGTATTCCTTGGCGACCAGGTTCATACCGTCACGGAGGGCCGTGACGAGCATCACGTCGGCGGCCAGGTACAGCGCCACCATCTCCTCCCGCGGGTACCCCTGGTGCAGGTAGCGGATCGCGGTGTGCCCCATCGTGTCGGTGTCGCCGTTGATGCGGCTCACCGCGAGTTCGATCTCGTCGCGCAGGTGCACGTAGGCGTCCACGCGCTCCCGGCTCGGGCTGGCCACCTGCACGAGCGTGACGTCCTCGACCTTGAGCCGCCCCTCGGCGAGGAGCTCTCCATACGCCTTGATGCGGTGGCGGATGCCCTTCGTGTAGTCCAGGCGGTCGACGCCGAGCAGGATGCGTGCGGGGTTGCCCAGACTCGCGCGGATCTCAGCGGCCCGCGCCTTGACGTCCTCTCGCTGGGCGAGCTCGATGTACGGAGCCGTGTCGATCGAGATCGGGAAGGCGCGGGCGACGGCAGTGCGGGTGCTGCCATCGGCTTCGAGGACTGTGACGTGCGCGCCCTTCACCTCGTACCGCAACCGACGCCGCACTGCGGTGAGGAAGTAGGTCGCGTCCTGCGCGCGCTGGAACCCGATCACGTCGGCGCCGAGCAGACCGCGCAGCACCTGGTCGCGCCAGGGCAGCTGCGCGTACAGGCCGTGCGCGGGGAACGGGATGTGATGGAAGTATCCGATCGTCACGTCGGGACGCAGCTCCCGCACCATCTGCGGCACGAGCTGCAACTGGTAGTCGTGCACCCACACCGTGCCGTCCTGCGCCACGGCGGCCACCGCGGCCTCCGCGAATCGACGATTCACGGTCTCATAGGCATCCCACCATTCCCGGTGGTACTGCGGTGGGGCGATCACGTCGTGGTACAGCGGCCAGATGGTGTCGTTCGCGAAGCCCTCGTAGTACTCGGCGACCTCCGAGGCGCTGAGCGGGACGGGGATGAGGTTGATCCCGCCGTTCTCGAACGGCTCCATCTCGGTGTCGGCCTGCCCCGCCCATCCGACCCAGGCGCCGTTCACGTTCCGCATCATCGGCTCGAGTGCCGCGACCAGGCCGCCGGGCGACGTCCGCCATCCCACCTCGCCGTCAGGGCCTTCCACTCTGTCGACCGGCAGCCGGTTGGCTACGACCACGAAATCTGCAGCGACCAAGATGACTCCTCACGCCAGCGGTAGCTCTCAGGCTATCGAGGTTGTCGGCCGCCCGGCGCCCGACGCTCAGGCCGCGACGGTGCGCCGACGCCGACGGGAGCTGCTGAGCACCCAGTTCAACAGCCCGGCACCGAAGGCCACGGCTGCCGCGAACATCGGCAGCACGAGGGCGGCGGAGGTACCGACGCTCTCGGCGATCTCCCCCGCCACGGCGGCGCCGATCGACTGGCCGACGACGATTCCGGAACCCAGCATCGTCATGACAGTGGCGGAACGGCCGAGAGGACTGAGCGCCGCGCCGAAGCTGTACTGGGTGACCAGCGTCGGTCCGATGCCGATCCCCATGATCGCGAGGGCGAGCATCATCATCGCGGGCGAGTCGACCAGACCGAGCAGCAGCGAACCGGCCAGCAGGATGCCCGAGAAGACCAGCCAGCGCGCGCGCAGCGAGAACGCCGGCGGCAGCCAGGCGACTCCCAGAGCGAGGATGGCGGATCCGACACCCATGACCCCGTACAGCAGACCTGCCTGCTCCGCCGCGTCACGATCGGCCATGAAAGAAGTCAGCGACGTGAGCATGGTGCCGAAGAAGATGCCGACGCCGAGGATGCCGAGGATCACGACGAGGAGCTGCGGTCGGAACAGCTCCGACACCGGCGACAGCGCCTTGCCGTCTTCACCGCGCTCGCGCGAGACGTGGCGGGCGCTGGGGTGCAGGGCGAACGCCCCGACGAACACCACGGTCAGGACGGCGGCACCGACCAGCGGCGCCCACGGAGCGATGGCCGATGCCAGGATGCCGACGATGAAGGGCCCGAACACGAACACGGTCTCATCTGCGGCGGACTCGTAGGCCATGGTGCCCGAGACCGTGCGCGGCTGACGGCTGTCCTCCACACGCTCGCGGATGAGTGTCACCAGGCGAGAGCGCGACAGCGGCGACACCTGCGGAGCGGTCGCCCCGATGCCGATCGCCGCGATGAGCACGAGGGCATCCGCCGACTCGCCGTAGACGACGACGGTGAAGAGGAACAGCATCGTGCCGTTGGCCAGGGCGACGATGAGCAGCACCACGCGCTGCCCGAAGCGGTCGGCCGCAGCGCCGAGCAGTGGTCCGAAACAGGCCGTTCCGAGACCGACCGCCGCGGAGGTCAGTCCCCCGAGCGACAACGAGCCGCGCGCGGAGACGACGACGGTGAGGACACCGACGACCATCATGGCGAACGGCAACCGCGCGATGAAGGCGATCAGGAAGTAGGGGAAGCCGGCGATCCGGAAGAGGGTCGGCTCGGCGGAGGTGTGCGTCTGGGTCATGGCTCTCGCGCGCCCGAAGACGCGAAGTCGGGTGCCGCCGCTGTCCGTCGAAAAGCCGACGGCCGGTAGATACACGGTGTGCGGCCGCGGACCTGCCGCGACTCCCCCATGGTAGCGGGTACCGGGCGCGCACGGCTGGGAATCGTGCGAAACACGTGCACGGGCCGACCTCCGGCACCACTATCGTTGTCGGCACCCGCCCGCTCCCGAGGAGGATCCGTGACGTCTGTTTCCGTGCGTTCCGATGAGCTCGCCCGTGCCCTTCCCGGCCGCTCGCAGCGAGCAGGTGCGGCGAAGACCTCACCGGTGCGCGACCTGCTCGCACTGACGGAGCGCCCAGAGGTGATCTCGTTCGCCGGCGGCCTCCCCGCGCCCGAGCTGTTCGACCTCGACGGCATCCGATCCTCGTACGACGAGGTGCTCCGTACGCGGAGCGTGCTGCAGTACTCGACCTCCGAGGGCAACCGGGCGCTGCGCGAGGAGGTGGCCAGACGCTACTCCGCGGACGGTTTGCCGACGAGCGCGGCCGACCTGATCATCACGACGGGCTCTCAGCAGGGGCTGGGGCTGCTGGCGACGTGCCTGCTTGATCCGGGCGACACCATCCTGGTCGAGGAGCCCTGCTATCTCGCAGCCCTGCAGACCTTCGCTCTGGCGGGTGCACGCGTGATCGGCGTCCCCTACGCCGGTGAGGAACTCGATCTGGAGGCACTCGAGCGGCTGGCCGCGGAGCACGCCCCGAAGTTCTTCTACACGGTCCCCACGTTCCAGAACCCGACGGGACGAAGCCACGGTGTGGACGCCCGAGCCCGGATCGCGGCGTCCGCCCGCCGCCACGGCTTCCGCATCATCGAGGACGAGCCGTATCGGCAGCTCCGCTACTCCGGTGAGCCGCTCCCGTCTCTCGCCTCATTCGCGCCCGAGCACGTGCTGAGTCTCGGCAGCTTCTCCAAGGTCATCGCACCGGGTCTGCGCATCGGATGGATCCGTACGACGAAGGATCTGCACCCCACGGTCCTCATCGCCAAGCAGGCCGCCGATTTGCACACGTCGACGATCGACCAGGCGGCTGCTGCCCACTATCTGCTCTCCGGGCGAGGCGAGCCGGCGCTGGAAGTCATCCGCCGCGCATACGGGGAACGCCGCGACGCGATGCTCGCTGCCCTGCCCGCAGCGATGCCGTCTGGCACCACTTGGAACAGCCCTGACGGCGGGATGTTCGTCTGGGTCCGACTTCCCGAAGGCCGGAACGCTGCCGCTGCTCTGCCCGACGCCCTGGCGCGCGACGTCGCGTTCGTCCCCGGCGCGCCGTTCTTCGCGGGCCCTGCCGACGAGCGCACTCTGCGACTCTCCTTCACCACCTACGAGCCCGACACCATCCGCACGGGCTTGTCAAGGCTCGGTGCGGCCTGGGGCGGGGCCGGGTAGCGTGAAGGCATGAACTACCTTTTCGGCACGGGACTCATCGGCGCGATCACCGCGGGCGCCTCGCTGCTGCGCGGCTCCCGCGACACCCCCATCACGTGGCGCGCCGTGCTCGCCTGGGTGAGCTGGGGCATCACGCTCGCCCTCGCCATCGGCAGTGTCATCGACACCTACCGCTCACGGCAGGGCCGACCGGTCGCCGACGACTCCCCCCTCACCTCCAAGAAGGCGAAGAAGAGCGCGAAGACCATGAAGAAGGCGGCGAAGCAGCTCGGGAACAGCGCGAACTGAGCGACGCACCGGCCGTCGGGGGGCCGATCAGCGAGTCAGGATGAGCGCCTCGCCCTGGCCGCCGCCACCGCACAGACCGACAGCAGCGGTGCCGCTCCCCCGCCGAGCGAGTTCGTGCGCCAGGTGCACCACGAGACGATTCCCCGAAGCGCCGATCGGATGACCGATCGCGATGCCGCCTCCGTGGATGTTCACGACGTCGGAGTCCAGCCCGAGCTCGAGCTGGGAGCGTGCGACCACCGCGCCGAAGGCCTCATTGATCTCGACCAGATCGAGATCCGCGGGACTGATGCCCTGCTTCTCGCACGCCTGCTCGATCGCCCGAGCCGGCTGCGCCTGCAGGGAGTTGTCCGGTCCGGCAGTCTGTCCGCTCGCTCCTACCGTCACCAGGACCGTCCAGCCCTCGGCATCCGCGCGCGTCCGTGAGGTCACGACGACCGCTGACGCACCATCGGAGATCGGCGAGGAGTTCCCGGCCGTGATCGAACCGCCCTCGGCGAACGCGGCGCGGAGCCCCGCGAGCGTCTCGAGCGTGGTCTCCGGCCGCACACCCTCATCCGCGGTCACCGTGATCGGGGCGCCCCGACGCTGGGGCACCTCGACGGGGACGATCTCGGCGTCGAACACGCCGGCTTCCCGAGCAGCTGCTGCGCGCTGGTGCGACAGCGCGGCCACCGTGTCCTGAGCGGCGCGGGTGAGCTCGTAGCGGGCGTTGTGCCGTTCGGTGGATGCTCCCATGCTCTCCTTGTCGTACGCGTCGGTGAGCCCGTCGAACGCCATGTGATCGAGCACCTCGACGCTGCCGTACGCCCATCCTTCGCGCGAGCCCATGAGCAGGTGCGGCGCGCGCGTCATCGACTCCATGCCTGCGGCGACGACCACCTGCGCGTCGCCGGTGCGGATCATGCGCGCGGCGTCGATGATCGCCGTGAGCCCGGAGAGGCAGACCTTGTTCACGGAGTGCGCCGGGACATCCCATCCGATGCCGGCGCCGATGGCGGCCTGTCGCGCGGCGTTCTGTCCTGACCCCGCGGCGAGCACCTGTCCGACGATCACGGCGTCGACGGCCGAGGGATCCACCGCTCCCTGTGCGAGGGCGCCGCTGATCGCGAAGGATCCGAGCTGCGGCGCCGTGAACGCCGAGAGCTGGCCTTTCAGGCGGCCCTGCGGGGTGCGTGCGGCGGCGACGATCACGATGTCGTCGGTGGTGAGTCGGTTGTCAGTCATTGTCCACTCCTGTCGTTGCGTTCCGGAGCGCGTCCGGGATGATCAGCGGCGGCTGTGTGGCTGCGACGACCTCGTCGATGCTCACCCCCGGCGCGGTCTCGATCAGCACGAGACCCTTCACGGTCACGTCGATCACCGCGAGATCGGTGATGATGCGGTCCACGACTCCGCGTCCGGTGAGCGGCAGCGAGCACTCGTCCACGATCTTCGCCGAGCCGTCTCTCGCGACATGCTCCATCAGCACGATCACGGTGCCGGCACCGTGCACGAGGTCCATGGCACCGCCGGGTCCCTTGACCATCTTCCCCGGGATCATCCAATTCGCGAGATCACCCGTCGCGGAGACCTGCATGGCACCGAGGATGGCCGCGTCGATCTTGCCGCCGCGGATCATCCCGAAGCTGGCCGCCGAGTCGAAGTACGCCGCCCCCGGGAGCACCGTGACCGTCTCCTTGCCGGCGTTGATGAGGTCGGGGTCGACGGCATCCTCGTGGGGGTACGGGCCGACACCGAGGATGCCGTTCTCGGACTGCAGCACCACCGTCACGTCGGAGGGCACATGGTTGGGAACGAGCGTGGGAAGGCCGATCCCGAGGTTCACGTATGCCCCGTCCCGGAGTTCCGCCGCGGCGCGCGCCGCCATCTCGTCGCGTGTGAGCGCCATGTCAGGCTCCTTCCGCGGCGACGGTGCGCCGTTCGATGCGTTTGGGGATGTCTGTACCGACCTCGACGATCCGGTGCACGTACACGCCGGGCAGGTGCACGCGATCGGGGTCCAGCTCGCCGGGCTCTACGAGCCGCTCGACCTGGGCGATGCAGATGCGTCCGGCCATGGCCGCCAGTGGGTTGAAGTTGCGGGCGGCCTTGTTGAAGATCAGGTTGCCGTGCCGGTCACCAGCCAGGGCGTGCACGAGCGAGAAGTCGGTCGTGATCGCCTCCTCCAGCACGAAGTCGCGCGGCGCACCATCGACGTCGAAGGTGCGCACATCCTTGGTCGGCGAGGCGACGGCGATCGTGCCGTCCGGGTTGTAGCGCCGCGGCAGGCCGCCCTCCGCCACCTGGGTCCCGACACCGGTCTGGGTGTAGAACGCCGCGATGCCCGATCCGCCGGCTCGGAGCTTCTCGGCGAGCGTCCCCTGAGGGGTGAGCTCGAGCTCGAGCTCTCCGCTGAGGAACTGACGCTCGAACTCCTTGTTCTCTCCCACGTACGAGGAGGTCATCTTGCGGATCCGGTGAGCTCCGAGCAGCACTCCCAGACCCCAGTCGTCGACGCCGCAGTTGTTGCTGACGACGCTCAGATCAAAGGTGCCCTGCGCCAGCAGCGCCTCGATCAAAGCGATCGGGTTACCGGAGAGGCCGAAGCCGCCCACCGCCAGCGATGCGCCGTCCGGGATGTCGGCGACCGCCTCGGCAGCTGTTGACCATTGCTTGTCGATCACGTGCACTCCTTCGAAACGCGTCCTGCGTCCAGCCTGACGCGCACCGGGCCGCAGCGGAAGCCGGTTCTTGCGATGTGGGCGCTTCGCGCAGTACCGTCCACAATATGGAATCCATTGCGGCAGGCATCCCCGGTGCGCAGTCGATCGCGCGCGCAGCGCATCTGCTCCGCCTCGTCACGGCCGGAGGCGCGGAGGGAGCGGCACTCCACGATCTCGCGCGGGATGCCGGCCTCTCCCGCTCGACCGCACATCGCCTCCTGACCGCGCTGAAGGCCGAGGGACTGGTCGATCGCGACGCCGACAGCACGCGCTGGATGCCCGGCCCCGAGCTGTTCCTGATGGGCTCCGTCGCCGCGACGAGGTACGACGTCACCGGTCTGGCACGCGACATCGTCCGGTCGCTCGCCGTCAAGACCGAGGAGAGCGCCTTCTTCTCCGCGCGCCGCGCGGATGAGACCGTCTGCCTGCTCCGCGAGGAGGGAGCGTTCCCGATTCGCTCCTTCGTGCTCAGCGAGGGTGTCCGCTTCCCGCTGGGCGTCGCGAGCGCCGGTCTGGCCATCCTGGCTTTCCTACCTGACCACGATGTGGATACGTATCTCGAGCGCCATCCCGATCTCGACAACACCTGGGGCGGGACGCACGGCGAGCGCCCCCTCCGCACTCGCCTGGCCGAGACGAAAGAGCGCGGCTACGCGATCAATCCCGGTCTCATCGTGGAAGGAAGCTGGGGCATCGGCGCCGCGGTCTTCGATCGAGCGGGCAGACCGGAATGGGCGTTGAGCCTCACGGGCGTCGAGTTCCGCTTCGGCCCCGACCGCATGGCGCAACTCGGTCGCACGCTCCTCGCGCACGCCCACGAGCTCTCCGCACGGATCGCCAACGCCCGACGCTGAGTCCGACCGGCGCCATTTTCATACCATTAGGTATATACTTCTTGGTATGAATCGTTTGGACGTGATCCCGTCGATCGTGCTCTCCGCGTATGCGCTCGCCCGCATCGCCGCGCAGGACGCCGGCAACGAGGCGCCCGCGGCGCAGTGGCGGGTGCTGAGCCTGCTCGACCAGCAGGGCTCTCAGCGCGTGGGCGAGCTCGCGAGTGCGGCTCGGACGACTCAACCCGGCATGACGAGACTCATCGGCGTGCTGGAGCGCGAGGAGCTCGTCCTCCGCTCCCCGGACCCCGCCGATTCGCGGGCGACCGTCGTGGAGGTCACCCCTGCCGGATCCGCTGCATTGCAGGCATGGCGCGCCGAGTTCCGCGACACGCTCGCTCCGCGGTTCGCCGGAGTGAGCGACGAGGAGTGGGGCGTTCTGATACGGGCTGCCGAGATCCTCTCCACGCACACCGACAACGCAGACAAGACAGGAGCAGCACGTTGAACACCGCCGCCACCGCATCCCCGTGGAAGCAGCCGGCCCAAGTCTGGGCGGTCGCCTTCGCGTGCGTCGTCGCCTTCATGGGCATCGGCCTGGTCGATCCCATCCTCCCGGCCATCGCCGAATCCCTCCAAGCATCGCCGGTCGAGACCGAGCTGCTCTTCACCAGCTACCTGCTGGTGACGGGACTCGCGATGCTCGTGACGAGCTGGATCTCGAGTCGCATCGGCGCCAAGGCCACGCTGCTGATCGGTCTCGCACTGATCGTGGTCTTCGCGCTCCTCTGCGCCCTGAGCGGGAGCGTCGACGCCGTCATCGGCTTCCGAGCCGGCTGGGGGCTCGGAAACGCCCTGTTCATCTCGACGGCCCTGGCGACGATCGTCGGCGCCGCATCCGGAGGCAGCAGCGCCGCCATCGTGCTGTACGAGGCCGCCCTCGGCCTCGGAATCGCGATCGGCCCCCTCCTGGGAGGGCTGCTCGGCGAGCAGAGCTGGCGCGGCCCGTTCTTCGGGGTCGTCGTCCTGATGGCGATCGCCTTCGTCGCCGTGCTCGTACTCGTGCGCGGCTCGTCGGAGAAGCGTGTACCCGTGCCGTTCTCCGCACCTTTCACGGCGCTGCGACGCCCGGCACTCGCGGTACTCGCCGTTGCCGCACTGTTCTACAACATCGGTTTCTTCGTGCTCCTCGCCTTCTCGCCCTTCCCTCTCGGCTTCGGCGCGATGGGAATCGGTCTCACCTTCTTCGGCTGGGGGGTCGCTCTGGCGGTCACGAGCGTGTGGGTGGCGCCGGCCCTGATGCGCAGGATGCCTCGCACGCGCATCATCCTGCTCGTGCTGCCTCTGCTCGCGGTGGATCTCATCGTGGCAGGTCTGCTGGTCGCGAACCCCGCGGCGCTGGTCGTCTGCATCGTGATCGGCGGCCTTCTCCTCGGCGTCATGAACACCGTGTTGACCGAGGCCGTCATGGAGGCGACCGACCTGCCTCGCTCCGTCGCCTCCTCGTCGTACTCCGCCGTCCGCTTCCTCGGCGGCGCCATGGCTCCCCCCATCGCCGCTCTGCTGTGGCACGCGTTCAACGCCACCGTGCCGTATCTGTTCGCCGCTGCGGCCGTGCTGATCGCCGCGCTCACGGTGTTCCTCGGCCGACGCGTGCTGGCCCACATCGACGATGAACCCGCGGATGTTCCGGCCGAGGACGCCGCGGCGATCCTGGTCGGCGACGCCGCCTGATCACACGACGGGCGGATTGGATACGGTGGGGCGATGATCGATGTGTCCGCGCTCCCGGAGCGCAGCAGAGTGGTCCACCAGCATCTCGCAGAGGCTGGGGTCGACGCCGAGATCCGCGTCCTTCCGGACTCCGCGAGAACGGCGCCGCAAGCCGCAGCGGCGATCGGGTGCACGGTCTCCGCGATCGCGAACAGCCTGGTGTTCCTCGCCGACGACGAGCCGGTGCTGGTGATGACCAGCGGAGGGCACCGGGCTGACGTCGCGATCCTCGCCGTTGAGATCGGCGTCGACGCTGTCGTGATGGCACCCGCCGCGACCGTGCGCGCCGTCACCGGCCAGGCCATCGGGGGCGTGGCACCGGTCGGGCACCCCGCGCCGATCCGCACGTACATCGATGAGGCGCTCCGCCAGCACGACACCGTATGGGCTGCCGCCGGGCACCCGCACACCGTGATGTCGCTGACCTTCGCGCAACTCGTGGCACTGACATCGGGAATCGTGATCCCGGTCGCCTGACGTGCGTCTCCGCCTCTCGCGAGAATCCGGAGCGTCTCCGCGCCCGGCATCGGGTGGCCGGGCGCGGAGCGCGGTCCGACGCGTCATCCCTCGCGGCGCACACGCCTCCTGAGGGCCGCTCCACCGGTCAATGCGAGCCCGAGGAGCATCACCGCTCCACCGGCCCACAGGAGCCCGGCAGGAACGTCGCTTCCGGTCGAGGCGAGTCCACCCGTGAGCGGCAGCTCACTCGGCGGGGTCGGAACGACGGGCGTCGCCGGCGTCGGCGGGTTCGTCGGCGGGGGCGTCGTCGGGGGCACGACCGGGGTCGCGGTGTTGGTCAGAGTGATGGCGACCGCCGAACCAGCGACGATCGTCATCTCTGCGGTGCCGTCGGCGAGAGAGCGCACGCCGCTCCCGCCGAACGTCGGCGTCCCCCAGGTCACGCCATCGATCGCCGGCAGGTCGATCTCCTCGAGAGTGATGATCGTGCCGCGAGGCAGCGCGATGCTGGTCGCCGGCGCCCCCACCGTCACCTCGAGCACCTTGCGCACGACGGGGTCGCCGTAGGAGTACGCCACGTCGAACGTCGTACCCGCAGGCACGCTCTCCGCGCCGTCGCCGGCGAGCACCTTCTGGATCGAGAAGCCGCCTGTCGTCCCGCCGGTTCCGCTTCCCCCTCCCGTCGCGGTCCAGACCTGAGTGGCACGGACGATGACTCCCGCGATATCGGCGACATTCGAGAACGAGTCTCCCGTGGCGCCGTCGATCGGCACGGTGTAGTACTTCACGACGTAGTTGCGCGCCGGATCGATCGGGCCTGCGATCTCGAGATGGAAGGAGCTGCCGGTGGCGTCCCAACCGCCCGTCCAGGCGGTGATCGTCCCACGATCCTGGCCTGCCGTGTCGGTGCTCCACACGCTGAGTGCACCGTCGATGTTGTGGTGCTCGCCCACGCCTGCCCCCGGCGGCGTCAGGGTGTCATCGATCGACAGCGAGCCCGCCCCGGCGAACTGCGCACCGGGGATCATGAGCTGCCAGGCGAGCCGGCCATCCGCTGTCTGCCACGACCATTTCTCGGGCTCGGTCGGCACGGGCTCCCCGACGATGCCTCCGCCGGGAATCGGCACGGGCACGATCGTGCCGTCCACCTCGAAATCGACGGTCGTGTCCGTCGTCTCCTCGACGGCCGACACGAGGAACCAGAGCGACCCCGAGATATCCGTTCGTCCGTCGACGTAGTCCGTGAGCGTACAGGTGACCACGGGCGGGCTGTCCTCGGAGACCGTGCAGTCTGCGACGGTCGCAGACGGATCATCGTCGGCAGGAACCGAGAATGCCCCCGTGTATCCCGCGAATTGGGCGGGCAGCGTGAATCCGAAGGTCTGCCCGGAGACGGCACCGTCCGGCACCGCCCAGCCCGCGTCCACTCGAAGATGCTCATTGACGGTGGTACCGCTACTCCCGTCCGCGGTCGTCACGACGATCGATGCCGGATCGATGGCCGCGGGATAGTCGTAGTCGGCGGCCATCGCTGCCGAGGCACCCCAGCCCGTCATGGTCGCCACGGCCACGATCGCCGTCGTGACCACCGTCCCGATCGTTCGAACGCGCGACGCGCGCCGTATCTGCTTTCGCATAGGTGTTGTCCTCCAGTCACCTTTCGACTCTGCCTGCGCAGAGACCCCGGTTATGAGACCACGGGAAGGCGCAGGCGTTACGCGATATACCGGAACACGTCGCGGCGACGACGAACTCGTCTGCAGATCGACCTCGGAGTGGTCGCGAGGGAGCCGCCCGGAACGCGAGCACTGAACGTGGTCACGGAGCGAGAATCGCTGGGGCGACCACGCCTTTCCGCCCTCGATTTCACATGCCGCCCGTCGACTGGTAATGTAATTCCTCGGCCGGGGTCATCCCGGAAAACGCACCTCTAGCTCAATCGGCAGAGCAACTGACTCTTAATCAGTGGGTTCTCGGTTCAAGTCCGAGGGGGTGCACGGATCAGCCTCACGAATCTCTCGCCAGATTCGTGAGGCTTTTCTGCTTCCTGCCGTGCTGCACGGCAGATTCCGCATCCCCGCTCCATGACGCCGCACGACGTTCCGGATCGAGGCGGGCGATATCCTGTATCCGTGACCGTCTCCTCCCCCGCTGACGCCCTTCGCGCAGACCTCGATCTCGCCCTCCGGCTCGCCGATGCGGCCGACGCGCAGTCGCTGCCGAGGTTCGATGCCGCCGATCTGGTGATCTCGACCAAAGCCGACAACTCGCATGTCACCGACGCGGACCTCGCGACGGAGCGGGCGATCCGCGCGCTCCTGGCCGTCGAGCGGCCGGACGACGGCATCTTCGGCGAGGAGTTCGGAGCAGAGGGCGACACGCATCGGCAGTGGATCATCGATCCGATCGACGGCACGGCGAACTTCCTGCGCGGCGTCCCGCTCTGGGGCACCATGATCGCTCTCGCGATCGATGGAGTCCCACAGGTCGGCGTGGTCAGCATGCCGGCGCTCGGACGGCGCTGGTGGGCTTCCACGGGCGCCGGCGCGTGGACGGCCACCGAGACAGGACCTCGGCAGCTCGGGGTCTCGGCCGTCGCGACGCTGGACGACGCGAGCGCGAGCTTCCAGAGCATCGCCCAGTGGGCTGATGCCGGGCACCTCGACGATCTCGTGCGCCTCTCGTCCCGCATCTGGCGGGATCGCGCCTACGGCGATGTGTACTCGTACATGCTGCTCGCAGAGGGACGGCTCGAGATGGTCGCCGAGTTCGATGTGAAGGAGTACGACATCGCTGCGGCCGTCCCGATCGTGCGCGAGGCCGGCGGACGGATGACCGCCTACGACGGTTCTGAGACGATCTCGGCTCGATCGACGCTCGCAACCAACGGCATCCTCCACGAGGCGTTCCTCTCCCTGTTGCACGACTGATCCGAACCATGAGGCCCGCGATGATCCCCCGCATCACCTCCGCGACAGCGGGAGCCTTCCTTCTCCTCGCCGCCCTCACCGGGTGCGCCGGCCCCGCCGCGCCCGCGCCGTCACCGACCGCTGAGGCAGCGAGTCCGACACCGCGCGCGACGACCGAGCCGATCGACACTCCCGCCACCGAAGAGCCGGCCGCCGAGATCTCCTGCGAATCGATGATCTCGGCCGGCACCGTCGAGGCGCTGACAGCGGCCGGCTGGACGGCGAAGCCGAAGGAGTTCGTGATCGGCGACGTCACACTCACCGAGGGCCTGCTGTGCTTCTGGGCGGACTACGCGGTCGGCTCGGACCATGGTCAGCTCTACGGCTGGTCGGCGATCACGCCCGAAGACGCGGCATCAGCCCAGACCGCGCTCCTGGCCTCCGGGTGGACCCGCGAAGATGGCCCTGAGGGTACCTACATCACCGAGGATCCCCAGTATTCGATGGGCACCGACGAGGACGGCTACGGCATGACGTACCTGTTCCACGACGGGTGGGTGAAGCTCGCCGACACCCGTCAAGGGCTGGTCCTGATCGAGTGGGCCGGCTGAATCGCCTCCGGGTGCACGATGAGCGCGCCCCCGCCGGCCGATCTCAGTCGGAACGCGCCGACCGCACCCGTCCGATCGGCACCACGCTCGGCTTGCCCGTGATCGGATCCGGCACAACCACGCAGGGCAGCCCGAACACCTCTTCCACCAGCTCCGCCGTCACGATGTCCGCCGGTGCACCCTCCGCCACGACCGCCCCGTCCTTCATGGCGATCAGGTGGGTGGCGTAGCGGGCCGCATGGTTGAGGTCGTGCAGCACCGCCACCAGCGTGCTCCCCGACTCGTGCAGATCGGTGAGCAGCTCCAACAGCTCGATCTGGTGCGCGATGTCGAGGAAGGTCGTGGGTTCGTCGAGCAACAGCAGCGGCGTCTGCTGCGCGAGCACCATGGCGACCCAGACCCGCTGTCGCTGGCCGCCCGAGAGCTCATCGACGAGGCGATCGGACAGTTCGACGATGCCGGTCGCGGCCATGGCGTCTGCAACCGCGCGCTCGTCCTCGTCCGACCACGGACGCAGGATCGTCTGGTGAGGGTACCGCCCGCGCGCCACGAGATCGGCGACGCGGATGCCGTCCGGGGCGAGAGAGCTCTGCGGGAGCAGTCCCACACGACGCGCGACCTCCTTGGGCCGGTAGTCGTGTATCGAGCGCCCATCGAGCATCACCCGACCCGCGTCAGGCTGAATGAGTCGGGAGAGGGCGCGCAGCAGCGTTGACTTGCCGCAGGCGTTCGGCCCGACGATCACTGTGAACGATCCGTCGGGGATCTCGACCGACAGGTCGGTCGAGATGATCCGGCGGTCGTAGCCGATCGTGACGTCCGCAGCGCGCAGACGACTCGAGACGATCTCTGTCATCGACGGAACCCTTCCTTGATGAGCAACCAGGCGAAGTACCCTCCGCCGAGGACGACGGTGACGAGGCCGACGGTGATGTCGACCCGTTGGCCGACGAAGTCCGCGGCGAGGAGCAGTACGGCCCCCATGAGGCCGGCGCTCACGACGTCGAGGCCAGGAGTCCGCACCAGCCGCCTCACCACCTGCGGCGCGACCAGCGCGACGAAGGAGATCGGCCCTGCCGCGGCCGTCACGATGGCCGTGAGCGCCACACCGAGCGCGGTCATGGTCAGACGGGAGCGCTCGACGCCGACGCCGACCGCCTTCGCGGCGTCGTCACCGAGCTCGAGCTGCGCGAAACCGCGGCGCACGATCGCGACGAGCGGCAGGATCACGATGAGCACGAGCACGAACGGGACGAGCTGTTCGTAGCCGAGCGCGGAGAACGAACCGAAACCCCAGGAGACGGCGGCACGCGCTTCCTGCGCTCCGGTGCTGATCAGCAGGTAGCTGTTGATGCCGACGAGGAACGCCGACACCCCGATTCCGACGATGATGAACCGGAAGCCCTGTATCCCCCGGCGATACGCCAGCAGATACACCGCGAGGGCGGTCACCACCCCTCCGAGAACGGCGCCGGTCGCGATCGTGGCGTAGGAGACGCTCCCGAGGACCAGCATGACCACGAGCGCGCCGGTGTAGGACCCGGCATCGAAGCCGATGACGTCGGGGCTGCCGAGAGGGTTGCGCGTGAGCGATTGGAAGATCGCCCCGCTGATTCCCAGTGCGAGCCCTCCGAGCACGGCGAAGAGCACCCGCGGTAGACGCCATTCGAGGACGAGCTTCCTGACATTGCCCTCCCCACCTCCGGTGAGAGCCGAGAGCACTTGCGACAGGTCGAGTTGGTAGGTTCCGATCGCGAGCGAAGCCGCACCGACCATCAGGAGGATGACGATGAGGATGCCCCGAACCGCCAGGGCACGTCGCTCCCACCGCCAGATCCCCGGACCGATGCGGATCGAGACCGTCCGCGGAGACGCGTCATGGATCACAGTGCTCACAGTCCGCTCACCCGCTTGCGACGAGCCAGCGCGATCAGCACGGGTGCGCCGACGATCGCCGTGACGATGCTCACCTGCAGCTCGCCGGAAGGCAGCACGACGCGACCGATCACGTCCGAGAGCAGGAGCATGCTCGGCGCCACGACCGCAGAGTAGGCGATGATCCACCGCTGGTCCGGACCGGTGAACCAGCGCACGGCGTGCGGAACCATCAGTCCGATGAAGGCGATGGGCCCCGCGAGCGCGGTCGCCCCGCCCGCGAGGATCGTGACTCCGATGATCGAGACCACTCGTGTGCGCACCAGCCGCGCACCGAGAGTGCGTCCCAGGTCATCCCCGAGAGCGATCGCGTTGAGGGGTCGAGCCACCAGGAGGGCGATCACCAGGCCCACGCCGATGAAGGGCGCGATGATCGCCACGGCGCTGTCGTCACGGCCGCCCAGACTGCCCAGCCCCCAGAAGCGCAGCATGGTGAAGACCTCCAGGTTCTTGAGCATCACGATCGACGTGATCCCGCTGAGCACCGCACCGATCGCGACGCCGGCGAGCGTCATCCGGCCGGCGGAGGGACCACCCCGCCCTGCAGCGCCGATCAGATACACGACGAGTGTCACCACGAGCGCTCCCCCCAGCGCGAACCACACGTACGCATTCGGCCCGCGCACTCCCAGGAGCCCGACACCGATGGTGACGGCGAACGTCGCACCGGCGTTCACGCCGAGGATGCCGGGGTCTGCCAGCGGATTGCGGGTGAACGCCTGGATCAGTGCGCCGCACACGCCGAGTGCCGGACCGACCACCAGTCCCACGATCGTGCGGGGAAGCCGCGAGTCCCGCACGATGGCCTGCGCATCCGAACCGTCGAAGTCGATGAGCGCCGAGATCACGGTCGTGGGCGCGAGAGCCTTCGCCCCGACCATCAGGCTCAGCAGCACCGAGAGGGCGAGGAGGAGCAGTGCGAGCGCGAAGCCGACCGTGCGCGCCGCCGCGCCGCGGGACGTCACAGGACGCTCCGCGGCGCGGCTCGACAACGTGGACAACGTCAGTTCGTCGAGGGGACAGCGCTCGCGAGCGCGTCGGCGAGATCATCGATCGTCGAGGGGATGCTGAGCACGCTCGGCGCAGTGGTCGCCCAGGCGAGGCGCTGATCTTCGAAGAAGTAGTAGGAGTTCTGCGTGATCGGCGCCCAGCGCGAGATCAGCGGGTCGGCCAGCGTGTGGGAGACGTCCTCCGGGGTGTTGCTCCACCCGATGTGGAACTGGGACTCGATGTCGCCGAGCTCCTCGAGGCTGACGTTCGCGTAGAACTCCTTCGTCGTGCTCTCGAGTGCATCCACATCCGGCGACGACACGAAGCCGAGCTCCTCCAGAAGCGGCACGCGCGGGTCACGCGGCAGGTAGAGGCCGAGCGCGGTCTCGCCCTCACCGAGGAACCAGCCATAGGTGAAGACGATCCCCTCGAACTCCGGGTGTGCTTCCGCGGTGGCGGCGATCGCGGCATCCGCGTCGTCGAGCAGCTGCTGCGCCTCCTCCTCCTTGTCGAGGATCGAACCGACCGAGAGCGTGAGCTGCTCACGATCCGAGGCCCATGCCGACTTCTGGAACGCGACGGTCGGTGCGATCTCCGTCAGGCGCTTGTAGTCGGTCTCGCTGATGCCGGAGTGGTTGGCGAGGATCACATCGGGCGCGAGCGCAAGAATCTGCTCGAAGTCGTACTCACCGGCGTCTGTGAACTGGATGACCTCGGGAAGCTCGCCGCCGAGCTCCTCCACCTTGTCCTTGAACCACGGCAGGTACGTGTCCACGTTGCCCCAGCTGAAGTCCTCCACACCCACCGGCACTTCGCCCAACGCGGCGACGACGTCGAGCGAGTACCAGCCGAGAGTGACGACGCGCTCGGGCTTCTCCGTGATCGTGGTCTCGCCGTAGACATGTTCCACGGTGAGGGGGTACGTGTCGGAGGCCGTCTGAGAGGACTCGCCGCCCTCCGCGTCCGACGCCGCGGCGCACGCAGAAAGCGAGGATGCGGCGAGGGCGAGAGCGGTGAGCGCGATGAGCGCTCGGGGGGCGCGCCGGAACGGGCGGGACATGGGACTCCTCGGGTGGAAGGGCACAGGTGACGAGGCCCCAACATAGTAAAGGCTTACCTAATTTGCTACCATCCGAGAAGGACACCAATCGTCCCAGAAGTCGGTCGTGATGTCCGTCCAGGATGATCTGGTTCCACGATCACCACCGGAGGCTCGACCGCTGTGCCTGGAAAGACATACGAGAAACTTGAGGCGCACCGCGAGCAGGTGCTGCCGGACCAGTACTTCGAGCCGCATTCGCACGCCGCCGACCAGCTGGCGTGGATCCCCGGCGGGGCCCGCATCGGCGTGGGCGATTCCCGCTGGCATCTGCACGGTGACCACTTCGCCTGGATCCCCGCCCTCGCCGAGCACGAGATGCAGATGGTCGGGGCCGAGGAGATGTTCAGCCTCTACATCGACCCTGTCCTGCGGCTCCCCCAGCCGCGCTGGACCCGGCCGCTGGTTCTCCCCGTCGATCCCGTGGCGGTGGCGATCATCCAGAGCCTGTCGTCGATCGACGTCGATGAGTCACGATTGGACGCCTCGATCGCTCTGCTGCGGGAGATCCTCTCCTCGACCGAGGAGAGCTATGACGCGCTGGCGCTCCCCTCCGACCCGCGCGCTCGTGCGATCGCGGAAGCCATCCTCGAGGATCCTCAGGAGCTCCGCGAGCTGGAGAACTGGGCGCAGCACTTCGGTGTCAGCACCAAGACCCTGCATCGTGCCTTCCTCGCGGACACCGGGATCACCTTCAGCCAGTGGCGCACCCGCGCACGCGTCTATGCGGCTGAGCGCCTCCTCGTGGAGGGGCACTCCGTGCAGGACACCGCCGAGCTCATCGGCTACAGCACGCCGACCGGCTTCATCAAGGCATTCCGGCAGGTGTTCGGATCGACGCCGGCGACCTACATCCGCGCGAAACGACGACTGCGCGGCGCCCCCGCGTTCCGTCGGCCCCTGCACTGACACCGCGCCTCCCCGCGTTGTCAGCGCCCAGTGAGATCCTCGACTCATGGCAGACATCACACTTCGCCTCTGGAGCGAGGACGATCTCTGGTTGCTGCACCGGGCCAACACTGCAGAGATGACCGCGCATCTGAACGGTCCCGAGTCGGACGCCGAGGTCGCCGATCGTCACGCTCGCTATCTCCGCTACGTCGAGACCGGGGAAGCCCGGATGTTCGTCATCCGGCACGGCACGCAGGAAGTCGGGTCCATCGGCTACTGGAGCGTGCGCTGGAGAGAGCAGGACGCTTTCGAGACCGGATGGTTCGTCCTTCCGGAAGCCCAAGGCCAGGGGATCGCGGGCCGAGCGGTCGGGCTGCTGCGCGACGACATCAGCAGCCAGGGAGGCGACAGTCGCCCACTCGTCGCGTTTCCCGAAACCGACAACCCTGCGTCCAATGCCGTCTGCCGACGCGCCGGCCTCCAGCTGGTCGGCACCATCACTGCGAGCTTCCGAGGCGCTGATCTCACGATGAACGAGTGGGTGCTCGACGGGTATGAGCGCCGGGGCTCGTAGGCTGTTCGCATGTCGCCCTTCGCCGGACTCAGCGCGTTCCCCCTCACCCCGTTGCACGATGACGTCGTCGACGAACGTGCCTTCGCCGGGCTCGTGGAGCGGCTGGCGGCGGCCGACGTCGATTCGATCACCGCACTCGGCTCCACCGGGTGCGCGGCATACCTGAGCCCGATCGAGCGCGCTCGCGTCGCACGTCTCGCCGTCGAGCACGCCGACCGCACACCGGTCTTCGTCGGCATCAGCGCCCTGCGGACATCCGAGGTGCTCCTGCACGCCGCGAACGCGGAGCGGGCGGGAGCTGCCGGCCTTCTCCTGGCTCCGATGACCTATCAGCCGCTGACCTCGGACGACGTGTTCGAGATGTATCAGACCGTCACCGCACGTAGCGGACTTCCCGTGATCGTCTACGACAACCCCGGCACGACGCACTTCGCCTTCTCGCCCGAGCTCTACGGTCGCATCGCCGAGCTCCCCGGCATCGCGTCGATCAAGATCCCGGGGGTCCCCCGGGAACCGGATGCGGCACGCGCCCACGTCGCCGAGATCCGCGCAACCATTCCCGACCATGTGACCATCGGAGTCTCGGGCGACGCGTTCGGTGCCGCCGGCCTCGCCGCTGGTTGCGATGCCTGGTACTCCGTGGTGGCAGGCACGCTGCCCTCCCCCGCCGCTCGGATCACCCGGAGCAGCCAAGAAGGGGCCTTCGATGCGGCCGCCGCCGAGTCGGCGCGTCTCGCGCCCCTGTGGGAGCTCTTCGCCGAATTCGGGGGCAGCCTGCGTGTGATCGCCGCTGTCGCCGAGCACCTCGGCCTCGCACCTTCTCGGTGCCTGCCGCTCCCGATCCGCGGGCTCGACGATGAACAGCGAGGCCGCGTCGCGACCGTGATCGAAGAGCTCTCGCTCGGAGGCTGACACTCACTCACCGCGGCTGTCGACCATCTTCCCCGGGTTGAGCATTCCCTCCGGATCCAGAGCGCGCTTGATCGCTCGCATCACCGGAACGCCGCTGGGATGCTCATCGATCAGATCGGACATCTTCCCCTCTCCGATACCGTGTTCGCCGGTGCAGGTGCCGCCGACGGAGAGTGCTCGGCGGATCATCCGTCGATACAGCGCGGCCGCGCGATGCCGTTCCGCATCGTCTCCCTTCGCGAGGACGAACGCGAGGTGGAAGTTCCCGTCGCCCACATGCCCGGCGATGGGGGCGACGAGTCCACTGGCTTCGATGTCGGCCTGTGTCTCGGTGATGCACTGCGCGAGGTGGGCGATCGGCACGCAGACATCGGTCGACCAGGTGTACGCATCGGGACGAAGCGCCTGCGCGGCCGGGAGCGCGTCATGGCGCACCTGCCAGACCCGCTCCTGGTCATCAGGGGCGATGCTCCGGCGCTCGAGCATTCCCTCGGACTCCGCGATGGCGTCGAGCCGCTCCCCCTGCCCCACGAGACTTCTCGTCTCACCGCTCAGCTCGATGAACAGGGTCGACGTCTCGCGGAAATCGGTGTGCGAGTAGGCGTTGAGTGCGGCGATCTGCACGGTGTCGAGCAGCTCCGCTCTGGCCAGATCGGCGCCCGCCTGCAGACTCCGCTGCACGACGCGCGCCGCGGCTTCGACCGAGCGGAAGGACAGCACGGTGAGCGAACGCGCCTCGGGTATCGGCGTCAGCTTCAGCGTCAGCTCGGTGATGATCCCGAGGGTCCCCTCCGAGCCGATGAACAGGTGCGTGAGGTCGTAGCCAGCCGATGACTTGCGTGCGCGGCCACCGGTCCGCACCACCGTGCCGTCCGCCATGACCACCGTGAGCCCTCGGACGTTCTCGGCCATCGTGCCGTACTTCACCGCGTTCGTCCCGCTGGCCCGTGTGGCGGCCATCCCTCCGAGGGACGCGTCCACACCCGGACCGGCCACGAACTGCAGCCCCTCGCGCGCCAGCACGGGATTGAGACCGCTGCGCCGCACGCCCGCCTCGACTGTCGCATCTGCGGAGTCCGGATCGATCCGCAGGATCCTGTTCATCTCCTGAAGGTCGATGATCACGACGTTCGCCCGGGGAGGCACCGTTCCGGTGATCGGGTCGACTTCACCGGGGCGCGCATTTGCCCCGCCCTCGAGCCCCGTGCCGGTGCCCCGTGCGATCACCGGCACGCCCGCCGCCCGACAGACCCGCACCGCCGTCGCCACGTCATCCGTCGACGTCGCTCTGACCACGGCGACCGCCGGGGCCCACGGGTGATGAGAGCGATCATGCGAGTAGTCACTCGTATCGGCAGCACGCCGCAGCACCCGGCCGGGAAGCGCCCGCTCCAGCGTTTCCACGACGCCTCGCTCATCGCCGTCCGCCTCGTCTGCGCGCGCAGATCTCTGTGCATCGCCCATCGTCCTCTACTCCTTCCGGTTCGACGCAGTGAGATCACGGACGATCCCGAGCACGCGCAGGTGCGCCTCCCGCAGACCGATGGAGACCCGCACACCCTCCGCCGCGAACTGACGCACCGCGACAGCCTGCGCATTGCAGAGCGCGGTGAACTCCGCCGACCGTTCGCCCCATGGCAACCAGACGAAGTTGCCCTGCGCCTCCGGGATCCTCAGCCCCGCGCTCGAGAGCTCAGCTCGGAACCACTCCCGCTCCTGCACGGTCCGCTCGACCCGCTCGAGCACATCCGGCAGCGCGTCCAACGAGGCGATGGCCGCCATCTGCCCCGCCTGGGAGACGGAGAACGGCACGGCGACGGCATCCAGGTGCTTGATGACGCGTTCCCTGGCGATGGCGTAGCCCACCCGCAGCCCCGCGAGGCCGTGCGCCTTGGAGAACGTGCGCAGCACGAGCACGTTCCCGAACTCCCTGTGCAACGCCATCGCATCGAGCCTGTCGTCGCCGCGCACGTACTCGACGTAGGCCTCGTCGATCACGACCAGCACATGCGAGGGCAGCCGCAGGAGGAAGTCCTTGACCTCGGCATGACCGAGGGCGGGACCCGTCGGGTTGTTCGGGGTGCACAGGATCATGACTCTCGTCCGCTCCGTCACGGCCGCGAGCATGCCCTCGAGGTCATGCGTCATGTCCGGCCGCAGTGCCACCGGGACACCATGTGCGCCGGTCTGACCGATCGAGATCGGATAGGACTCGAACGAGCGCCAGGCATAGACGACCTCGTCGGCGGTGCCGTCGGGACGACGTCCCGCGAACACCTGCAGGACGTCGTTCAGCACCGCGAGGCTCCCGGCGCCCGCCACGATGTTCGAGGGCCGGATGCGCAGCATCTCTGCGAGCCTCTCCCGCAGTGGCGAGGCGCTGGGGTCCGGGTACACGTTCGGGCGATCGGCCAGGCGTATCGCCTCCTGCACCGCCGGTAGCGGATCGAACGGACTCTCGTTGGATGAGAGTTTGAACCCCTCCAGCCCCGGACGGGCGATCACCGGCTTGCCGGGGCGGTACCGCGGCAGCCGGGTGATCTCGGGGCGCGGTTGCACGGCGTCCGCGTGCTCGTCGACGGTTCTCATCATGAGGGTTCCTCTGGTCGCGAGAACGAGTGGGGAAGGCACCTCACACCACCGCGATCTGACCGGTCTGCTCTGGTGTGTAGTCGCGCGGGTAGATCATGGCCGACGGCGGTCTCATGGTGCGCTTGGCCCACGGGTAGTACACCGCGAAGGTGACGATCATCGACACGGCCCAGGAGACGTCTATCCCGCCCATCACATCGGCCAACGGCCCGTTGAACGTTCCCAGCACGCTGTAGGTGTCACTGGTCAGGAAGGGGATCTGCACCGCGATGCCGATCGCATATGACACGAGGGCGGTCCAGTTCACCGCGCCGTAGCGTCCGCGCCGGTCGTAGAGCGCGGGAATGTCGATGCGCTCCTTGGAGATCAGATAGTAGTCGACCAGATTGATGATGCTCCACGGGATGAACACCGCGAGGAGCAGCAGGACGAAGTTCTTGAAGTTGTTCAGGAAGTCCGCGCTCGCAGCGATGGCGATGACCATCGTCAAGGCGACGAACACGATGATGTAGATCGAGCGCGCTCGAGACGTGATCCGCGTGCCGGCGTTGAAGCTGGTGATCACCGTCACTGTGCTCATGATGCCGCCGTAGGCGTTGAGCGTGTTGGCCGTGAGCTTGCCGACGATGATCACGAGGTAGATCACGAATGCCGCCGCTGCCGGTCCCGCGAGGTGCCCCACGAACCCCACCGGTCCACCGAGCAGCGCCTCCCCTGAGACCGCACCGATCAGGATGCCGAGCGTCATCGAAATCTGCGTGCCGGTGACGCTGCCGAGGAAGGTCGACCAGAACGTCGTCGACACCGGGGTGTCCGCGGGGAGGTAGCGCGAATAGTCGGCCACGTACGGCGCGTAGGTCATCTGCCAGCTCGCTCCGAGCGTCAGGCACACCATGAACGTCGCGGCATCGGTCGCCCCCTCCCCGAAGCTCGCCCCGACGTCATAGTTCGCGAAGAGCTGGAAGAAGAGGTAGGCGAATCCGAGGATGCCCGCGACGGTCGCCACCCGCCCCATCACGTGGATGAGTTGGTATCCGAAGACCGACACGATGACCGTCAGCACGCCGAAGATGAGGATGCCGACGACCGGAGCGGCTCCGGCGGTGGAAGGCAACCCGAGGAGATGGCTGATGGCATCTCCCGCCAACGCGGCGCCGGTCGACGCGAAGCCGAGATACATGCATATGACGAGCACGAGCGGGAGCGTCGCTCCGATCACCCCGAACTGCGCGCGGCTCGAGATCATCTGCGGCAGGCCCATCCGCGGACCCTGCCCCGAGTGCAGAGCCATCGTCACTCCGCCGATGACATTGCCCACGAGCACGGCGATGATGGCGGTGAGCGGCTCAGCGTGGAAGATCGCGACCGCGATCAGGCCGGTGACGATCGCCGTGATCTGCATGTTCCCGCCGAACCAGAGCGTGAACTGGCTCCACGGCGTGCCGTGGCGTTCGTTCTTCGGCACCATGTCGATGGTTCTCCGCTCGATGATCAGAGTTCCGGTCGTCGTCGTCTGTTGACTCGTCATCGTGTCAACTCTCCTTTCGGTTGTCCGCGGAAGGCGGCATGCATCGTCGCGAGTGAGCGAGGAGCAGCGGACGCCGAGCCGTCGGAGGGTGTGAGTTCGTGCAGATCTGGGAGTCAGAGGCGAAGCCCCTGCTCGGAGAGAGCCTTCGCCGCCAGCACCGTCGCCGGGACGACGGCGCGAGCGAGCCGGGAGGCGCGGATCACCGGAGCCATGGTGGCGACCGCGCCGATGACCATCCCCTCTCTGAACACCGGCGCCGCCACGCCCCACACCCCCTCATCGACTTCGCCCGCGCTCATCGCGAAGCCGCGCTCGCGGACCTCGGCATATGACGCCCGCAGCGCCGCGGCGTCGCCACCGGCGACGCTGTTCCGGGCCAGAACGCCCTCGACCTCATCGTCCGGAAGATAGGCGAGTATCGCGCTCGCACTGGCCCCGGCGACCATCGGCACGACCTCACCCACGACGAACGTGCAGCGCAACACCCGGAAGCCGTCTGCCGCATCGATGCAGACGATGTCGTCGCCCCGACGCACCAGCAATGCGGCGAACTCCCGTGTGTGCGCAGCGAGCGCATGAAGCGTGCGGGAGGTGACGTCGCCGCTGAGAACGCTGTGCCGATACCGCTCGGCGAGTGCGACGGTAGCGACGCCGGCGTGGTATCGCCCGCGGGTCGGCCCCTCCTCGACGAGCCCGGCCTCGACGAGCGACGTGAGGCATCGGTAGACGGCGCTCGCGGGAAGCCCCGTGTATGCACCGATCTGCGCGACACGAGGCGCGTCCATGCGCGACATCGCGACCAGGACGTTCGCGACCCGGTCGAAACTCCCCATCGGCGGATTGGCCGCCGATATGACCTCAGACATACGTCGGATGCTACAAGGACTTGATCACCCCAGAAATGGCGAATTTTCGCTGAGCGACAATTGCTCCTGAGCGTGTCCGGATGCGACGATCGCCGTGTGTATGCGCAGTCCCCTTTGGCCCCCATATGCGACTGAATATCGAGCCAATAACGCATTTCCGTAAAAGCGCACACGCGAATGCGGTAGTGGCTCGCGAATCGAGATCACCCCCCGACGGGACGCCGACGAGACGTCTCCGGACACAGAGAAACCCCGTACCTCCCTGCGAACAGGGCGGTACGGGGTTTCTCTCGCGACAGCGACCTGGTGGAGCTGGGGGGAATCGAACCCCCGTCCAACGCTGAGTCTCCACGCCTTCTCCGGGCGCAGTCTGTGAAGACGTTCTGCTCGGCTCCGACCTTTGTCACAGACACCTAAGTCGACAAGCCCAGCCTGGGAAGAGTCCCACGTGACGTCCAGACGCCATCACGCAGCAAGATTCCTAGATGACGCCAGGATCCGTATCGGAATCACATACGGCCTGACGGACTATCGGGCTCGCTTATGCAGCGAGGGCGAAGTCGTTGCGCTTGGTTTCGGCAACTATTTTTTTGCAGAGAGCGTTTACGAGATAACTCTGCATCCTCGGCCCGCTTCTCGTGGATTCACAGGCGCTGTCGAAACCGATCAGCCCCGTGGTCCTTCTCTCGAAGGAGCCGCTGTCGCACTGTGTAGTTGTTCTTCTCGAGCCGATGAACGACTCCAGCATTACAGACTACAACGGTTGCCGGCCGCCCGCCATTCCCGCCGCTCGCTGGCGTAGAGTCGGCGCATGAGCGAAGTCACCGTCACCGTCCGCGGCGAGCATGAGGCGCGCATCGCACCGGAGCGCGCCACCATCCGTGTCACCGTCCGTTCCGAAGGTCCGGAGCGCGGCTCCGTCGTCGACGATGTGATGCGACTCGGCGAACCGGTGCGCGCGAGCATCACGGAGCGTGCCGAGACGGATGTCGTCGTGGACTGGTCTAGCAAGAGACTCTCCGTCCGCGCCGAGCGCCCGTGGAACAGCGAAGGCAAGCGCCTTGCTCCCGTCTACTACGCGAGCATCGATTTCACCGCGACCTTCACCGAGGCATCCGAACTCTCGATCTGGGTCTCCGACATCTCCGCGTGGGACGGGGTCGAGGTCGGCTGGGTGGACTGGCACCTCACGCCCACCACGCGTGATCGCGTCGAGCGGGAAGTCGCGGCGGCCGCGGTCGGAGTCGCGGTGACGCGCGCCGAAGCCTACGCAGGGGCACTCGGGCTCTCGACGGTCACTCCGCTGGAGATCGCGGATGTCGGACTCATCTCGAGCGGACAGCCCTCCCCCGGCGCTCCCTTGATGAAGGCACGTGCGGGGGCTTTCGCCGCCGATTCCGCGCCCGCGATGGAGTACGAGCCGGAAGAGCTCACGGTCACCGCGACGGTGGAAGCTCGATTCGTCGCGCGTTGACGCGTGAAGGCCCCGAAGCCTGCGATGGCGGCACGACGGCCGTCAGCGGACGAACGGCGCGAGCTCCGCAGCCAGCCGCTCGGACACCCGGGCGTGCACGGCTGTGCCATCCTCCTGATGCTCCACGGACAACAGCATCCCGGTCTCATGGATGGCTGCCACAAGATCGCCGCGATCGTAGGGGACGACTGCACGCACCTCGACCGCAGGCTTCGGCAGCGCCTCTTCGATCGCCGCACGCAGCTCGGCGATGCCCTCGCCGGAGCGGGACGAGACGAAGTGTGCATGCGGCTCGAGGCCCCGCAGCACGAGGCGTTCGTCGTCGGGGATCAGATCGGCCTTGTTGAACACCACGATCTCGGGCATGTCCCGCACTCCGACGTCACCCATGACGTCGCGGACGGTCAGCAGCTGGCCCGCCGGGTCAGGATGGGAACCGTCCACCACATGGAGGACGACATCGGCGTCTCCGACCTCCTCCAGGGTCGAGCGGAACGCCTCGACGAGCTGGTGCGGCAGGTTCCGCACGAAACCGACGGTGTCGGTGATCGTGTAGACACGGCCGTCGGAGGTCTCGGAGCGCCGCACGGTGGCGTCCAGCGTCGCGAACAGCGCGTTCTCGACGAGCACGCCTGCGCTCGTGAGCGCGTTCAGCAGACTGGACTTGCCCGCGTTCGTGTAGCCCGCGATCGCCACGGACGGGATCGTGTTGCGCTTGCGCTCGGCGCGCTTGGCTTCTCGCGCCGGAGCGTAGTCACGGATCTGCCGCCGCAGCAGCGCCATCTTGGTGCGGATGCGGCGACGGTCCAGTTCGATCTTCGTCTCACCAGGTCCGCGGGAACCCATACCGGCGCCACCGGCGCCGACCTGGCCACCGGCCTGGCGGCTCATGGAGTCACCCCAGCCACGCAGACGCGGCAGCAGGTATTCGAGCTGCGCGAGTTCGACCTGAGCCTTGCCCTCGCGGCTCTTGGCATGCTGGCTGAAGATGTCGAGGATCACGGTCGTCCGGTCGATGACCTTGACCTTGACCACGTCCTCGAGTGCACGACGCTGGCTCGGGGCCAACTCGGTGTCGACGATCACGGTATCGGCGCCGACCGCGGCCACGATGTCCTTGAGCTCTTGCGCCTTGCCTCGACCGAGATAGGTCGCGGCGTCGGGATGCGGGCGGCGCTGCAGCACGCCGTCGAGCACGACGGCTCCGGCGGTCTCCGCCAGCGCAGCGAGTTCGCGCAGCGAGTTCTCGGCGTCCTCCTGAGCACCCTGCGGGTAGACCCCGACCAGGACGACGTTCTCCAGGCGCAGCTGACGGTACTCGACCTCGGTGACGTCTTCCAGCTCCGTGGACAGTCCGCCGACTCGGCGAAGGGCGTGCCGATCCTCGAGATCCCACTGGTTTCCGTCAGTCGTGGAGTGCGCGGTGGTCGATTCGTCCTGCAACGCCTGTGCTGCGCCGAACGTGCGTACCTCTGTGCGCTTCTCCGCATGGGCGAGCACGCGATCCATCGCGTCGTCGCCCGTGGAGGGTGTCGTGGTATCCGTCATCCGTTCCTTATCTCTGGCTTTTGTTGCGAGCCTTAACCTTAGCCCCCGCTCTCCGGTACGCTCGCCGTATGGGGTCCGACCACTACTTCACTGCGGCCCCGGCAAGCCCTGAGAACCTGCGTGCGATCCATGTGACGCTCGCGGGCCGAGAGCTGGACGTCACCACTGCGGGAGGCGTCTTCAGCCCGGATCGTCTGGATGCCGGCACCGCAGTGCTTCTCGCCAACATGCCTCCGGTGCCACCGGGAGGCAACCTTCTCGACCTCGGCAGCGGATGGGGTCCCATCACGCTGTCGATGGCGATAGCCGCACCGCACGCGACGGTGTGGGCCGTCGACGTGAACGAGCGGGCGCTCGATCTGGTCCGGCGCAATGCCGCAGCCCTCGGGCTCACCAATGTCAACGCGTCGCTGCCCGATGATGTTCCCGCCGATGTGACGTTCCGCACCATCCGTTCCAACCCACCCATCCGGGTCGGGAAGAACGAACTGCACGGGTTGCTCGAGCGCTGGATCCCGCGGCTCGACGAACGCAGCGATGCCTGGCTCGTGGTGCAGCGCAATCTCGGCGCCGATTCACTCCAGCGCTGGATCGGAGCGACGTTCCACCCCGGCTACAGCGTCTTCCGCACGACCACGGCCAAGGGCTACCGCGTGCTCAAGGTGCGCAAGCACGGCAGTCCGCCGACCGAGCCGATCGCCCTCAGCTGAGACTCTCGCCGCGGCGCGAACGCCCCAGCGGCGAGGCCAGGCACCGAGGTCAGATCAGATCGACCTCGCCGTGGAAGACGAGCTGGGCCGGACCGGAGAGGGCGACGTGCTCGCCGTCCTCGGCCGGGAACATCCGCACACCCAGGGTGCCGCCGGGAACCTCCACGCGCCAGTTGTCCGGCGCGGCCTCGCCCGCCCAGTAGCGCACGGCCAGGGCCGTCGCAGCCACGCCCGTGCCGCAGCTGAGGGTCTCGCCGACCCCGCGCTCGGAGACCCGCATGCGCACGTGACCGATGCCGTCGCGCACCAGCGGCTCGCCGGGCACGACGAACTCCACGTTCGCGCCGGCCGGCGGTGCCGGATCGAGTTCAGGGGCGCGGTGCAACTCGAGCGAGGCGAGTTCGACCTCAGAGGCAAGTGCCACGACGACATGCGGGTTGCCCACGTCGATACCGATGCCAGGGCGCGTGATCGTGAGTCCGTCCGCCTTCACCAACGGTTCGCCGCCCGACAGGCGCCAGCGTCCGAGGTCCACCTGGTAGCCGGACTCGCTGCGTGTCACATCCCGCACTCCAGCCCTGGTGCCGATCGGCAGCGTCGAGCCCGGTTCGATCTCCGCGAGACCCGAGCGGAGCAGGAAGTGCACGAAGACGCGGATGCCGTTGCCGCACATCTCCGCGATCGAGCCGTCTGCGTTGCGGTAGTCCATGAACCATTCCGCGTCGGGCTCCTCGGCCAGACTCGCTGCGCCTTCCGGGATGGCCGATGACCGCACGACCCGGAGCACGCCGTCCGCACCGATGCCGAAGTGGCGGTCGCACAGGACGGCGACCTGCTCCGCACTCAGATCGAGCTCCCCATCCGCGTCCGCGATGATGATGAAGTCGTTGCCGGTGCCATGTCCCTTGGTGAATGCGACCATCAGCCCAGTCTAGGGATCAAGGCTAGGCGTCGGCGACGAGCCGCTTCCCCGTGTTCGCGACGGTGAAGCGCTCATAGCCGAGCGCGTCGTAGAACCCGAGGACCACCTCGTTCCCTTCCCGCACCATGAGTTGCACCTTCGGGCATCCCATCTCCTCCAGGAGCCGCTCCGCTTCCTGCACGAGGCCGCGGGCCACTCCGCGCCCACGAGCGGATTCTGCCGTGGCGAGGTAGTACAGCCACCCCCGATGACCGTCGTACCCTGCCATCACGGTGCCGATCACTGTCGCCTCGTCGGAGGCCTCCCCCGGCGGAAGCACGGCGACCAGGAACAGCTCCGGCTGCACCGCGCGTTTACGCGCGATGTCGAGATAGGGGTCGTTCCAGGGTCTGGTCAGACCAGCCTCATGCCACAGAGAAACAACGGGTTCTGTGTCGCTGTCCACGAACGCACGAATGGCCCACTCCACGCTCTGTCCTCCTCGTCCTGCCGACTGCACCGGGTCACGAGTCTAGGGGCGAACGGTCATCTCTTCGTCACGCGGTAGCGACCGCAGAGGAAGCTCCGGTTCCGCGCCACATCGAGCAGTTCCAGGTCGAGGGCACGCGGCAGCAGCGGCGCTCCCGCGCCGAGCGTGACGGGTGCGTACTGCACCCAGACCTCGTCGACCAGATCGGCATCGGCGAACTGCCCGGCGAGTTCTCCCCCACCGACGATCCAGACGTCCTTCTCCCCCGCCGCAGCGACCATCTCCCTGTGCACCGTGCGCACATCGTCTTCGACGAATCGGACATCCGCTCCTTCCGGCGTCGGGAGGTCCCGGTGTGTGAAGACCCAGGTCGGCTGCGCATATGACCACGGTTCCTCACCCTGGTTGCGGAGCAGCCACTCGTACGTCGACGCGCCCATCGCCAGCGCTCCGATTCCCTTCTCGAACGCCGCGTACGCCATCGGGCCTTCGTGATCGATGTCCTGCTTCAGCAGCCACTCCAGCGAGTGCTCGGGGGTAGCGATGAACCCGTCCAAGCTGGACGCCGTGTAGTAGTAGGTGGTCATGCTCCCAGCCTCGCAGGAGCCACCGACATCGACGGGTCTCAGCCGACGAGCAGGGCGCGCACATCGACGGGAGGCTGGTGCCATTCCAGCCCGTCGTACCGCTTGAACCACGACACCTGACGGCGGGCGTAGCGACGCGTGAGCGCCTGGGTCTCGGCGATCGCCTCGGCGCGCGTGAGCCGACCCTCGAGGTGCCCCAGGGCCTGCGCGTAGCCGATCGCGCGCTGCGCGGTGACGCCGCGCTCGAGTCCGTGATCGCGCAGCCCGGCGACTTCATCGAGCAGTCCGGCCTCCCACATGCGCTCCACGCGCGCGTCGAGCCGCTCGACAAGCTCCGCACGATCGATGTGCACGCCGATCAGCTTCGTGCGCCCGTGCCACAGCACCGGCTCTTCGGGCAACGCCGCTCCATGGGTCGCACCACCCTGTTCGAGGACTTCCAGCGCACGGATCACACGGCGGTCGTTGCGCGGGTCGACACGGGCCGCCGTGGTCGGATCGAGGGCACGGATCCGCTCGAGCAGCGCGGTGACGCCCTGCTCCGCCAGCTCCTGCTCGAGTCGTGCGCGCACCTCCGGATCGCGCGGAGGGAACTGGAAGTCGTAGATGACGCTGGAGACGTACAGCCCGGACCCGCCCACCAGGATCGCATCGCCGCCGCGCTCATGAATCGCGGCGACCGCATCACGAGCGAGCGGCTGATACCAGGCGACCGCGGCCTCTTGGTCGACCTCTCTCACATCGAAGAGGTGGTGCGGAATACCCCGACGTTCGTCGAGGTGCAGCTTCGCCGTGCCGATATCCATCCCTCGATACAGCTGCATCGCATCGGCGTTGACGATCTCTGCCGGGTTCCCGCGCTCGCGCAGTGCTTCCGCAAGATCGAGCGCGAGATCGCTCTTGCCTGTGCCTGTCGCACCGACGATGCCCCAGAGCCGAGGCTCCGATGCCGCCGACGATTCGTGCGCGGGGATCGTGTTCACACTCCGACGCGCAGCGTCGGGAGTCCGAGCGACACAGCCCGCGGTCCGCCGTCGCTCGCGGGAGCCGGCACCGCGCAGGACTCTGCCTGTGCGCGATCCCATGCGTCCCCGCCGCGCGTACGACGGATCTGCAACGGACGACCGGTCGGATCGTCGGCGAGCAGGTGGAACGGAGCTGCGTGAGTGATGGTCACGGTGACCACATCGCCGGGACGGGGAAGATCGGAGCCTTCGGTGACCTCGAAATGCACGAGACGATTGTCCTGCGCACGACCGGTCAGGCGATGCGTCGCCGCGTCCTTCTTCCCTTCGCCGGTGGAGACGAGGACCTCGACCTCACGACCGATCTGCTTCTGACTCTCTTCCAGCGAGATGCGCTCCTGCAGCGCGATCAGCCGGTTGTACCGTTCCTGGACGATCTCCTTCGGCACCTGGTCGTCCATCGTGGCGGCGGGCGTACCCTCGCGGATGGAGTACTGGAACGTGAAAGCGCCGGAGAAGCGCGCCTGCTCGACGACACGCATGGTGTCCTCGAAGTCCTCCTCGGTCTCACCGGGGAAACCCACGATGATGTCGGTCGTGATCGACGCGTGTGGGATCCGCTCGCGCACCCGATCGAGGATGCCCAGGAAACGCTCGCTCCGGTAGGAACGCCGCATCGCTTTGAGGATCCGATCGCTCCCGGACTGCAACGGCATGTGCAGCTGCGGCATGACGTTGGGGGTCTCGGCCATCGCGTCGATGACATCATCAGTGAACGCCGCCGGATGGGGACTCGTGAAGCGCACACGTTCGAGGCCGTCGATCTCTCCCGCCGCTCGCAGGAGCTTTCCGAACGCCTGGCGGTCACCGAACTCGACGCCGTAGGAGTTGACGTTCTGGCCGAGGAGGGTGACCTCGAGGGCACCATCCTCGACGAGAAGACGGATCTCGTTCAGGATGTCACCGGGGCGACGGTCCTTCTCTTTGCCGCGGAGGCTGGGCACGATGCAGAACGTGCAGGTGTTGTTGCAGCCCACCGAGATCGACACCCAACCGCTGTGAGCCGCGTCACGCTTCGTGGGAAGCGTGGATGGAAACACCTCCAGCGCTTCGAGGATCTCGAGCTCGGCCTCGCCGTTGTGGCGGGCGCGCTCGAGCAGACCGGGCAGAGAGCCCATGTTGTGCGTCCCGAAGACGACATCGACCCAGGGCGCCTTATCGAGCACGGCCTGTTTGTCCATCTGAGCGAGACACCCGCCCACGGCGATCTGCATCCCGTCCTTGCGCCGCTTGACGGCGGCCAGCTGGCCGAGCGTCCCGTACAGCTTGCCGGCGGCGTTGTCACGCACGGCGCAGGTGTTGATGATGACGACGTCCGCCTCGGTCCCTGCCTCAGCACGGGTATAGCCGGCGCTTTCCAACGAACCGGACAATCGCTCCGAGTCGTGGACATTCATCTGGCACCCGAAGGTGCGCACTTCGTAGGATCGCTGTCGGCCGTCGACGTCGACGGCTGCCGACGAGGCGGTGATGATCGTCGGTTCGCTGCGCGGGATAGTCATGATGCTCCCATTGTACGAGCGCGATCGCGTGGATCAGCGCGGCGCAGGCGTCAGTCGGAATCCACGAATCGCACGCCGCTCGGTCGACCACCGAACGTCGCTTCGGCCAGGGCCGTCTTCGCCGCGGTCATGGCGACGGATCCGTTGTATCCGCGGCGAGACAGCTGGCCCACCAGACGCCGCAGCGCCGTCTCGGCGTCGAGCCTGCTGAGCGACCGTGCCTTGGTCCGCGCGAAGTCCAACGCCCGCTCGGCATCGTCGTCCGGAAGCTCATCGAGCGCCGCGTTCACCACGTCGCGCGGGATACCGCGCTGTGCGAGAGCACGGGACAGCGCAACGCGTCCCTGCCCCTTGCGCTGGCTCCCCGACTCCACGAGCTGACTCGCGAGGGCGGCGTCATCGAGGTAGCCACGTCGGGTGAAATCGTCGAGCACATCGTCGATCTGGGCGCCGTCGAGACCGTGGGTCTTCAATACCGTGCGGGCTTCCGAGATCGACAAGGAGCGTGTTCGGAGCTTCCTGACGAGACTCTCCGCCGCGATCTTCCGGTTCTCTTCCGGGTCAGGAGCGTCGAAGGACTCCACTTCTTCGACGCCGGAATGCCTGTCCAACGCCCGCAATCGCGGAGCACTCTTCGTCGCCGCTCCCCCACGCGCGGGATGCCGATCGCTCGGCGTCGCTTCGGCGCTTTCCCCTGTCGAGCTCCCGTTGTTCGGCGATGAATCCCACGTCGATCGCCAAAGACCGGCGTCTCCGGTCCTGCGTGGAACGACGGCCGCTGCCTGCTCCGCTCCCGCTAGAACATCCGCTCCAGATGCGCGAGACGGTGAGTCGTCCGAGCTCCCCTTCTGAGAAGAGGACCTCGCCTCGGATGCGGAGACTCCTTCCGGGGCTGGCGTCGCTGACGGCGCATCGCTCGATACGTCACCGGCGCGAGCCGTTCCTCCGCCGAACAAAGGGATAACGGGGGCGAGTCGCTCATCAGCGCCTCGCGATCCGCCCCCGCTCTCGCCGGTCATGATCAGGCCGGGCGACGCTCGGCGAGCTCGTCAGCTGCGGCAACAGCTGCCACCTGCGGGCCGATGCCGAGCTTCTGCTTGATCTGGGTCTCGATAGCCAACGCGATGTCGGGGTTGTTCAGCAGGAACGTACGGGCGTTCTCCTTGCCCTGTCCCAGCTGGTCACCGTCATACGTGTACCAGGAGCCGGACTTCTTGACGATGGCGTGCTCCACGCCGAAGTCGATCAGGCTGCCCTCGCGAGAGATGCCGATGCCGTAGAGGATGTCGAACTCCGCCTGCTTGAACGGCGGTGCCATCTTGTTCTTCACGACCTTGACGCGTGTGCGGTTTCCGACCGCCTCCGTACCGTCCTTCAACGTCTCGATTCGACGAATGTCGAGTCGCACCGAGGCGTAGAACTTCAGCGCCTTTCCACCGGCGGTGGTCTCCGGGGAACCGAAGAAGACACCGATCTTCTCGCGCAGCTGGTTGATGAAGATCATCGTGGTGTTGGTCTGGTTGAGACCACCGGTGAGCTTACGAAGCGCCTGCGACATGAGGCGCGCCTGGAGACCGACGTGCGAGTCACCCATCTCGCCTTCGATCTCGGCGCGCGGCACCAGGGCGGCCACCGAGTCGATGACGATCAGGTCGATCGCGCCGGAGCGCACGAGCATGTCGGCGATCTCGAGCGCCTGCTCTCCGGTGTCGGGCTGCGAGACCAGCAGCGCGTCGATGTCGACTCCGAGCTTCGCTGCGTAGTCAGGGTCGAGCGCGTGCTCGGCATCGATGAACGCAGCGATACCGCCGGCGCGCTGCGCA